>JAUXAJ010000171.1 GCA_030620005.1 Promethearchaeota archaeon | reverse complement strand
TAAAAATGAGATATAAAATGATTTCCCTATTTTCATTTCTTTTAAGTTTAAACGTTATCCCTCAATTATTTCAACCATGGAATGTTAAGTGGGGAGATCCTAACAATGCTCAGGCTTTAATTGTTTTTGGTATCATGGCTATAAATGCAGTTGTTTTCTCTATCGGGTTTTTAATTGCCTGGGTAATGCCAAATTTTCTTAAAAAATTTTTTAATAAGAACTATCAACCCTTAGAGATTAAAGAGTTATCAGAAGAAGAATTAATGGATTTGATAAAAAAACAATTGCTTGAAGGGGGGAAATATGGAAGTAATTAATATATTAGGCGATAAATTAGCAGAATTTATTAATATCAGTCCTCCCGCAGCCAGAGGGTTGTTAAAATTGGCAATTAAGGACGAATTAGGCCCATTTAAACCTTTAGAACAAGTAAATTATGTCGGTTTGATAAAAGTTATTCAAAATTCATTAAAAGATAGATTGATGAGATTTGGAGTAAAAAATCTCGATGAATTAATTAAATTAATGATGGACGAATTAACAGAATATCAATCACTTTTAACTTTAGCCGAAGTTTAAAGGATATAAGGAAGAAATACGACATGAAGAAATGCAAAGCGGTAACTATTCTGTTATAAGAAAATTCTGATGTGAAATTTTGTAAATAAAAATTTATCGCAATAGATACATTTGTGTAAAGATTTATATAGATCTTTAACTAAATTTATAATTGACAATTAAAATGATGACAAAAAATTTGTTCTTTACATTTTTTTATAAAAAATAATTTTTTTGTGTAAAAACTGATATATTTGCCAAGGATAGAAAATTTTTTAATTAAATCTGAAGATAATATTAGGGCGTTATTTCATAGCATTCCAATTCCAACTCATGTGTTTCAAAAGATTGGAGAAGAATTAATATTAATTGATTATAATGCTGCTGCTGAGAAAGTTTCAACTAAGAATATAAAAAACAGTTTAGGATTTAAAGCATCAGAATTGTTTAAAGAGCAACATGATCATTTAAAGAATTTATATCAATGCTATAACGAGCAAATTAATTTTCAAAAAGATGTTAAATTCTTTTCTAAGCCCACGGGAGCGAAAAAAAGTTTCTCTATTAATTATAGTTTCATTCCTCCCGATATAGTAATAGTTAGTTCAGAAGAATTTACCGAGCGCAAGAAAGCTGAACAACAATTGAAAGAATCAGAAGAAAAATTCCGAACTTTTTTCGAAGCGAATCCAGAGATTACCTACATTACTGATTCTGAAGGAAATTTTCTTGAAGCAAACCAGTCATTTTTAGATAATATTGGATATTCTCTTGAGGATATTAAAGCGAAGAACCTTCTTGACTATTTTCGAGGGGATAATACTGAAGAATTATTAAAGGGAGTTGCTAAACTACGAGCAGGTGAAGAAATAAGAGGATTTGAGGTAAAAGCGGTTTGTGCAGATGGTACCATACGAGATTACGAAATAAATGCTATTCCTATAAAAAAGGATGGAGTTGTAGAGACGTTCTTAAGTGTAGCACGAGATATGACCGAACATCGTGAATTTAACGAGGCATTACAAGTATCCGAGGAAAAGTTTAGAGAACTTTTTAACTACATGAGTAGTGGAGTAGCGATATACAAAGCTATTGATGATGGTAGAGATTTTATTTTCAGCGATTTTAATTTGGCTGGAGAAAAAATTGAATCCATTAAAAAAGAAGATCTATTATACAAAAGTGTTCTTGAAGTGTTCCCAGGTGTAAAAGAGTTTGGTTTATTTGACGCATTTCAGAGAGTCTGGAAAACTGGAAAGCCAGAACGTCATCCAATTTCTCTTTATAAAGACGAGAGGATTACTGGCTGGAGAGATAATTACATCTATAAATTATCTACCGGTGAGATTGTAGCGGTTTACGACGATCTAACTGATCAAAAACAAGCCGAACAAGAAATAAAAAGATCACACGAAACAATGAAAAAGATTTTAAAATTATTACCCGTCGGAATTCTATCATTAGGATACGATAAAAAAGTACGCTCTGCCAATAAAGCAGCTTTAGAAATGTTGGGATATGATACTAAAGAAGATATCGTTGGAAAAAGCTGTTACGAAACATTTTGTCCGGCAAATAAAGGAGCTTGTCCTATTATAGATCAAGGCCAGCAAATTGATAAGTCTGAAAGATTCTTTATTAGTCGCGAAGGAATTGAAATTCCTATTTTAAAGTCTGTTATTCCAATAACGCTCAGTGGAGAAAATGTCTTGTTAGAGGCATTTATAGACATTACACGGATAAAAGAAGCGCAACGAAAATTAGAAAAGTCTGAAGAGAAATACCGTAAGGCTTACGAACAGGCAAATTTCTATAAAGATCTATTTGCTCACGATATAAATAATGTGTTAAACAATATCAAGTCATCTGTTCAACTTTACTCACTTTATCAAGAAGAGCCCGACAAAACGAAAGAAATGAGCGAAATGATTGATATAATTAGAGAACAAGTCATTAAAGGAACAAATCTAATTTCTAATGTGCGTAAGTTATCTCAGTTTGAGGATGGAGTTGAAATAGATACGGAAGAAATCGTAATCCATGAGAAATTAGAAGATGCGATAAAATTTACTCAAGATAGTTTTCTCGATCGAACTATTAAGATAGATATCAAGCATGTGAACAAGGACTTAAAAGTCCAAGCAAACGAATTGTTGTTTGATGTTTTTCAAAATATCTTAAATAATGCGGTAAGATATAATGACAATCCATTACCAGTAATTTTCATCAAAATTTCCAAAGAGAGACAAGAAAACAAAAATTATGTCAAGATAGAATTTATTGACAATGGAATAGGTGTTAGTGACGATTTAAAGAAAATAATATTCAAAAAAGGCCATGAACAGGAAAAAGGCACTAAAGGCATGGGTTTTGGATTATCGCTCGTGAAGAAAGTAATAAAATCCTACAACGGTCAAATTTGGGTGGAAGATAAGGTTAAAGGAGATCACACGAAAGGAAGTAATTTCATGATATTAATTCCTGAAATTGAAAGAAAATCTGGTTAGATATATTTCGTGATTACTTCTTTAGTAATGAATTTATTTGTCGTCTATTCTTTTAAAAGAAGTCCAATCGTTATTAATTATTATTGACACGTAATTTTATATGAATGCTAAATATTGAAATTAAATTAATATTAATTAAAACCAAATCCTTGTAATAAAGCTATATAGTTCAATTCTAATCTCAAATTTGTCAGATGTTCACCTTCATGCAAAAACCTATAAAAAAACCTTTCATTATTAAATTAATATTAAAATTAGGAATAATTTTATAAATGATTAATTTCAAGACAGATGAGTTTGGAATTTACGATCCACTCGTGCGACCGCGCCTTTTAGTGCATTCTGATATTGGAAATGAACCAGATGACGCACAGTCGCTCGTTCGGCTTTTGACTTATGCAAACGAGTTTGACATTGAGGGGTTGGTTCCGTGTACATCAATGTGGCAAAGGAATATCTTACGCCGAGATTTGATGGAGGAAATTATTGACGCATATAGCGGAACACCGCGAGATAATTTGATGGAACACACCGGAGATTATTTCCCTACAAAAGAAGAACTTCTTGCGATTTTAAAGGATGGAACGTACGAGTATGGAATGGACGGGGTTGGTACGGGAAAAGACACGGAAGGTTCAGAGTGGACAATAAAAGTCATTGACAGAGATGATCCAAGACCGATCTGGGTTACTCTCTGGGGTGGAGCAAACGTGCTAGCTCAGGCATTATGGAAAGTTCGGAAAAATCGAGACAAAGAAGAACTCGACGCCTTTATAAGTAAGATGAGAGTTTATTGTCACGTCGATCAAGACCACGCTTCACATTGGCTAAAAGATAACTTTCCTAATCTTTTTTACATTAACACTCCGTTTGACATTCCACACGGGGAAGTTAATATGGAGTTTATTTTGGCAGCGAGCAAGAACCATCAAAAAGCAACGTGGGCTGGCATATCGGGGGAATTGTGGTATAAATTTAAAGATGGTCCCGATTCATCGTTAATAACAAAAAAATGGCTAAGGAATAATGTGCGAAAGAACCACGGACCGTTAGGAATGGTGTATCCTAGGACGATATATGCGATGGAAACAGATACGCAAACTTTTTTATGGCTCATTCCAAATGGGTTGCGAAGTCCTCATAGTCCTACTTTTGGCGGTTGGGGAGGACGTTACAGGTTAGCTCAGCCAAAAAGGGAGAAGAGACCGATTTTCACGGACAGTAATGATACCGTAATTGTTGGAGACGGATCTGGGGAATTAAAGGGCGACGTGAATGGCGTGTACGTGTCTAACCAGGCGACAATCTGGCGTTGGCGTGAAGCTTATCAACACGATTTTGCAGCTCGGATGGATTGGGCGTCTACGCCAAATTATAACGAAGCAAACCATCCTCCAAAGGTTATTGTGAAAGGTGAATTAAATCGAAAAGTAATTGGTAGCGACGTAATCGAGTTAGATGCGATGGGATCTTCTGATCCAGATGGAAATAAGCTCTTTTTTCACTGGTTCTGCTATAAAGAGGCTGGAACGTACAAGGGAATCGTAAAAATCGATACACCATTTGATCCAAAAACGACTATTTCGTTCAGGAACCCAGAAGAATCTGGACTCGTTCACGTGATTCTTGAGTTGAAAGATAACGGGAGCCCGTGTCTCCATCGATACGCCAGATTTATCCTATTAGTAAATGGAAATTAGGATTAAAGATTAAATTATTTTATTTTAAATAAAAATGATTTCTAATGAATAAGTTTTAATTTAAATCGAAAAATGAGTTAGTTATTAAGAAATCAAGAGAATTATTCCCCCGTTTCATTGCTCATGAAAAGGTTTCTTTTTTATCTTTTCTTTTGTTAATTTAAAGGGTTTTGATTTTTCAAAAATATTTCTTTTACTTTATTTAAAGAATTAAATTTTTTCTTCCTTGAGATTTCTTTGAAACAAGAGTGAAAAGTTAAATTTCATTAATATAATTCTCTATTTAAGAATTAATTTTTATTATATTGGATTAATTGGGTGTTAAAAATCCCAGAGTTTAATGTTCAAACTGAAACCATTAATAAAAGATCTTGCTGGGCATGTAATCAAACATTGAATTTTAATGAAGCTTACAGCTTGAATCGGAGAATGTCCAAGGAACACATGAAAGAATTGTGGGATAGTCAAAATTTGCAATTTTTTTGCTGTAAGTGTTATAATTACGAGATGAAAAGAGTAAAACTGGAACAAGAACGAAAAATTTTAGAAGAAAACCCAAAAGAAATGGAAAAACTAATAAAACTAGCTGAAAAAGCGAAAAAAAAATTAGTTTTAGAAGATTTAAAAATACTAGAGTTTTTTGAAAACGAACTAGATAGAATCCTACCCGTTGTTTCTGAAATAAATCACCTTACAATCGGGTTTAAAGTAGAAAATGAACGATTAGTGGGCCTAGGGTTATTTTATTGCGGTATAACAAGACTTCCTGAAATAATCGCTGGAGCAAATGGTTTAAAGAAGTTATTTTTAAACTGTAACGAGCTAAAAACGGTTCCCGATTCAATCCTAACGCTTAAAGCACTTAAAGCACTTATGATTAATAGAAATAATTTAATTGAAATTCCCATATCAATTGGAAAACTGTCTTCTCTTGAAAAATTGGAGTTGGCTAGAAATCGATTGCGAAATCTTCCCCTCTCAATAGGAGCCTTGAAGTCATTGAAGATTTTGAAATTAGATCAAAATAATTTAGAAGTGCTTCCAAACTCTATAGGTTCGCTCTCGTCCATCCAAAAATTAGATTTGTCTAATAATAAATTAAAACGACTTCCAAAATCAATTGAACACATGAATTCGCTAAATAACCTGAATTTATCGGAAAACTACTTAGAAACGCTTCCAGATAAAATTGGGTGTGTTTCTTTGCTTCAATACTTAAATTTAAGCAAAAATAAAATAATTCATGTTCCTAAATCAATAAAAAAGCTCAAACACCTTAAATATTTAGATGTAGAAAGTAATAATTTAATTGCAATTCCAAGATCTATAGGAAAGCTTTGTTCACTTCAAAACTTATATTTAAGTAATAATAAATTGAAAACTCTGCCTGAATCAATAAAAAACCTTCAAAATCTTAAATATTTAAGCTTATCAGGAAATAATATAAAGGTTTTGCCAGATTCCATATCTTTTCTCAAATCTCTTGAAAAGCTAAGGATTGATGGTGATGTTGACTATAATAAACAATCAATAATTAAAAACCTTATAGCACAAAATAAAGTACAACTTGTAGAAAAATAAAAAAAAAGTTTACTAAGAACGATTTAAAAAGAATTCTATTAATCTTCCTTGTTTCTTGACGCTATTATAGATTTTTGGTGCTTTCTCTTCGAGATACGCCTTAAAAACGTCAATATTATCCTTTTTATCAGCAGGTGCTTCAGATATTAGCTTAATAACTGCTTCAAAGTCGGTTGTAGTTATCAATTCATTGTTAACCCTGTTAGAGTTATCTGACATGAAGAATATAAAATAATCGTTTAAATCCCAAGGATTCATGATGTTATCAGGCTTGCTACCATCTCCCGCTTTTTTCCCTCGTAGCAATATTGTATCAACCATCGTGGGCAAGATCATGTTAAAAGTTATATTTTCTCGTTTATATTCTAAAGCTAACTCTCGTTGTAGCCCTACAACACCGTATTTAGACGCGGTATAAGCAGCAAATTGAGGCATGGCGTTAGGGAAAGCAGCGCTTCCTGTAATTAGAAATTTCGCTTTATTTTTTTTATCGTCTTTTTTTAAATAAGGATAAGCTGCTTTAAATGTATTAAATACCCCCGTTATGTTCACATTAACAATATGAGCAAACTTTTCGGAATCAAACTCGTGCGATGCCCAGCGACCCGATGCTCCCGCGTTAGCAATCACCCCATTTAGTTGACCAAGTTTATCATAAAAAGCTTTAAAAGCTTCAGCAACTTCCTCATATTTTAATAGATCAGCAATTTTTAAGACAACTTTCACTCCAGTTCCTAATTTTTCAATTTCTTCTTTAGTACCATTCAATTCTTCGAGAGTTCTGGACATTAATCCAATATTGCCGCCTTCTTTTGCGCAGGCTATTGCCACATGTCTTCCAATACCTCTTCCAGAACCCGTGATTACTATATTTTTTCCTTCTAATAGCATTATAATATTTCCATCTTGTAAATAGTGTTTTAAATAAAAATATAATATATAAATAGATAAGAAAAGTTTTAAATTTTTAGTTAAGCAGTGAAATGATTTTCTAAATAGAAAATGGTTCTCATGTTAGCGTTATTTCAGCAGAAAAACCTGGAATAACTCCATCGTAATTGACTAATCCTTTTTCTTTTAATTTCTTTAATATTAATCGAACGCCCTCAAATTCGTTTTCGCACATTTGTTGCAAGGTTTTATAGCTGAGTTTGCCGTCGTTTTCTTTTAATTTATCGATAATGAATTTTTCTTCAATATTTAATTCCATGATATTATAATAGGTTTTAGCTTAAAAAAACATGATTAATTTCTAAAAAGAAGAAATTGGTTAAGTAATGGACTTCTGCTTTCTTTTTAACTCATTCAAATATTCGAGCTGTTTTTGTTCTGGCAAAAACGCGAGTTCCTTTTTTACATGCTTTTTCTCTTCCTTGGAAAGACTTAAATCGTGCAATCCCTCCCTCACATCTTTAGATAAAACCGTAAAAATTCTCGTAAAATACTTTTTAACGACATAAATTTTTTCAATATCAATTCCCTTGTCCTTGAATTTAATCACCAAGTTGATATTTTTTATTTTGTTGTTATCTAATGAAAATAAAAAATGAATCATTAAAAAAAAAATAGTAGTCCAATCTTTTATCAGAGTATTTTTTTTTATCATTTTTCGCAAAAGACCTTATTCAGTTAAGACTACGGTCGATGAATTAGGAATCCATAGCCTTTAGGCTATGGTAGTTCAATTGTATAAATTGTATAAAAAATAAAAGACAAGAGTATTGTATAAAAGATAAAAGACAAGAAAAATATTTATTCTAAATTATAATGAAAATCAGAAATATTGATATATTATTAGACTGGAAGAAATTTCTTATGGGAAAAAGCGACAACAATTTTAAGGTATTCAAATGAATCTTTTATTAAATATCATAATCTAATAAAAAATTTCAATTAAATTTTAATCTCCAAAAAATTCAGGATGTTTTTTTTCTATATTATTCAAAGTATAAATCATACTATAGAGTAGTCTTTCATCGTGATATTTATTTATTGTTTCAGATAATTTGTCCAAGAGTTGATTCGCTATTTTTATTTCTTGGTTATTAAAACCGTGAGTCTTATTTCCGAAAATATAGTCGAATTCTTCTTCAAACCAATGTAATGCCTGTCTAAATTCTATCTGCTCGATTTCTCCAAAATCCAGATCAATATTCATTTAATACCCTAACACCGACTTAAAAAGAAATAATATCTTTTTCTAAGTTATCATAGTAATTATGGCTTACATTTATAAATTTAAGCAATATATTTTCAACTTAGTAATCTGAAAAAAAGGAATTTAATGATAATTACTACTTAAAAAAATTGGTAAATGATTTCTAATGATGATAACTTGATTTTAAATATTTGAAAATTTCCCAACAAGAATATTAAATCATTTTAATGCTGTTTAAAAGAAAGGACCGTGTTTTTTGTAAACATCAATTAAATTGTCACGATAAAATTGAATTTTGTCATTGTGAGGATTCAATTGTGCTGCCTTTTCAATACTTTCTTTCGCCATTTTAATCTTCCCATGATCAACATAAGTAACTGTAAGTAACCCCCATCCTTCTTCCATTGATGGGTTGAATTCTGTTGCTACTTTAAAACATTCAATCGCATCGTCATATTCTTTTAGACGCCGTTTGGCTATGCCTAACAAAAGCCAAGCCTCGTCGTTTGAAGGATCCTCGTCAACGATTTTTTTAAGGACTTTAGCTGCCTTAGCATCATTCTTGTCTTTCAAATACCTTTCTGCAAGCTCAACTTGCTTTGCTAATTCTAACTTATTTAATTGCATTATTACACCTCGTTAAATATAATTTTATTATCATTTTAAACTAATAGCGAACAAGTATTTATAGGTGACGGTATTTTTCGTGATATAAAATGCATGATATTTGATAAAAACTCTATCAATTTGTTTTTTTTTTTATGATAAACAATTATTTTTTACCCTTTTATTAAATTTTGAGATGGATTTTTAGCAAAAATGAAGTCTTTGGTTTTTAATAATAAAAATTTACTAATTGGTGAATTAAAAATCTTTAAAAAAATAAGAAATGAGCTTTCTCCATTCATTTTTCAGGTAGGAACTTTTTGAATTTCATGGTTTGTATTCCATAATCTTTCTAACCATTCATGTAATTTCTGGCTATTTTTTTGTTCTATAACTTTTAAAAAACTCATAAGAAATTCTAAATGTTTCATACCGAGATGGGATGCCATTAAATGAGAGATCTCAGTATTCTCCCTAACACGCATGTCAAACCAATTTTGATAATCACTATACTTTTCAAACAATTTCCACCATTCTACATTTGTAATTTCATCTATACTATAATATTCAGTTTCTAGCTCAGATTTTCCTTGTAAGTATCCTTTTAATATTTTTTCCTTCCAATTCGGGTAGAGTCGAATGTTATATTCTTGGGGATTATATGAAATATACGATCCAGGAGTAAGACGAAATGGGGAAATACTATAATTATCCAATTGTAATTCTTGAATAAATTTAAATGTTTTCTCAACAGATTTTTTGGTCTCTCCAGGATGTCCAATTATGAATGTTCCAGCAAAAAATATGTCCTTAGTTTTCAAAATTGAATATGTATTTCTTACCTGTTCAATCGAAATATTTTTATGCATTAGGTTTAAAATTTCAACATCACCAGATTCCCATCCGTACCAAAGTGCTGATAAACCTCCTTTCTTGAAATTATCCATATCTTTTTCATTAAAAAGCCCAAATCTCGCAAAAGCAATCCATTTAATGTTTAAATTATTTTTTATTGTGAAACTTGCTAATTGATTAAGCAGGCGTTTACTAGGTGTAGAATCCACGATATAAAGATTATTTACGCCATATTTATAGTAATTTCTCTCAATTTCTTCTCGAATATTTTCCCAAGAACGCTTTCTGATAATATTTAGCTTCTTAAATTCTTGATTTGAAGTAATACATAAATTATCTGATATTTCTTTCCTTCCCCATAAATGGGAATGGGAACAGAAACTACAAGCATATTGACATCCTCTTTTCATATTAATAGGTAATATTGGTAGGTAATTTTCCAATTCAAATGCATCCCAAGAAATGGGAGAATATTTGTCTAAATCAACTAACTTCCATTCTGTTTTCTTTATTTCACCGTCTTCCATATAAAGTAAATTGGGAACATCACCAAAATATTTGTCATTCTCAAACGCTTTATATAATTTAATAATTGTTTCTTCTCCTTCACCATAAACAAGTGCGTCGAAAACATGAAACTCTTTTACCTTATAACAATTTTCTTCAAAAAGTCGTACGATGGGTCCTCCTGCTATGAGGCTTGTTCCAGTCTTTTTTTTTATTCTATGAGCAAGTTTGAGAACATCTGAAAGACCATTTCCAATATTTTGCAACTTCATTCCGACAAAGTATGGACTATTCTGCCTAATACTTTCAATTAATTGTATTTCGGAATTTTTCCAAAGATTCAGATCGTAAAATACATGTTCAATATTTGCTCTACTTAAGCTTGTTGATAAATATGCAAATCCTAAATCTGGTACTAATTGATCAAAACAATCAACTTTTCCATTGTAATTAACCAAAACAACACATGGAGAATTTGTCCTTTGAAAAATCTTATTAACTATGGATAATTTTTTCCAGGTGTTATACAAATTTTTTATCGTTTTCCTTCCTCCTATAAAATCGGATATTGTGAAGTGATATAAATGATTTTACTGATAATATTTTATTTGAGTTTATTCTTTATAAAAGTATATGTTATTGTAAAGTGTTATAATATCGTAGCTTTAATAAAAAACTTTCACCATACTTTTTGAATTTAAGATTATATGATCTAGGCTTTTCCCATTTTAGAGATAAAGGTATATTAATCTAATAAATTTGAAAATTTTTATTAAACTGAAACCCTATTTAACAAAAAAAAAGTGAAAATATAAAAAACAGATTTAATTGCTCAATACTTTATTTTCCTTAAAATTTATATTAGTTTAACATCTAAACCTTTTTATAGTTAGAGATATTCCTATATTATTAGGAAGATTTTGAATATTTTCTTTATATTGAAAACCAATTTCGAATAAAGAAGAGAAAATATTAAAAATAAATTTAATAGTTCAATACTTTATTACTTTTAAAATCTTTATGATATTAATGGAATATAATTCGAAATTTTTAAATATAACATTACTACATGTTAATTCTTAATCGACAC
>JAUXAJ010000152.1 GCA_030620005.1 Promethearchaeota archaeon | reverse complement strand
CTTTCATTAATTTTTTGTGTCATTATTAATCATTTAATTTTAGATTTTTTATTAAGTTTGATAAAAATTAATATAAAACATTAGGCTTTTTCACTATTTAAAACTATTCATGTAAATTCTGGATTATTATATAATGGTTGTCTAAGTAATATGAATTCAAATACTACAATAATATTGAGAGATTAAAGCTAAAATATAAAAATAAAAAAGCTTTGTATCAAATTTTAAATTATGGAAAGTATGGGGAATAAAGAAAAAATTGTACTTATTGGAGCTGGATCTCTTCAGTTTGGTCTTGGAGCAGCGGGTAGCGTTTTAAATAGCAAAATATTGGAGGGTTCTACCATATCACTTCATGATATTAATGCCAACTCACTTGATATGGTGTATCAAGCTTGCAAGGCTGCAATTGAAGAGAATAAATTGGAGTTCAATTTAGAATCGACGACTAATCGCCCAGAAGCCTTAAAAGGTGCAACTTATATAATCAATTCAATTGAAGTACCTCCTAGATTTGAACTGTGGGATCAAGACTATGAAATTCCACGGAAATTAGGAAATAAACAAGTTTTTGGTGAGAATGGAGGTCCAGGTGGTCTTTTTCACTGTTTACGAGTCATTCCGCCAATTTTAGATATATGTGGGGATGTACAAAAAATCTGCCCTAATGCCCTATTTATGAATTTTTCTAATCCCATGAGTAGGATTTGTCTAGCTATCAAACGTAAATTTCCTTCACTTAAATTTGTTGGTCTATGTCATGAATATCATCATCATGAACTAATGGTTAGCCGAATTCTTGAATCTCCTTTATCGAACTTGGAGATCAAAGCCGGAGGATTAAATCATTTTGGTGTATTTATAGATATAAAGTATAAAGATTCTGGCAAAAACGCTTATCCAGATATTCGCAAAAAAGGTCCAAGCTATCTTCAATCTATAACGACATTGGATGGTCACAATATCATGATTTATATCTTAGAAAAATATGGATATATGCCATATACTACGGATAGCCATTATGGAGAATATATTCATTGGGCATGGGAGATCGCAGATATGGGAGGCATAAAAAATTTTAAAGACAGATATATGGCCAGTATTGATTATACAAGCAATAAGATAGCTAAATTAATTCAGAAAGGGAAGGGTGCAAGACTTGTGAAGCCTGATAACGAGCGGGCAATTCCAATTATCGAAGAGATTTTGACAGATTCAAATTATCAGGAGGCATCAGTTAATCTACCTAATGATGGTGTCATTCCTAATCTTCCTAGTGATCTTGTAGTAGAGTGTCCAGCCATAGTCAATAAAGATGGACTTCACCCTGTAAAACTAGGAGAATATCCTAAAGGTCTTGCAGGTCTTCTGAGAAATCAAGCTACGGTACAGGATCTTGTTGTTGAAGCCGTTCTCTCTAAATCTAAGGAAAAAGCATTACAAGCGCTTCTCGTAGATCCCGTAGTCGATAGTTATACTCAAGCAGAGAAAATATTGGATGAGATGTTGCGTATTCAATCGGATTATATTGAGCTAGTCTAATTTTTTTAAGAATAGAGTAAGATTAGAACAGACAGGTCTTAAATTGATTTATCAAGAAGGGATTTTTTACAGAGCCTAAAAAAGAAATAAAATCACTTCGTTTCTTTTTCATCCTTAAAAGAATTAACTTTATCAATAATTTCTTTAGTTGTTATTATTCTGACTAGATCTTGTTGTTCTTTTAAATCTTTATCATTAGACCAGAGCATTGAGTTAATTGCTAAGCATAAAGCTAAATATACTGTATCTTTCGGGTCAGGAGAAATCTCTTTAGCTTTTACCAGTTTTGGAATAATATCATCTTTAGGTACAATAATTATTTTTTTCTGTAATAATTCATAAAAATCTTTAAAATTCTCTTTAGATCGATGAGTCTTTTCCAAAATAAAATCTTCATATTTAGCAAATTCTTTAAATAGGAACTCCGGAGCGAAAAATTTGATATTTTCATGAAGTAATATCTCAGCAGTTGTATTTTCTTCAATCAACGCTGCAAATAATATATTTGCATCAATAACTAATCGCATTACTTCTCAACCTTATATCGTTTAGCCAATAGTAAGTTTACTTCTTTACCCATCTTTAATGCATCTTCGGGTGTTAATTCACTGTCCATTGTAAACCCTTGTAAGAAGTTTAATTCTATAATCTTTTGTTTAATTGCCCTTCTTGCAACTTCAGACCAATTTATCTCTGAAAATTTTTCCATTTCTTTTTTTAGCTCTGGAGGTATTGATAATGTGATATTTGTCATTTCTTTCTCTTTTAAGGTTAAATAACTATTTTATAAATCGAACTATAGCATTTTTGTTTCACTGGTAGGAGTTGGAGTCTTTATCACTAGAAATCTAAAATCCGTTTTTGACTCATTCTTAAGTCTATGAGGAATTCTTGCGGGACTAAATATCAATTGATCTTTTATAACAACTTCCGATTCCTTACCTATTTCTACTATCCCTTTACCTTCTAGTACGTAAAAACAGACATCTACAGGAGTTTTATGGAGCTTTAATGCTTCTCCTTGTTTTAATGAAATATGGACAAATGTAGCGTGCTCAAATGAGAATAATTTTCTTATATCTACATTATGAGGTGTATTTGCTATTTCAATTTCTTTTACATTAATAATTTTCAATTACATCACTTCATAAAATTACAAATTTAATTTTGAATTTATTATTAGACTTTATTTATTATTTTTTATAAACGTGTTTGTTTTTTTATTGATTCATGTAAAATGCAGCTAATCTACCATGAATTCTTCTTAACAGTTCGGATAATGCTGAAGGTGATATAATAAATTGTTTAGAAAGATCACTTAACGAAATTCTTCGAGGAATTTTATAATAACCTGCCTTATATGCTGTCTTTAAAACTTCTTTTTGCCTTTTCGTTAATAAATCCTTCCGATGATACCTTCCAATGCTTTTTATCTTAAATTTTATTCTTTTCTTCTCTAGATCGTCCAGAAAGACGTCAGCTTTTTCACGCATGGTAATTGCGTTAATATTTAATTTACCATATTTTACTTTAATCGGATAAATCAATAATAAATCCGTTTTAATCAGTGCTTTCAATATCCATGGATCTTTGGTTTTGACATTTAAAATGAGAAAGTCTCCCTCATTATATAATATTTGGTAAGTGGATTTATTTAAATCGTTTTCAATCTCCTCTATAAATTGCTTTACGGAATTACCCTCTATTTTTAATAGTGTACTCCCAGTATCGTTATCTAAAACATATTTTGAGAGAATATTGAATGATAATTCGGGGAATTTTTTATTGAATTTAGCAAGCCATTTATTTGTAGGTATTTCTATTTTAAATTTTATTTGAACAATATCTTTAGGCATGCTATTTAAAATTATTATTTGAAAATATACTTTATCCATAAAGGAAAATATATTTCTTAACTAATTTATTATAATAAATTAGTATAATAACCAATCTTCTTTTTTTGTCATAAGAAAAGAGGAGTTAAAATGATAATTTCATGAATATCGAAAAAAAAATTGCGGTTAAAGCTTTAAATCTCACTAAGAAGTTCGGAGACCTAATTGCTGTTGATAACATATCATTTTCAATAAAACAAGGTGAAATTATTGGTCTTTTGGGGCCAAACGGGGCGGGGAAAACTACTACTATTCGATTGTTAACAAGTGTTTTTCAATTAGAAAGTAACGCAAAAATTGAAATTTTTGGAAAAAATATAACGAAAAATCCAAGCAAATATAAAAAGAATTTTGGAATCATCCCTGAAATCAGTAATGCTTTTTCAGATTATAGCGTATGGCAAAACCTCAAGTTTTCAGGTGGTATATATGGGATTTCAAAAGAAATAGTTAAAAATAGGTCAAAAAAACTTTTAACTCAATTCGATTTGATTGATAAAATGCATTCTAAAACAAAAACACTATCAAAAGGGCTTAAACAACGTCTCAATTTTTGTCTTGCATTACTTCATGAACCACCAATTCTCATTCTTGACGAACCTACGAGCGGGTTAGACCCAATTAGCGTTAATTTAGTGAGAAAACAAATTCTTCAATTGAAAAACGAAGGTAAAACAATTCTAATTACTACTCATGACATGCAAGAAGCACAAACCATCTGCGATAGAACTTTAATAATAAATAAGGGAAAGATTATTGCTGACGAGAGTCCTAATAACCTTCGGGAACAGTTTAAATCTTCTAAAAAGATTCTATTTAAAATTAGTGGTGTTTTATCAAATGAACAAAAAAAAGCCCTAATGGACACATTCAATCTTGTTAAAGAAAAAAACAAATATCATACTTTTTCTAGCTACGATGCTTTAAAAGATATATCTAAGTTATATAAAGTTTTCAAGGAAAATAGCATAAAAATTCTTGATTTTAAAATTCAAGAAACTTCGTTAGAAGAAGTGTTTATTCATCTAATAAAAAATGAAGATAAAATTTCCATGCAGGAGGATTAAAAAAATGATTAAAGATAGTCTAAACAGAATTTCGATCTTATGTAAGAAAAATGTATTTCTTTACATTAAAAAAGGGCCAGTATTAATTTTTGGCTTAATGTTTCCTTTCTTCATGACTCTTTCATGGGTTATAGGCCGAAATATTTCTATAAATCAAGTATTTATAGGAATTATTGCCATGACATCTTTTTTCACAGCGACAGCAATTAGTCCCGTTGTTTTACCAATTGAAACTCGGGAAAAATCGTTAGAACGAATCTTAGTTTCTCCAATATCATTAAATGAAATTTTATTAGGAATATTGTTGGCTTCGACTCTATATTCGTTAATAATTACATCAATAATAACGATTAGTTTTATTTTGATTTTTTCAATTACATTTAATTCGCTTCCTTTGTTCTTTTTAATGTTTTTAGGGATTATTTTCATGGCAATCTTGGGTTCCTCATTAGGTTTGTTAATAGCTGCTAACCCTACAGATATGACATCAGATGTGATGATTATCATGAATCTCATTAAGTTCCCCTTACTATTTATAAGCGGAATATTTATTCCCCTCCAAGCCATGCCCCCCAATCTAGTATTAATATCCTTTCTATCACCAATAACATTTTTAACTGATTTATTAAGATTTTGCGTGGAAGGGAATAATTATTTCTTGGTGCAATTTGACATCCTCATGTTAATTGTTTGGATAGTATCATTATTTATTGTAACCTACATTTTACACGTGCGAACAATGCCTAAAAGATTGTCTGAGACGGGGAAATTAAAGAAAAAAATGATGATGATGAAAAAGAATATGGTGTAGTTAATTTTGAGAAAAAAAATGGCATTAAATAACTTGCTCTCTGATATAGAATTTCTGTCTAAAAAACCAGCATTAAAGAAAATCATTAAATCAAAAAAGTTTAATATAGTTCGCATTTGCTTAGAAAAAGGTTTGGAAATTGAACCCCATCCAGAACCTTACGCCGTTTTCTTTTTAGTCTTAGAGGGTTCTGGAATTTTTACCAGTAAGCAAGGAGAATTTGATTTAAAAAAGAACGATTCTTTGTTTATCGGAGCTAATGAAATTAGAGGTATAAAATGTCTTGAAAACTTGGTTATTCTAGGTGTCCAAGATGGGCATTAAATTTTCTATCTAAAGTAGCTTCAATTTTGAATAATTGTCTAGTATAATTTAGGAGAGCTCCAAGGTGGGACTCCAGAGAGAGAAAGGAATGACTTTATAGATAAATAACTCTGGTTTTTACACCATTAATCTAATATTTTATAATTTCGTAAATTAAATTATATTCTATTTTCTCTTTTTTTAATAAATTAAAGAAATTTTCTCTATTTATTTGTTGTTCTCTTATACTTTTAATAATCTTTGGAATATTTATGCCTCTTACATATGAATTCTGGTCAAGCATTAGAAAATATACCTTTTTTACACGTGAATCGGTAAGAATTTTAATAAAAAATTGTTCAATATCTTCTAGTCGAATTAATTTATGAGAGAATCTAATTAAACCATCATTGGAACCTAATTTTATCTTAAAACGAGGAATTAATTCGAGACATAAATTACAAGCGTCATAATCTTCATCCTTGACAAGAGGATCAAATAACTTCACGGGAATATCATACATTGGATCCCAATAAGCATGTTTTAAAAAATCGTTCCTTATATCTGTTATCAGCTTAGCTTTGTACTTTTCTTGCCATTTTCCTTGAGCAAAAATTAGAAAACAGAAATGACCTATTATATCTAGCACAAATCTAAATATTACTTTTTAATTTAAATACATATCATATTTTTCTCATCAACAAAAGAACTTTGTTTCTCTGGTTCTTTCTTTGCTGGTTAATTTAATGGATAAATATAACTAAATGCATTGAAGATCGATACTTCCGAAGGGAACAAATTCTTGATTTATTAGCAATAATGAGGAGATTAAGGCAAAGGATAAAATGAAGGGAATATTATCGTATTAAACAAGACCCACAAATGGTTTGAGTAATTAACTTGAAGGGAACAAAGCGAGCTGATATCAAATCAGGCATGCAAGTTTTAATCGTATTAAAGAAAGACCAGCGATCTGGAAAGTTAACTGACGGCATAGTTAAAGATGTGCTTACAAACTCCCCTAATCACCATCATGGTATTAAAGTTCGATTGAGGAGTGGTAAAATTGGGCGAGTTAAAAAAATAATTAGGCCTAAACAATAAGTTAGTAAAATTCGCTCATTTTTTTAATACTTATAATTTTTTTTTACAATTCTAGCTTCTGGCTAATTTGATGCAAACATTGTCAATACAAGGCCATGTTATAAAAGATTTTTTTTAATACTGAAAGTATTTAGGCAATGTAACACTTTCCTATTAAATAATGGGTTATTATTCATCGAAAAATAAGATGCTTTTTAGATAATTGCATCAATTATGATTTCTTCTTCTGAGAGGGTATTTAATTATTTTAATGATGAAACTCGTCCATATATTATTCCAAAATAAAAGCAGGTCTATTAATGTGAGCGTAGTTAAAAGAGAAACCCACAACAGAAAGAAAAATGTGAATAAAACTGATAAAAAACACACATGACATGACCGGAACGGTCAAATGGTATGATAAAAAGAGAGGATTTGGATTTATAACATCTGATATGAACGGTGCAGATGTTTTTTTACACCATACTGCCCTTCGACCGCATGAAGATGTTCCTATCGTCACCGGCGATCGAATTACTTTCAAAATCCAAAAACAAGAAAAAGGACCCGCTGCTCTTGAAGTAAAACGGGTCGCAGAAGAAAAGAAGATAATACGGTCAGATCAAACTGATATAGGTATAAATTTTACTGATCTCGACCTAAATCCAAATTTATTACGCGCAATAAGAGATGCCGGCTATGTGATTTCTACACCAATTCAAACCCGGACAATTCCTATCGTTTTGAAAGGGAAAGATTTATTAGGATGTGCCCAAACGGGAACGGGTAAAACTGCAGCATTTGCACTACCAATCCTGAAAAAATTGGAAAAAATAAGCGTAAATAACACCAAGAAACGTCGAATAAGGGTTCTGGTACTTTCACCAACGAGGGAATTGGCAATCCAGATTAATGAAAGCTTCAGCATTTATGGAAAATATACAGGATTAAAAAGCACTGTCGTTTACGGTGGCGTCGGACAAAATCCACAAGTGCGAAAATTACAACAAGGTGTAGATATTGTTGTTGCGACACCCGGTAGATTACTCGACTTGATGAGGCAAGGTCATATAAATCTGAGCCATGTCGAAGTGTTTGTTTTGGACGAAGGCGACCAGATGCTCGATATGGGATTTATACACGATATCCATACCATCGTTAAAAAAATGCCACAAAAGAACCGACAGACCTTACTTTTTTCTGCTACAATACCTCGTGAAATAATTAAATTAGCAAAAAATATCATGCAGGATCCCGTCGAAATAAATATGACTCCCGACCAACCAACTTTGGAAATTATTAAACAGTCTTCATTTTTTATCGCGAAAGAGAAAAAGCAAGCACTGTTAGAATATTTACTCAAAGATTCAAACATTACGCGAGCGCTGGTTTTTACGCGTACCAAGCACGGCGCGAATCGAGTTGTTAAGAAACTTCAAAGGAAAGGGATATCCGCCGAACCGATACATGGAAATAAATCACAGACAGCACGTCAAAATGCGCTTAAAAATTTTCGAACCGGAAAAACTCGCGTGTTGGTAGCGACTGATGTAGCTTCGCGCGGCATTGACGTAGATGAAATCTCACATATCATCCAGTTTGACTTGCCAAATGTGCCGGAAGTCTATGTGCATCGCATCGGCCGGACGGCAAGAGCAGGTGCTGGAGGGACGGCCTTTACTTTCTGCGAAAAGAGCGAACGCCATCAATTAAAAAAGATCGAGAAATTGATCCGAATGCACATTAAAATCCAAAACCACCCCTATATGTTTGATTGAATTCAAACATTTTTTTTCTATGAAAATATTGTTTTTATATAAATTTCAGAATAAGGTATATGACACGAAAAACTTTAAATGAAGAAAAAAAATTTTTTGATTTTGAAGTAATTAGATCCTCGACCATAGATTTATCCAATATTGTTATTTCTAAATATATTTAATATTTAGATATCGATAAAAATGTTTATTTTGTTAAGTAATAAAAGATTTTTTAGTTCTTAATTGATAAAAATGAATTTCTTTTTCCAATCTTTATTTACTAAGATTTAATATAAATACTAAGAATTATTAATTTTCCTTAGTGATAAAAATGATTGAAAAATCCGTAAAAGTTACAAACAAAGGAATGATATCCATTCCCGCTATTATAAGAAAGAAGTATAATATTCATGACGGGGACTATGTTGTGGTAAAAGAAGATGATGACGGAACCATTAGAATTGTCCCTATCGAATCTATTGAATCATTAAGAAAACGAGCTTCAACCGTTGAAGAATCACGTGAAATTTTTAAAAACTCTCGCAAAGAAGACATGGAGTTAGAAAAATAAATGCAAGAACATGCGTGTTTAGATGCAGGTCCAATTTACCTTTATTACAGAAAAAATCCCCCTGAAAAAGTAAATATATTAATGAATAAAATAAAAAAGCAAAAAATTATCGCTTATGTGCCTAGTGTAATATTGATTGAAGTTTTTAAACATATATGCGTGACTGAGGATAAAGATTTCGCAACAAGTTGTATTACGTCCTTCCAGCATAAAATAAAAGCAAATCATGTTTTATTAGGTTCTGAATTGATATTTATGTCAGGTCAATTAAAATGTCAATATCGAACAGAATTATCTTATAACGATTGCATTGCAATTGCTGTTGCCATTCAAAATAAAGCCAAACTCCATACTACTGAAAAGAATTTACCTAAAATTAAAAATTTACAAGTAATTAAGTATGATTTTTAATTCATTCTTCTTCAAGCAATTTCAATAATTTTAAATATTTTTTCGGACTTGTCGATGACCTTATAGACAAAAGGGATTTTTTTTTATTTTTTTATTTTTTTTTTCAGCCTTCTAATTTTCTGATAAAAAATACTTTTTTAATATTACTTATCTCTTTATCCGTAGTGCGAGGTATTTTAATGTTATTATTCTTGAATTCTCTTAAGGTTTGGGCAACATTTTCAAGACCTTTTTTATCTTTATATTTACATTTTAGATCATTTAACTCTCCAAAGACACATAAAAGCAGGTCATTCCAAACTCTTTTTGAGTAACTATTGTCCGATGTCATAAGAATCAAGGACATTCAAGTACCAAGTTTTAGCCATGTACAAGATTTTTTCACTGAACCAACAATTTTTCCCTAGAGATTCGGTTCCCTCGGGCTTGAGAATACCACGGTAAAACTTTAATTGATTGGAGCAGTCGTTTATCGTGATACCATCCCAGTCCTCTCTTTCAGCCATTTCAATGAGGTCGTATGTATAATGCCTGCTCGACACGGGGGAAACGTACTCCCGCTTGTACTTATAAAAGCTCTCATTGGAAAAGTTTGACAAATTGTTTGTATCCAAGTGAAGTTCCGCACAATTGATGTGATCCACTCCCGTCTCCAAAATTTCGTCTTTATGTTTCATAAAACTTTCAAAATATTCCTTGTACATGGGAGATTCGATGACGAGATAATCAAAATATTTCCTCGCGATTGCCATATTTTTCAGAACCTTCTTGCTACAAAGCGTGGCGGCAAGATTAAACCTTAGCTCGGTCAGTCCAATATCTGACAAGATCTTAAAGTGATCTTCGGTGCAAAGCGTACCATTAGTATACATCCACTGGTAAACGCTCTTATCCGCTATATATTTGACCAGTTCTGGATGCTTCTCGAATGCTATGAACGGCTCGTAATATACCCACGCAATTCCAGATAAATAGGGAGATTGCTTGTCGAGTAAAAGTTTCATGTCATCGAGCGTATAGAGGTTATTTTCAACTCGATAAAATTCGTCTGGTAAGTCTTCAGCTTCTTCTCCATAGTAATAGCAAAACTTACAATTCAGATTGCAACGAGACACGGAACGAATCGCACCAATTTTTTCTTCCTCAAGGCAAATTTCACAACCCGGTGTTAATCTATCTCCCCAAAATACCTTATAGCCGTGGTTGGAAATCTTTAACCCAGGAATCATTGCTTGTCGCTCCTGGATTTTAGCAATGACTTGCTTTTCTACTTCGTGCTCAATTTGTAACAAAAAATATTCTTCGTTGGTAGTGAGCGGATCTTTTTTCCAAATCTTCTCAAAAACCTGAGAGATTTTTTTTACGAGTGATTCTCGGGAGTCGTTCACTATTCGCAATATATTGACCTCGTTGTTTTAATTCGCTCCATTCACTTACTTAATGTAAAAAATCATTTTTCCCTTTACGAATGCAAATTTTCGTAATAAAACTAATCTAATCTTCAATTTCGTCCAGTATCTTACATATTTCTTCAATAATTTCATCTAAAGAAACGTTTTTTTGCTCTTCTGAAACCACATTTCTTGCCGTTACCTTTTTTTGCTCCATCTCTTTCAAAAGATGTTGGGTCGATGGGAATGATTTTTATTCAATATTTGCACGATATTCAGCCATTCGAAAATAATCTTTTGGATCCATTTACCTTATTCCCTACGGATTCCAAACTGGAATTTTTGTTGAATTCTTCGGTATGATTTAAATTCTTCAACGCTATATGAATTCTTTGCTAAATATACTTTAAATAATTCTTATAATTCATCTTTAACTTTTAAATTATCGAATCTTCAACCTTTAATTCATGGGAAAATTATTGACCCAATTGCAACTGACATGTATGGAAGGAATAATCTTAAACTAGCATGCGCGCTTCTTCTATTTGGAGGCGTAAGGAAACCGCAATCTGCAAGGTAATATATTAAAATTATATGAGAAGTATATGAGTGATATCGATCATCATTAAGTAACTATCAATATCATAAATAAATACCCTTTTTCTAGAAAGACCAAAAAGAATTCATTGAAAGAATTCATGCAAGAAATAAATGGTCTATTAATATATTTATTCCTATTCCGATTAAAATAAGCCCACCAATTAATTCGACTTTATTCCCGAAAACTTGACCAAGTTTTTTTCCAATGAGAATTCCAAATACGGAAAAACCAAATGCCATAATTCCGATTAATATTACTGGAACTAAAATGGAAACATTCAAGAGGGCAAAACTTAACCCAATAGCTAAAGCATCAATCCTCGTTGCAATGCCCAATAATATTAAAACTGAAAATTTGAGAGGATTAAACTTTTTCCCCTCGTCTGAATCCGTTTTTATAGATTCATAAATCATTTTAGTCCCAATTAATACAAGTAGAACGAACGCAATCCAATGATCAATGTTGGATATTAAATGTGCTATATAAATTCTCCCAAGCCAATCTAAAAATGTAAAAAATCCTTGAAAAAAACCAGTAAAAAAAGCGATTTTTAATGCATGTTTTAACTTCACATCTTTTATAATGATTCCACAAGAAATAGAAACCGCAAATGCATCCATTGCTAAAGCTATTGCAATTAAAATTAATATGATAAAATCCATAATTCATATTTGAAAATAGTTCCATGTAAAAAAAAT
>JAUXAJ010000046.1 GCA_030620005.1 Promethearchaeota archaeon | reverse complement strand
CCGCTTTCTATCAAATTTTTGTAAGTTGTGGTGTTAGAAAAAGGAACAATTGTAATTAAGTTATTTTCTATCAATCTAATTCCCATGCAAGATGTATTTGGATGAATCTCACCGTTTTCTCCCTCCTTAGAAAATGTTGTTGCCAAAACTTCGTAGAGATTATTTTTAATTAACCCAAAATTTTGCGGATAAAATTTTTTTTCTAACATAAAATGATAATGTTCACCTATTTATAATAAAAATAAGAGTGAAAAATTTTTAAATAAATTTTTTAATAAAATTAAATGAAATTAAGACGGAAGAACAATTGTTCAGTTTCTGATTTCTAAAAATTTTTTAGAAATTAACCAATGAATAACTCATGAACGAGATTAATAACTTGAGTTGGACTGATTTAATATCTCATACCATGATACCTTCTGAATATCTTGAAAAATTTAATGTAAAAAAGAATATTATAAATAACTATAAAAATTATGCCCCCAAGTCGAAAATCGTGGCAAAAATTAGAAACATACTCTTAGAAAAAAAATTGAAACTTAAAGTTCTAGCAATTGGCGCAGAATGGTGTCCTGATTGTGCGATAAATGTTCCTAGAATGATAAAAATAATTGAAGCACTTGATAACTCTGAAGTTACATTGGATGTTTTGTATGGCGTGAAAGTTAACGCATTACGGAAAAAAGGAGATTTGTATTGGCACAAGAGGCATTCCCCTCCAGAAGCCCTGAATCCTAAATTTGACTTACAAGCAATCCCTACATTTTATTTTTTTGATAATTCAGGCAAATTTTTTGGACGAATTGTAGAAAAACCTAAAAAGTTCCCGACTCTTGAGGAAGAAATATTTAATATTTTAAAGAGCAAAGCATGATTAATACGCTCTGAATTCAAGGAGATCTTTTCATTATACTTCTTGAATTTTCTTCAGTAATTGAAATGTTCAACCTTAGGTCTAACTGTTAGTTTAGGATAGTACAAGCCTGGTAAGGGGGGGCAACTATTATATATTTCTTCAATATCAATAACTCCAAACTTAATTCCCCTAAATTTTTTTACTCCCGCGTAGGTTCCCTTAACTATCTGACTAGCCATGTCAAAATTAGCTCCCAAAACGGCCACCTTGGATTCAACGGGAACTTGCAATAAATCTTCCTTTAAAACAGAGCCCACTGGAAAAACAAGGCGGTTATGATCGGCTGCTTGGAGTTGAATGCAAGGGATAATAATCGGATAACCATCAGAAGGGTCTATATAAGCAATTGCTCTAACTGCAATTGGAGCCGTAAAAAGCTTGTATCCAATGACATTTAACCGCTTTTCTTCAAGTCCAGTTTTCGCACCACCCTTTCCGATGATATCTTTTAAGATTCCCTTGACAATTCCTCCCAATGGCAAATTTCTTATTGGAGTAACTGCCACGACATCGTTATAATACGCTTTATATATATTAATGTAAGTAAAATAACGCATGAATTCCGACTTGTTAAAATATTCAATATCCTCTCCTTCTGTTTTCGTGTGGCTAAATTTTACTTTAGCTTGGATGAATTTAAAGGGCATGCCCGCAGTCATGTAAAATAATCCTTGTTTGGGATTTTTCAACACGTTTTCCTTGCTGGTACCTTTTAGCATTTCCCCCCAAACTACAAGCTTTTTGCTCCTCGCACAATTGCTTGTAATTACCGTAATATGGGGCCACCCTCGTGGATCAATGGTCGCTATTAATTTTAAAAGAACAGTTGGTTCAGTAAATTTAATTGCTTCTTCCGAGAATTCAGTTAACCAGCGAGCGCTCTCTTTCTTTTTACCCATTTTGTTATTCACATAATTTAATATTATATTACTTAATTATTATGATCACATTTTATATTAAGTTTCACTAACAAGATGGTAATTCAGATTTATCTGCTTGTATCAGCTTTTCATCTTTATTTTTAATTCTTTTCGTCAAACCGGACCATTGCACATTTTTTACGCCCGTTTGTTTTCCAATTTCGACTAATTTCTCAATTTCGTCTTTAGTCATGAGAATTACGTCCTTTAGTGCCCAATCCATGTCTAACCTTGAATATTTCTCGACGCACAAATTATTAAAACTCAAGAGGTCCCATCGTTCTATTTTGTTTTCCAACTTACTTACAATGAATTCTCCTATGCCCTTAATATTTTCTTCAGTAGCAGTATATCCCGGAATTAGGGGTGTCCTTATCCACATCTTTTTTTCGTTATTCTCTACGTGCTTTACAAGCCAAATGGCATTTTTTAAGATTTTTTCGTTAGGAACACCCGTGAATTCTTGATGCTTTTTAGAATCTATTTCTTTAATGTCAAGGAGGATCAAATCCACATGAGGAAGTAATTTCTCAAGAACTGCTTGATTAGCGTAGCCACAGGTATCAAGCGCAGTAGAAATTCCGTTTTCTTTACACATTTTCAAGAATTTTGACACGAATACAAGTTTTAACGTTGGTTCACCACCAGAAACGGTTATCCCTCCTCCCGATTTGATGTAATACACTTTATCTTTTTCTATTTCGTGAAATACATCGTCAAGACTCCACCATTTTCCTATAATGTGTAGTGCCGTGCTGGGGCATTCTTCTGTGCATTCTCCGCAAATAATGCATTTTTCTCTGTCAATATGCAACCCCTCTTCCTTAAATGATAATGCTTTCTGCTTACAAACGTTAATACAAGAATTACATCCAATGCATTTATGTTTGAACCATTCTAATTGCTGTTCTTTAAGAATTGATTCTGGATTATGGCACCACACACATTTTAATGGACAATGTTTAAAAAAGACGGAAGTTCTAATGCCAGGCCCATCTTCTGTCGAAAGCCGTTGAACTTGAAAAATTAACGCTTTTTCTGCACTCAATTTATTTATTAAAACCCCAAATATTTATTTATAAGAGTATTTAATGAAGGAACCCTATAAATTTATTCGTTAGTTAAAATTCTGTTATATTTATTTCTTCTATTTATATATTAAAACACCTTGAAGATCGGGTTATTTTTTTAAAATTAATAACATTAATCAATTCTATTTAATTCTGATAATTAATAAAATACTTAATTAAACTACCATGCTCGAAGATTGGAAATTATTAAAATCAGCACAGGTTTTTGCAAGTGGTCCATTTAATGTCATGCAAAAAAACTACATCAACCCAGAAAATAAGAGTGATTTCAAGGCACATGTTCTGGATTTACCTGATTGGGTTAATATAATCGGCATGAATGATGAAGGTAATATTCTTTTAATCAAGCAATATAGATTTGGAACTAATTCAATTTCATTGGAAATCCCCGGTGGTTGCGTTGAGCCCGATGAAATACCTGAAAAAGCCGCAATCAGAGAATTAAAAGAAGAAACCGGTTATGGCGCTAAAAAAATTGAATGTATTGGCGTAGTAGACGCAAATCCCGCAATAATGAACAACAAGTGCTACTCTTTCTTGGCAAAAATTTCGGAAAAGGGGGATGTCAAATTAGATCCTAACGAAATAATAGAGACCGAATTTGCCACTCCCGTACGGGTTAAAAAATACTTAAAAGAGGGTAAAATAACAAACGCGTACGTTATTGGAGCCTTTCTATGGTTTGCGTTGTATAATGACAAAATTTAATGATTATATAAAAAAAATATAAAAAAAAAAGTGATAATTTTAATTATTTTTAATTATCTATTCTTAGCCAAATATGCCAAAAGAACATGCAGTCCTAAACCGATGCCCCATCCTGCTATTGCAATTACGCTCCAAAGTATTCCAGGTGCGATTAGAACATTTATCAATACGAGATAAACGCAGGTAGGGATATAGGCAGCGATGTGCAGTATGGCAGTCCAAGTGAGAAATCCTTTAATTTTCTTCAAAATTATAACGAAGCAAGCGCTATGAATAGTTAAACCTATCAACCATCCCATGATCACATGAATGATTACATCAGATAATCCTAAAGCCGTTAAATCAACGCTTAAAAGAATAATGCCCGCGATGTAAACACAGATATGTGCTATAAATGTCCATTGCCAGAATAGAAGAATGATTGCTTTTCTTTTTAACTGAAAGTCTTCAAAACCTTCCGTTGATGGCCCTTTAATTTTTTCAGTAGCTGATGGTAGGAACATGTCCCATTTTAACATCACGACAATGTGAACAGCAAGAACAATACCCCATAAAATTAAAGGATAATGCACCCATATCTCAAGTTGTCGAGATACCAGTTCTGGAAGTGTGACCTGCACGATGATGTAATAAATATTAAACGCCGCATAAGCCACCATGTCAAGGATTAAACTCGATTTTATCCCGTTAATTGAACGCATGTAGTTGAAAAGAAGGAACGATAGCGCGTGAACTCCAACAAGGATCATCCAAGGAATTAAGTTAATAATCGGATCTATTAAAACGCCGTTCACGTAGTAATTGATTTCTAATCCCCATAGGGGCCTGGTATAGATGAGAATGATCGTGCCTATAAGATAAGCAACATTAGCCAATAAAAGCCATATTTGCATTATTTTTAATCTTGAGACGTATATTGCTTGATTCTCCGAGAACTCAGGTTTTACTCTTTTAAGATTGCTAATTTCTTTCTGCATCATTATATCCCACGTGAAGAATCCAACTGCGTGAATTCCAAATCCAATTCCCCAGATAAGTAACGGCCAAGTAAAGAATGGTTCCGAGATAATACTCACATTGATTACAATTAATAGTAAATTGACGCTAGCAAAAAACCACGCGTGATATATGAACAATATTCCAAAAAGAGATACGCGCCTAACATTTGCAAGGTATTCAATCTTATCGTTATACATCAAATATGTAACTGCGTGGAATCCATATCCAATTAGCCAACCAAGTATCGGAATAATTGGCCAGAAAAGGGCTGCGGCAGAGGCCATCTGTTGAGCGCCCTCGGGTACCGCCTGACTTACAGCGGCACTCACAGGATCGAAAGTAACTGCCCAAATTACAATTAATAGACCAGTAACTGCGACATAAAGAAATGTATGCAGAATAAAAAGGATTTTATTCGCTAATATCCACGCCAAACCACCGACCGGTTTCGACTCTCGTTTTACATCTTTAATTTTACTCATGATTTTAAACACCAATTTTTTTTAAAAACGTGTTAAATAAAATGAACTTAAAGCTAATTAAAAAACTATTATAGTCCAATTTTTACGAATTTAATACTTTTGCACTTTTTTCCAAAAAATGTAATTTAGCTTAACCAAGAACATCGTTTACAGCAGAAATTGCATTGTTATATCCTAGTTCTTTTGCCAAATCGTCTGCAATTCTTAGAGTCTTTTCTCTTGCGGGCATATGTATGGAACTTGCATTACATCTAAATGCAGGATGATATTTTACAATGATTTCTAACGCTTTTCTTCTTGTATTTTTTTTCCATGAGAAGTTTTGCAGTTCTATAGACCAATAGCGTCGGATCAAAGCGGTTGAATCGTCAGTTTTATGGCATCCAAGCATAAAGAATAATACTTAAGTGCGTTATCGTCATCTCCGAGTCGTTCATAAAATGCTGCTAAGCTGCCAGAAATGCTATCCGGGGTTGCTTCCGTGACAAGACCGTATTTTCAGAGATTCCTTCACGCATTGCGTCAAACACTTGATATACTTTAAGTGGATCATGACCATCCATTCCACAAGCTATAAAATCTCCACCAACTTGAATAGAAATTATTTTTACATTTGTTTCTATCAACATGGAATAGAGCTGATCAATTAATCGTGTTTTATCCCCACTTGGTTTCACTCCTTCAACAACTATTCTTCTTGGTTTCTTGCATTGTTCACATTTATCTACTATTTGCTTGACTTCATGCATGATTACTTTAAAATTGTGTCCTCGTAAATATCCGAATGGTCTACAAAATCCCCGCAATATAAACCACACGGTTTTTACCGTACTACACTAATCTATTGTACCTTTATAACTATACGATAGTGACTAAAATGCACCCAAAAAAAATCTTAAATAAAGTATAAAAAGAATTTAACTTAAGAATAATTATAATTTAAGAAGGAAAAACTATAAAATTTTATTCCAAAAGCATTGGTGCTTGCATACATCCAGTTTTTTACCCCATGAGTAGAAAATTAAGAAGATAAATGAAATATAACAAAAATATGGTTTAATTAAAATGAATGTTCACGAACGTATAATAACAACTCTCGAACACGAAGAGCCAGACCGCGTTCCAACACTTGCCCAGGTTTTTGAATATCCTTTTACCAAAAAAGTGATCAAACACGCGCCTCATCCTGATAAATTTAAAGTATTCTCCACTCAAAGTCAAATATTAGAAGCAGCAATTTGTGTTGGGTTTGATTCAATTTGGTATCACTTTGAACAAATTAAAAGGAATGCGAGTGAAAAGCCTATAATTCCAGAAGAAATTAAAAAGGAATATGATATCGAGTGGTGTGACGATTGGGGTCGCTATGAAAAAAATGGGTAGTATTTCGACGGTGTCTTGAAAACGCCAGAATTACTCGAAGAATGGATCTCATACATGAATACTTGGGAACCCGCAAAAGACGTTTATTATAGACGGTTTAAGAAAATATGGGATAAATATCTCTCGAAGGGTCTTGTTACAATTCCTACTAGTGGTTCAGTAGCCTATTCCATTTGGTCAATGATCGGAATCAACAAATTCGCATACATGGTTAGAAAGCATTTAAATTTGGTCAAGGCTTTAGCAAAAGCTTTAGGGAGAATTACCAAGGAATTACACAAATGTTTCTTTGAAAAAGGGGTTGACATGGTATTTGTTTGCGACGATTGGGCCATGAAGGAAAAAACATTATATAATCCGAAACAATGGAACGAAATAGTCACTCCCATTTATAAAATGTTAGCAGATAATGCTCACAAGTACGATGCAAAGTTCCTAGTTCACTCAGATGGAAATGTTGTAGAAACTATCCCCTATATTGTTGAATCTGGAGCAGATGCAATCGAACCTTTAGAATACGAATCGGGTGTGAGATTAAAACCACTTAAAGAAGAATTTGGAGACAAAATTACCTTAATAGGTAATATTTCTGCTACTTACATTTTAACATATGGAACAACAGAAGATACAATAAACGCGACGAAACAAGCAATAAAAGACGCTGCTAATGGCGGCGGCTACATCTTAGGTGCTGGGTCCGATATTTTAGGTACGTGTAAATATGAAAATGTAAAAGCAATGATCGAAACGGTTAAGAAATACGGAATTTATCCCGTCCAATTATAGAATAATAAGAGTCCTTTTAAAATTCTATATTGAGCACGAAAGTTATCGAAGGTTTACTATATAATATACAATAATATCTATTTCATGACCTGGTAATCCTGGTTTAATCTTATTAATATTTCTCAACGCACAAATTAACCAACCAAGTATGGGAATAATTGGCCAGAAAAGAACTGCGGCAGATGCAGTCCCTTGAACATCCTCGAGTACTTCTTGACTTATAGCGGTACTGACAGACTCGAAAGAAACTGCCCAAATTACATAACAAGGCAGAAACTGCGAGACAAAGAAATGCATGCAGAATAAAGGGATAGCAAGATATGATTTAATTAAATTTTTTAATTAAATTCCCGTTTTGTTTAAAGAAAAAGCCAATTTTAAATTTTAAGTTAAATTTATTATCTTGGTCCAATAGGTTGTTTGAATCCTCCTCTTAAAAGTTTAGGAGCCTTTTCTACCTCATAATTCTTTCCTAGAGGATAATTCGGCATTTTTGTACTTTTAAATAGGACACCACATCCAAAAAAGGACCTGCCGGGGAACTCGAATAATTTTAGAAGTCTACCAGGTATTTTTTGAATTATTTTCGCTATATCTATGTAGACTGATATGTCCATTGAGAGCTGGATCGGGTTAATCTTGTCCCAAGTATCTTCCGTTGATAACATCAATTCGCTCATGACTTGCATACACATTGATGGAACATTGATAATGCTATCAAATGGTCCCATTTCACAGAATGTCCATAATCGACTTAGTGGCAATGCCAATGGCATCCTTCGATTTTTAAGCATTGACAGAAATGTGATAAAATTAAGAACAGGGTTATCTGATGTAATACTAACTCGCATGGGAAATTTTAAACGACTCACTTTTTCTCCTTCAATATAAACTGGAGCTGAAATATGATCCATCCAAAGCATTGCAACTAAATCAGGAATTAAATCCTTATGATTTTCAATAAAACATAAGGAGGATACATTACAATTCAACCACACGTGTGAACCAGAAAAGACAAAGTACATTGTTTTGGATCTTTTTTGAATTGGTAGTTTCGAGAAAATTCTTGCAACTTCAAGGGCACCAACTACTCCTACTGTATCACAGATAGCTCCTTCAAAAGCAGTACAGTAATGAGCACCTACAACAATTGAGTGCTTGCCCCAACCCTTTAATTTACCCACTACATTCCATACCGTTGATATCTTTCTCTTACCGCTGATATGAATATGGGCGCGAACTTTTTTTCTTGAAAGTAATTTCTTTAAATGTAATGCATCTTCTCTACCAATATGCAATACTGGAAGTATGTATTGTTTTTCTTCACCAATTTCTGCTGGATCTGAAACGTTACTTCCCCCCGTAGCTTTTATTCCAGGTTCAAGAATTTTGAGTGAATTTCCTGGTGTATCCGTGAAGTAACCTATCATCCCCGAAGCATCTTGAGACCATGCGATATCATAAGAAGCCAATAATGGATAACGCTTTTTGAGACCACAAGGAATTTCGTGATCTGTAAGAGAGCCCCAATTAATAAGCACTATTTTTCCTTTTACATCTTTATCTTCATAATCCGATTCAAGTCCCTTTCCTACATCCATGATTTCTGCATCCATGTTACCAAATCCAACATTGTTTTGAGGAGTAGAAACAATTACTTGCTCTTTTGGATATAATACTCGAAATTCCCAATCATGATGAAAAACACCTCTAAAATTTATAGGCTCAAGCCATGTTTCAATGCCAAAACTTTTGAGTTTTTCTGCAATGAAATCTCTGGCTTTCTCTATATTAGTAGTTCCAGGTATTCTGGGAGAAAATTTAGATAAATCATCTCCCCATTGATACATTTCATCATTTGTTTTTACCATAAACTCCCACTTCCTACATTAAAACTCAATGTTAATATAATTAATATTATAAGTTTAAATTTAAAAATTAAGGTTAGTTTAATAAATTTTAAATCTCAATTAATTTTAAAAAAACTTAACTTTCCTTTATTTAAAAGTATTAAAAAATAATGAAGGACATTAGAAGAGAGGGGCATTCAATAAAAAAATATAAAAATTTAAGAGAATAAGTGAATTAAAATCAAGAGATCCAAATAAAAAGAATACCTATTAAACAAAGATTTAAAATAAACGCATGATGATCTTATCTAACTTTCGAAGTTAAGTCAATATTAAATTTACTTCAAAATTAAATAGCAATATGAATTCAATAACAATATTCAAAAATAAAATAGATGGAGATTGATGCCATGAATGAAATGGAAGATATTAATGGAGAAGAAATTTATCAAATTATGAAAGAAATATGTGATTTTGGCTTTCGTAGAGCGGGCACGCCTAATGCAATTGACGCAGAAAAATACATCTACGAGAAATTCAAGGAGGTGGGGCTTTCAGATACAAAACTTGAGGAATTTAAATTTCCTCGTTGGTGGGCTGAAAAACACGAACTCACTATTCTTGCTGAAGGAACACCATTAGTTCCCTTAGACCAAACCATTGAAACATTCCCTGTTTATCTAAGTGGATATACTGCTCCAGAGGGAATTAATGCAGATGTAGTCTATGTTGGACCTGGAACTTCTGTCGAATTCGAAAAAATTCAAGTTAAGGATAAAATTGTCTTAATAAAAGGTAAAATGTTGCTAAATTTCTTTCCTTCTTATCATGAGATGTTATTTAATTCATTAAATTTGGCAAAAAAGAATGGTGCTCTGGCAGCAATTTGTATTAACGGGTCTCCTCTTGATTCTCTTTCTTATACCTCATTTGATACGATATATGGTTGGAAAAGAAGAATACCTGCATTATCTGTAAACAATTTTGATGGTAAATATCTCAAGAGCTTATGTAAAGAAAATAAAGGTAAATTGAAAGTAAAATTCGTCTTAAACGTGAAGTCAGAAAAGGCAACTAGTAATTTCGTGATAAACACGCTTCCAGGGAAAAATGATGATGTCATATTGGTTGGCACGCATACGGATTCTACTTTTACTGGAGCTGTTGATAATGCAGGAGCAAATGCCAGGTTAATTGCATTAGCAAAACATTTTGCTCAAATACCTCAAGAAAAAAGAGAGAAGACAATTGTTTTTGTAGGTTGGACAGGACACGAAGCTGGTCTAATAGGTGTTGATAAATTCGTGAAAATGCATCAAGAAATGTTAAAAAATATTACTACATTCATAATGCTCGATGGTTTTGGTTCTAAAGGATTCTATAATCAAGCTGATGGAGGTGTAATTGAAACGGGTTTGGATGAGATAAGGGGCTTATTCATATCAGATAATCCCGTTTTGATACCTATCGTGATGGAGGCTGTTACAAAACATAAATTATTACCCGCAGCTTATGTTTCTGCTAAATCTTTACCCGTGAGTGATTTACCGCCTTTTATTTTTTCAAACATACCTTCAATAATGATTATAGGAAAGCCAATTTGGTATCACACCAAATATGACACGATAGATAAATGCACGCCGGATCAACTTGAAAGATCTGCTAAAGCGCATGCACAAATCATTGAAAAAATCCTTAAAATCCCCTCTCAAGAAATAAAAGATGCAGATGGCAAGTTTGAAGATGTTCGCGCTTTCATTAAGAAAAAGTCAGGCTTAACCCCCCCATCTGGTTCTTTTACGGTTATACCTCATCCAATAGAAGAAGACTTTCCCGCTTTCTTTTATCCTACCGTTATTAATGCACCAGAGAGTATTGTAATGGATTTTAAATGGAGTTTTGGAGATGGAGAAACGAGCTCCATCATATTAACTCGCCACGCATATAAAAAAGCGGGTACGTATGAAGTAAGCTTTAAAGTCGTTGATAACTATGGTAATGAATCAATTGCAAAACAGATTATAAGAGTAATAAAAAAGTAAGTGTAAAGTGTGTTAAAAAAGAATTAAATCTCAAAATTAAAAAAAAAATTTTTATATTTTTCTATTCTAAACTAAACCAAATCCGCTCATGTTAACATGGATGTTTTAGCCGAAAAAGAAGTTATATCTAAGGATTTAGCGTATGATCTGAAACAAGCTAATGGTTTGAGAAACAGAGTTGTTCATGATTATAATGGACTTGACTAAGAGATGGCTTTTAAAGATATTCAGAAATATTATTCTTGTTTAAAACAATATAAAGAGGCTATAGATAAATGGATGCTAGAGAACAACTAAATGAAATTTACGAAAATTTTTTGAAAGTCATAGAAGAGAAAGAAATAATGGGTATTTTAATGTATGGTTCTGTCATAAAAGGTTTAAATACTAATAAGAGCGATATAGATATCTGCATAGTAGCTCCAAATGAGGATACTTTCGAATTATTATCATTTTATCGCTGGAAACATTAATATTGTCAAAAAAAAATACGATGTTCGAACCTTCTCAGAGTTGCCTTTACATATATAAATTCAGGTTATTGAAGAAGGGGTTTTGGTTTATTCTTTACATAAATTGGATTTGTACGAATATTTTTATTTTTATCGAAAATTATGGGCTGACCAAAAACATCGGCAAAAAATGACAAAAGAAGAATTACTTTCGATTTAAAGTATATTTCTTTAAACATTACTTTTTAATCGTTTCAAATTCGCTTCGAGTCATATTAAAAACTAAATCTGCTCTTTCTTTACCTAAAACGTGTCAATTATTATATAGTAATTGCTGTTTGTCCTCTATTTTTTACCATTTCTGAATTAGTTTGAAAACTTTAATTGTTTTAAATAATTTGGGTTTTACATTCTTAAAGTTCTTGTTAAATCAATTCTATCTAAAATAGTCACGTAAAAATGATTAAAATAAAGACGATCCCTCCATGAAGGAGTGCGCAAGCTAATAAATCTAATTTTGCTCTTAAAGTGCTTAATATCAAGGACATTATAAATACAAACAAGTAAAATATTCCAAATCCAATAAATGGTAAATAAAAAAGATGAGTTGCTGTAAAAATCAAAGCCGTTAAAATTATTGTTTTTTTCTCATTATTATCCAAGAGTTCCATTAAATGATTTTGAATTATTCCCCTGAACATGACCTCCTCAAAAAATTCACCTAAAACAGCAAAGCAAATGGCTACAATTACCTTTCCAAAAGATAAATTAATAGAAATTTGAACACTTGTTAAAAATAATATTAAAGGAATTAAACTTACTAATGGAATATAAGCGACCAATCCATAAATAACACTTTTCTTTATATTTTTAATACGCCCTCCTATTTTTTTAAAGGACACTTTTTCAATTCTGATCGTATAAAACCAAGTAAAAAATATGCCAAATATCATCAAAAAACCATAAAAAAACACATCTTCTATTAAGTAGGGCATGATTCCAATGGTATCTTGGAAAAAAATTAAAAAGACTCTGACAATGAACAACAATAGACTCAAAATTACGATTATTGAAGAGATCTTCTCTTTTTCACGCAGTTTTGAAAGAATAAGGAAGAACAACACGACAATTGGAATTACAATGACGAAATAAATTAGATTTGCGATATAAAATTCCATACATTTTATTAAAATATAATGATTTAAAAGAGTATTTCTTTACAATATATATTTAAATAAAAGTTTTTTTCTTGAAGAAACGGCAAAAACTAATTTTTCTAAAAAGAAATATTTCTACTTTTATATTTCAAGACTTTAACTCATTAAGTAGAAAAAAAAAAAAAAGAAAAAAAAAAGAAAAAAAGATTTATATTTTATGAGATTCTCTTGCGATTATCTCGTCTTGCAGTTCCTTGCCTATAGCGTGAAAATAGGCGTTATATCCCGTCACTCGAACTAAAAGGTTTTTGTAATTGTCAGGGTGTTTTTGCGCGTCTTTAAGCATTTCTGTGTCAAGCATGTTTACTTGAAGAGCCGTCCCTCCGTTTTCAACGTAACCTCGCATATACGATTTAAATTTCTCCATATGTTCTGGATCTCTGAGAATGCTTGGATTAAATGTGATCGTGTGGCTTGCCCCGTTTGGCAAGTAGTTAATGTATTCGCCATCAGGAGTTTTACCGCCTAAAGCTTTACCAACTGAATTAGTAACTGCTGTCGGTCCTTTTGTGTCTGCTCCGTTCGTAGGACAAATCGCGTTAGATAAAAATGTGCCTTTATTTCGACCGTTTGGAGTTGCTATCGTAAAACTTGCGTCTGCGCCAGCCCAATAGTTCCAAGATAACATGCCTCCACGGTATTGAAAATTAGTAGGCGTTTTATACTTCCAGCATTCGTCTGACCAAAGTTGCATTACTTTCCTTGACATTTCATCGGGATCGTCATCATCATTTCCAAATTTTGGAGCTTTATTCTTCAAGAAAGTTTGCATTATTGTATTTTCCTTGCCACTAAAATCTTCTATTAACGCATTTTTAATTTGAGCAATCGTGTATTTCTTGTCATCGTATACAAACTTCTTTATAGCTAATAAGGAATCTACGGTAGTTGCAAAACCCACGCCTTCTATTGTTACGAATCGAATTTCAGGTCCACCATTCCTAACATCCAAACCTTTTTCCATGCATCCCCGAACGATTGTAGATAAGTAGGGTGTGGGCATGTATGTTCCGCGAAGATCTTCAGTCATATCGTTAACATCAACGGTATATTTTATGATGAATCTTACTTGTTCGCTCCAGGCGTTCCAAAATTCATCCCAAGTTTTGAAATGTTCTGGCTCTCCACTTTTAGGTCCGAATTGTTCTCCTTTTTTAGAAGTAGGATTATTTCCTGGCATATTCTTACCGTTCCAAAGCGTCAGTTCGATGCTTTTAGCTAAATTTGGATTACAATTCACTGCTCAGACAATTGAGTATATCTCAAAAATGTTTCCTGAGCGATCGTTACCCTGCATCGTATTTTCCAAACATCCAACACATGCGTAATCCCACGCATCTTTTTTGGGTATTCCCTCTTTAACCATTCCAGCAATAGATCGTTCATCAAAATTTAGAAGGAAGGGAGCACCTTGAGATCGGGAGATCATTTTTATTATCTTATTGAGCAGTTTGTCAGGAGAATTGCGATGAAGGCGAATATTGGGCTTAGGCTCTAGAATTGGGCTCCATTCATCTATGATTTCCAGGATTGTATAAGCAAGTTCATTTGTGAGATCCTCTCCATTTGGTCCACAACCAGATAATGTCATTAATTGACCAAACGAGGAAGTTATTCCTTGCTTTCCTACTTTAATCATTGCGTCATAAACGGTATTACAGTGGAACCAGAAGCTTCCCAGAATGTCTTTAGCGAACTCTTTTGTTATGTTTTTCTCGTCGATCACATCCTTTTTGTAAAGCTCCCATAAATGTTGGTCTGTTCTACCAAAAGAAGTTCCTGGTCCAGGATAAGATTCTTCAGCCATTATCAACATGTGTGCAAACCAAATCGCTTGGACTCCTTGCCAAAAAGTTTCTGCGGGTTCCCAAGGGATGCGCTCCATGTTTCTTGCCATTTGCTCGAGCTCTTCACCTCTCTCTGGATTAGGAGCTTCATTCTTTAATCTTCTACATTCGTCGGCGTACATTTTAGCTAATTTTTTTGGGATCTCAGTAGAACATATTATTGCTCGTAATTCTTGTCCTTTTGGCCCCTCTTTTTCTTTCTTGCCTAGTTGATCGTAGCATTTTTTTGCCTTTTCGTTCAAATACTTGAAGCCTTTTTTTATTACTGTCTCGTAGTCGGCAATTATGTGTCCTGATGTAGCTCCTACATTCCCAAAACCGGATTTGTGAAATTTAAAGAAGGCGTTTCTATTTTTTATATTTTTTTTCCAGAATTCTTTTGCTTCTTTTTTATTAAAACATTTACTTAGTTGAGTGTTAAATCGCGATCCGGTCAATAAACTAGGTCCGACTATCTCCTGAGGTATGTAATTCAACATTACATCTTCAAAGAATACTATTCTTCGCTCTGGTAAAGATAAATCCCAAAAACTTTCTGGTAATATTATCTTTCTAGTCATTGAACGAAATGAAGATGCAAAAACGCCTTTGCCACCTTTTCCTAGAGCCTGGATATAAAAATGGACTTCAGGAGCAATGTAATAATCGCCTTCGTTCCATATGATGTCCCAATCCGTACCTGTTGTGAAAGACATGAATTCATTGTTCCATTCTCTTTCCGCACCCTTGAAATAATAATCTCTGAGCCACTTGGATCGAGGAGAGAGATCATGGGGTTTAGCGATGGGAAATTTGGGTCCCCCTTTTTGAGATTCTGTATTTTCCTCGGATTTACTCATAGTTTTGATATCTCTTAAGAATTTTATTATTATAATAATTAATTAAGATCTTATTATGGTTTTGAGTATTTATAGATTTTTTTTAGTTTGTATAATAGTTCCTTTTAAAAATCTTTTGTTTTATAAAAAGCATTATTTTAGAATATAAAAAAGAACATTTTAACTGAAAATTAATAAGACTGGTAGTTTATATAAAATATAATAATGAAGGAAATTAGGCTTAAGCGATACAACGACAAAATAAATTACATTATTGACAATATTAAGGATCTCCCAGTAGAACCGGCTAATGAACTTGAAAAACGAGGCATATTTTATTCAATTCAAACATCAATCGAATCCGCGATTGATTTGGTTGCCATGCTTACAAAAGATTTAGGCATGCAAGTAAAAGATGATTCAGCAAACATTTCTGAGCTAATAAATAAGAGAATTTTGGAGTCAGAATTAGGAAAGCAATTGAAGAAAGCAAATGGCTTAAGAAACTTTTTAGTTCATAGAAATAATGGTGTTGACGATCAGATCATGTTAGTTTCTGTTGAGGAAACTAAAGTTCTTCTATTTAAATGGTTAGATGTTGTGGAGGAAGTATTAAATGATTTTACTATCGATGAATAATTTAAGAGAATTGTTAAATCCTTTAAAAGAAGAATATGAAGTAGTTTTATTCGGATCTTCTGTGGATGGAGGGATGCGTCCTAAGTCTGATATTGATATCGCCATTCTATCAAGGAAAAAAGACAAGAGAGATAATATGAACTTACAAAAAGAATTATTAGGAAGATTTCCTCAAAAATTTGACGTACGAGTGTTTGAATTGTATCCAATTTATGTTCAAATCTCAATAATCGAGAACTATAAAGTCATTTTTGGCGATCCCCTAGAAATCTCGGAGTATTTTTATTATTTTAGAAAAAAATGGAACGATTGTAGACATCGAATATTGTCAAATCAATTTACTAGTTATCGAGAACGCCTTCCTACAACGAAAGAGTAGAGTGTCAACTACCCATCGCTCAAATCATTCAAGTCTGAAACATTTGCAAGCAACCAGTGGGTTTCCTTAACATAAGTTTTATAAAACTCGAAAAACCTAATGAACTTTTATAGTTATTAAAAAAAATATAGAAAATAAAGAGAAATTAATAATAACTGGTGCGCCTATTTCAGTCTTTCTTCTGATAAATACAGGTGATCCGTCTCGACTTCAACGAAAGCGCTGAAAATTTCTTTTATACGAGGGTTTGTTGCTTCTGCGGCTGTTTGACCGTAGAATTTAATCGCCCGTTCCTCTCGGCTATGGGATTCTTCGAGATTTGGTTTGTACTCTGGAGCGCATTTATCGTATTTTGGATAGTCAACCTTATCTAATTTAAGGATTTTTTTCCAAACGGAAGCGTGTTCGCCTTCAACTTTGGCGAGAATTTTAAATAATTTTTGCCCTTCTATTTCTGGGGTTTTTTTGCTTGAGCACTTGTAAAAAATGGTATTTGAAACCTCTACTTCTAGAGCGTATTCCGCGTTGGCTTTATCTTTTTCGTTTAATTCAACGTCAAACGCACCAGTATCATCGTAATCTTTTGCTTCGACAAAATATTTATTGAAGGCTCCACAAAACGGACATCGGTTTGGAGCTCCCTCTCCTATATAAGCTTCTCCACATATTTTGCATACATAAACGTTTACTTTAATCTTTTTCCACCTTTCTAACCATTAATTTTTTTCTTTTATTAATTTTACATTTATGGATATTCATAAATAGTAGTTTTAATTTTTTATAAAATTAGACTTTATTTATACTTTTGACTTAAAAATTAAAAGTATCCATTTCAAAAACATTTAGTAAAAACAAATAAAAATAATAAGAATTGTTAAACTTTCTTAAATATTAAAAACAATCTTGATTTGATATTTCTTGTTTAGAGTTATCGGTATAGACCCTGGGTCAAAGAGTTGGGATTTCTTTGGATTAGAAGATAATAAAATCATTTTAGATACGTCAATACCCTCAAAGGATTTGATAAAAGAACCTCAAAAGGCTATTACTGTTATTAAATCTATTGAAAATGTTGACTTGATGGTTGCACCAAGTGGATTTGGATTGCCATTGAAAAAAGTCAAGGATTTAACGGAAAAAGATATTTTTTTCATTTTATTAAAGTTTGAGCAAAAAGAAAAAGACAAATTAGTTGGTCTTGGTGAAATTTTAAAGTTAATCAAAAAAGAAAATATTTCTGGCGTTATTGTACCTGGCGTTAAACACCTTCCAACAGTGCCCAGATATCGAAAAGTCAATAAAATAGATATGGGAACTGCTGATAAGTTATGTACGGCAGTAGTTGGAATAAGAGATCAAACGGAACGATTAAATCTGAAGCCCGAAGATTCGAATTTTATCATGGTTGAGATTGGTCATGGTTTTACTGCGGTATTAGCAATTGAAAATGGACAGGTAATTGACGGTATTGGAGGGTCAAATATCATGGGATTTCGAGCTTGTGGCAGTTTAGATGGTGAATTAGCTTATCTAATTAAAAATGTTAAAAAAAGGAACATATATAAAGGTGGCGTGGCGTCAATTGCGGGTTATTCCAACCTAAGTTTAAAGGAAATTACCATGTTGGCACAAAAAGACGAGCAAACCAAGATGGCTTTAAAAGCCTATATATCAAGCGTTAAAAAGGCTGTTTTCGGAATAGCATCCTCATTTTCTAGTAAGGATAAAATTAAAGAAATCATGTTGGCGGGCAGGGGTGCTGAAACTCCTTATTTAAAAGAACGAATGGTTAAAGGTTTACGAGATGTAGCTCCCGTCAGAATGATGAAAGGTTATTCTCAAATTGCGAAGCGAGCTGCTCAAGGAGCAGCGTTCATAGCTGAGGGTTTATTAGGAGGTAAGTATGAGCCAATAGTTAAAAATTTAAAAATAAAAGACGCGACAGGGTCTATTTTGGACGATATTTTCATTCCATTTGATAAAGATAGCATATTAAGTGATTTAAATTAAAATACTTATCATCACTGGTCAAAAGAGTTATTCTATAATAGAAAGAACAATTAAATCAGTTAAAAACCACGATATTACGGTTCAAAAAGCATTCATATCAATTTCTGCTTTTCTTTCAGAAAAAATTACAAGAAACATTTTAGATAACATCGCTTTACCTGAATACGATTTAGTTTTAATCCCTGGTTTCGTTCAATGGGATACTTCTCAATTAGAAAAAGAGTATTCCCTAAACATCAAAAAAGGTCCTGAATTTGCTTCAGACCTTCCCATGATCTTGAAAAATATTGATAATGTAAATTTATCAAATTCTATTCCAGCTAATAGGTTATTTAAAATTTCTGGAGCAAATGAATACGAAAAAATAGTTAAAGAACAATTAGAGATCGCTAAGAACAACATTAGTTCGCATACTTTTTACATTAACGATAAATCTTCTGATATAATGATTAGTCGAAATTTACCCCCCCCCATTATCGCAGAAATAGTAAATTGTACGGAAAAAACGGATAAAAACATTATTAAAAAGGCAATACACTACATTGAGTCAGGAGCTGATATAATTGACATTGGTTGCGTGTCTAATAAACCAAATCCCGAAAGAGTAAAAGAAATTATTAAGCTTTTAAGAAATAAATTTGATATATTAATAAGCGTCGATTCGATGGAAACAGACGAAATAAAATTTGCCGTTGACGAAGGAATTGATCTCATCTTAAGTTTGGATTTAGGAAATTATAAGGATTTTTCAAACTTGCCAAAAGATGTTCCAATCGTAATCCTTCCAACGAATTTAAAAGAGGGTTATTTCCCAAGGGAACCCCTTGAACGCGTCAATAATTTATTTAAATTAACGAAAGAGCTAAAAAAACAAGGGTTTAAAAAATTAATTGCCGACCCCCTATTAGAAACTCCCATCGCTCCGGGTATTTGTAATTCGTTAGAGACTTATTTTTTATATAAAAAGAAAGTTGCTAGCAAGGAATATCAAGAAATGGAACTACCCTTATTTTTTGGCATATCTAATGTCGTGGAACTAATGGATGTTGATTCCGTTGGAATAAATGGTTTATTAGCAAGTATAGCAATAGAATTGGATATAGGTGTATTATTTACTGTTGAGCATAGCACTAAATTAATGGGAGGCGTTGGGGAGTTAAAAGAAAGCGTGAAATTAAATTATATTTCTAAATACAAAAAAACACCACCGATTAATCAAGGCATCCAAGTATTTAAAGCTAAGGGCAAAACTAGCCAAGATGTGCCAATAATTGACGTTAACAACGCAATTGTGGTCGATGAATTAAATCCTAACTATGTTCCTGATGATAAAGGATATTTTAAATTCCATGTAAATCACTATTCTGGCAAAATTTACGCTTTATTTTTTTCTAACAATAATGAGGTGCTTACCACATTAATTGGAACTAATGCTGAAACTTTAAACAAGAAAATAATAGAATTGAACTTGACTGATAACCTTTTACACACGAATTATCTTGGAAGAGAACTCAGTAAGGCTGAAAATTGCTTATTTACAGGAAAACCGTACATTCAAGATGAATAAATTAATTTACACTGCTTTTTGAGAGATCTAGCAATAATTTAAGTCATTTCCTTCAATTGGATAATCTCAGCTAAATTGACATCATCGCAAAAAACATATTTAATTCTCTAACTTTTGTAAATACTCTTGTTTTTTCTTTTCTCCTTTTTCCTCGAATTTAGGCCATAGTCGTTGAACTAATTTTGGAAAACACATGACAAATTTGGAGAGTCGTCCTTGAGAATGAGGGATGTAGAATTCAGCCTTACCTTTTATTAATGCTTTCAATACTAATTTTGCTACATCTTCCGGACTTACGGGGTCATCTAAAAAGGTTAAGGGAGAACCTCCGTGTTTTGCTTCGAATTCAAGCATTGGCGTGTCTACAGAATCGGGAAATATCGTTGACACGATTATATTGTGCTTTTTAAGCTCGAGATTTAGCGTAAAGTTCAATCCTCGCAACGCAAATTTAGTTGCCGTGTAGATAGAACTATAGGTTTCGGGGACGATACCAGCAAGAGAAGAAATTGTTATAATGTTTCCCTTCCCTGCTTTTTTCATGACCGGGATTACTTCTTTGGTGCAATAGATTGTCCCCATTAAATTTACACTGACTTGTTTTTCTATTTCCTCATAATTTGTGTCTTCAAAAAGGGCGGGAATTATAATCCCAACGGTATTTACTAAAAAATCTACCGTTCCATATTTCTTTATGGTCTTAGATATCAACTCTTTTACTTGTTCAATTTTCGTGATGTCACAGGGAATTATTAAAGGCTCCTGAGATAACCCCTTTGCTAATTCAATTAGGTTATTTTCATTAATATCGGTAAGACAGAGTAAAATCTCTTTTTCATCAAATAATTTTACAATTTCTTGACCTATGCCCCCCACTGCTCCAGTGATAATCGCGATTTTATTTCTTAATTCAAAAACCTTCATGATTTTATCCTATTTTTTAATTACTGGAATATTAATAAAAGAAGCATCATTTTTATTTCTTTCAATAGTATAAGTTGGGTTACCTTCTTCAGAACAAGAAATTCTAAAGAAATGTCTAAATAATTTAAAATATACTTTTTTTTTATTATAAATTCTTAATCGATAAGTTTAATTAAAAAAAAATTTTAAAATCATTTTACTTTTCATTTCATACTTTCCATACTTATATTTTAAGTCATGTCTTATGAAAGAGAAAAAAGTTTTAATCCCTTTTGTGAATGATAAAAAGCTCCATGGAGTGTTATATTTTGCTTTAGAAGAAAACGCTTTAGACAGACCACCCATTCTAATAATGTGTCATGGGTTTACAGGCGACAAATACGAGTTGGGGCGTTTTCCTGAAACAGCTAAAGCTTTAAACGAAGAAGGTTATGATGTGCTTATTTTTGATTTTTCTGGGTCTGGAGAAAATAAAAGAGAGCCGATAAATTTAGCTAAACAAGCCAACGATCTAGAGTATGTCTATAATTGGGTTAAAGATCAAGGATATTCAAAATTAGCTGTATTGGGCGGTTCTTTTGGCGGTCAGACTATATTAAAAGCAAATTTACCTGGAATTATCACTTATGTATTTTGGGCTCCCTTTTTCTTTCTTCACACAACAGGGGATCAAGCTGATTGGTTTAAGGATTTAGCTAAGGGCCCCGTAGAAATTCCATCGTCTGGAGAAGAAGCGCCTGTCATAATAGATATGAGTTTTATGACGGAGATTTCTAAATTTCGAGTAAGACCTGCTTTAAAGAAATTAATTATCCCAACTCTTATAGTCCAAGGCACAAAGGACGAAGAAACCCCTTTGGATTTGGTAAAGAAAGCATTCAGTTTGATGCCCCAGGATGATAATCATAAATTAGTAGAAGTTCAAAACGCAACTCATGATTTTGGAGAAAAACACTTACAAGAATTTATTAAGGAAACAATAAGTTGGTTGAAAAATTATTTCTGAAAAAAAAAAAAAAAAAAAAAAAAAAAAAAATATTTTTTATTAATTTTACTCCTTTTTACATTTGGATTGAACTACCACTAGCTAAATAAAGCAAGTGGATTCCTAATTCACCGAAAACAGCTCGACAAGATTCGGGAATCGTGTCGAGTCTTACACTTTCTCCAAAGGCTTAACTTCCCGCTATTCCATCGGTAGAATTCATTTCCCTTTTTTTGAAGTCGTTGGTTATCCGACCAAAGAGAATGAATTATTTAAAATATATTTTGAACGTTTTTAAAACAAGGGAGTGCGACAA
>JAUXAJ010000378.1 GCA_030620005.1 Promethearchaeota archaeon | reverse complement strand
GTTTTTCTTATATAGGATGATTACAAAATTAACCAGAACATTTGGCTGGCGCATTATTTTCTTTAAAAAGGACGGGTTAATTATATTTTTTCTAGCTTTAGTGTTTGCTCAAACAGTATCACGCTTTTCTGTTGCAACGAGTGTTCCGAATCAACAAGTAGCAGGAATAGGAACCATTTTTTCAGCCGATAAATATATTATTTCTATAATAATGATCATTTTCCTCGGTTTTACTCTTTTAATTTATTATTTAAAACCACACGAAACATCAATGTTCATGAGAATGCAAAAAGAAACCGTGGATGAAGAAGAAAAAAGCATGGATCAAATTTATAAAATTATTAGAAGCGAATACATCAGAAGGGGCGAATCTTTTCCCTTGGAAATAATCGAAAGAGAAATATTTAAATCAACTCATTTATCGAAAGCCATGGTAGATTCTTTTGTTAAGAGGCTTGCTGCGAGAGAACTGGACATCGAATTAACTCCAAAACGCGGAAAGTCTGGAGAAATAACTTATATTATTGATTTTATCTCGATTACAGAAAGGTTTGAAAAGAAAGGTGTCGCAGCGAAAAAGGCTCAAAAATTCTTACTAGGAAAATTGATTAAATCTACCTCCGCAGAAAAGCACAAAACATTACGATTAGGGGGGAATTTAAAATCAGACAAGGCTTCTGATCAGTTCATCTCATCTCTTACTGCTGATTACACCAAAAAGCATGAAGACGAAGAAAGTATAAAAAAGATGCAAGAAGGAGCAATCATTTCTTTTAAAGACAAAAAAGGAGGTATTACAGAAGAAACAATCGTTAAAGTATTGGAAGTAATAAAAAAGGAATACATTTTTAGAATAGAAAATCCCGAAAAAAATCCGGATTTTCACATTCCTATATCTGAAGTTGTAACTCAAGTTCAAATGGCAACTGATGTCAATCCTGGTGAATTATTTCCCATTTTAGAGAATTTAAGTAAAAAAGATTTTGAGCTTTCTTTAATTAGAAATCCCAAATTGCCGGGAGATAAAAAAATAAAATTCACTCCTATTGCCAGTGATAACATGTGCTATTCTCTGGCAAATTTTAGACCCGAAGTTTTTGCCAAATTAAGAGTTTTAGTAATTAAAAAGTTTTTAACTTCTCTTAAAACGAAAAAAGATCAAAAAATTCTATCAAAATTGAAAGTTCGGATTAAAAGAACACACGATAAACAAAAAGCTTGGTTCAATGTCTTATCAATCCTCCAAGAGCTTTACCCAAAATACGAAAAACAGTTAAACTACATGCCTGATAACAAGAAGTTAATTAAATTGCTCAATAGAATGATAAAAATTAGAAAAAAACAACAACTAGCAAGTGCCCAAAAAAAATAAAGTCAATTTCTTCTTTTTAAACTAATTAGACCGGTTAAAAGAAAAGTTTATATTAGAGCTCAGTTTTTTGCAACGGTTATTAACTCCTCTTTTTTATAACATCTTGAAAATTTTTACCCATGGTCTTACTAATTTTTATGCGAGCCCAAGGCGTTAATGGATGGTCTCGAAACGCAAGTTGTCGTGACCATTGCTTTCCAAATTCCCACACATCCTTCCTTAATGCGTTAGCTATTTCAGGTTCTTCATCAATTAAATTGTTTTTTTCATCAGGATCATTAATCATGTCAAATAACTCGTCTTTTCCGTCTTTATCGCCTCTGTTATCAATAAATTTCCATTGTGGTGTTCTACAGCCTGCTCTTATTTGAAAGGCTCCCATGAAAATCATGTCGTGCACGGCGTCTATTTCTGAATTTTTATCGTTAATAGCAGGATATATTGAAAGTGATTCCATGAATTTTCGCCTTTTTATTCCTGCTGTACTTAAAAAGAATTCTGATATATCAGGTGTAGTAAGGAGTGTGTCCATTTTTCTTCCCTTATCAAATTCTGGCCCTTTAATAATGAAAGGAATTTTTGCCAATTCGTCGTAAATAGGCGTTCCATATTTTCTTATAGTACCATGTTCACCATAAGGTTCGCCATGATCACTAATAATCACAAAAACTGTATCGTCTGTTAATCCTAAATCGTCAATTTTGTGAATTATCCTTCCAACCTCCATATCAACTTCGTAGTTAGTTCCATGTACATGGGCTAAAAGATTTTGAATTACGGTTTTTGGTAGAATATATGCGTCAGCTGGAGGCATTGGACAATGTCCAATAGTTTCATCCAATAAATACTTAAAGGGCTTTAAATATTCATCAGGTGCTAACCAAGGTTCGTGAGGTTCAAAATAGTCAACCCAAAGAAAGAAAGGCGGATCATTTATTTCTAAGCCATCGAGCCATTCTAACGCCCAATTTGAAACCTTTTCTGCACGTCTTAAACCTTCTGTTTTTTCTAATAAATGTTCATTTGCTAAAGTTCCAATAAAAATGTTTTGTTCAATCTTTAATGTATTAATGCCGAACTCTTTATCGATTTCAAGTTGTTCTGTTGGCCAATAATAATCTTCCAAATTAATTGATTTTACATTTGCTCCGGGAAGTGGAAGACCAACCTTTCCAAATTGAGAATGCTGATACGTATCAAATCCAATGTGACAATTAAACACGGAAGTTGTCATTGGACTATCTCCAAAAAGGGCTGTTTTGTATCCTTTTTTTTTGAGAAAAGTAGTAACATGAAGATCGTAGGAAGTCATTGGTTTCCAAGTGCGGCTAGTGTGAGTGTAAATTCCAGCCATCAATGCTGTTCTCGTAGGTATTGTTATGGGATATTCTGAATATGCATTGATAAAGTTAATTCCTTGTTCAGCTAATTTATCAATATTAGGCGTCTTTGCCACTTCACAGCCATTGCATCCTAAATGATCAGGGCGAAGCGAATCCAGCATTAAAACGATTATATTTGGTCCTTTTGTTGGCATTTAAAATACTATTAAAGAATTTGTTTTGAATGTTAAAATTATTTTTATACTAATATCTTCGAGGTACGATTTTTTAATTCTCTTTGAAAATGATCTATAATTGGTGATTTAAAGGAAAGAAAGTATCTTAAAAAAGATTTTTAATTTACAAGCAGCGATGGAAACTGATGGTGTATCGGCAAAAATTGGAAAATTACCGATCCGATTCGTTCAAGAAAAAAACTACTGCCAAAATCTACGTAAATTTTGAGTCTAATAAATTATCAATTCGTGCGGGCGCCAAAAAGTGGATGATTCAGATGCTAACACCAATATTCAAACTTTTTAAGGGAAAACACATTACTACTAACTTGAT
>JAUXAJ010000063.1 GCA_030620005.1 Promethearchaeota archaeon | reverse complement strand
TTGGATGTGATCGCGTTGCTAAAAATGGAGATACTGCGAATAAGATTGGTACATACAATCTAGCGGTTGTAGCCCGAGCCCATGAGGTACCCTTTTATGTTGTTGCTCCAACTAGTACGATTGATCTCACTATTCTTTCAGGAAATCTTATTAAGATTGAAGAGCGATCTTCTCAAGAAATAACTCACATTCAAGGTCAAAAAATAACGCCTGATAATATTGAAGTAGCAAATCCGGCTTTTGATATTACACCGGCAGAATATATTACCGGAATTATTACTGAAATGGGAATAGCATATCCACCCTACGAAGAAAGCTTAAGTAAAATGGTAGATCTAGCTGAAAAAAGGCGGATAAATAAATGATAAGTACAATCTATTAAAAAAAAAAAAATAGATACCTTTTTTATTTAAAAAATCACATTTTTGTAGAGATATTTATCATTCGTTTGAAACTTCCTTTCTTTTTTCTTTTGCGGGAATTAATGGTATCAGGGCTAAAAGCATTAGAAGTGAGGCCACTATAATAATTATTGGAGTTGGAATAAAGCCAGGTTGTCCGTTTATTATAATAGGTATGCCATATGTTGTTGCAAGTCAGCCTCCAATAAGGGGACCTGGAACCATGGTAAATGCTACATTAAATAAGATAGTATATCCACTAAATTGTCCGAATTTTTCCTCGGGATAAAGATCTTTTATCCAAGTAAGAGCAGAAATAGAAAAAACCATCATGAAAAGCATCATTATCATTGCGACAATTATTAAGAAGAAAAAATCGACAACAAAAGCGAAAATAAAAAGAAAAATGCTTACAAGAATAATAGAAATAACAGTTAATTTTTTTCTACCTATTTTATCAGTAAGAATACCGATTGGATAAGCAAGAATTACATTAACTAAAAATGCAAAAAACAAAACAATCGATGCCATTTCTAAACCGAATCCTAAATAGTGTTGCATGTAAATTAGGGCGAAAGGAAAGAACACATTAAATGCAAGACCTGTTAATGCAGAACTAGTCAAAACTAAAAAGAAATTTTTGTATTTCTTAATATTTTCTTTATTAAAAGTGCTTTTTATTTGTTTATATACATTAGTGCTTAAGGGTTTTAGATTTGGTGGATCTTTTAAGAGGAAGGCAAAAGGAATTCCAAAAATACCTACCAAAAATGCAACAACATAAAAATACATGTAATAACCAAACGATTCAATGATATAACCAGAAATGCCATAAGTTATTAGAGTTGCTATTTCCATTGTTATTACAACAACGACGCTGATAACTTTTCCTCTGTTTTCCAGCGTTGTTATATCTGTGATATATGCTTGAAAACTTGAATCAAACGCGGTGGAGCCAAAGAATGTCATGACGCAATCAAATACAATGGCAATAACAACTGCTAAAATAATGGGTTGAAAAAGTCCAGCAAGTGGGAAAATTGCGGTTGTTATGGTCCAAAAAATGAAACCTGCAATCATGAATGGTTTTCGTTTACCTTTTACATCGCTATATGCACCCATTATAATAGTAGTGATTGTTGCAACAATTGCACTAGCAGCCACCATTAAAGCAGCATAAATGGGTTCTGGAGATATTGCGTTGTAAATGAATACATTGAAATACTGGTTTTCAACCGCCCAAGCAATATTTCCTGCTAAACCAATAAAAAAAGCAGCTGATAAAGTTTTCTTTGAAATTTTTTTATCCAAGTCTTTATACCTTTTTGATTTTAGTATTAATTTTTTTTATATAATTAATTTTTGATTTGTAATTATTTAAATATTTATTTAATTTCACAAGGATATTCAATATCATTACATATTCAATCAAAATACTTAATATTTACAAAATATTTTTTTTTAAAAAATAACTATTAAAATAATTTACAATGAAAGAAAGTTCTAATAAAAAATTATACAATTAAATTAAATAAATAAATAAAAAATGAAAAATAACAAAAGACAAATTCCCATAAATTGGCAAGAGAAAGCTTATAATATAGCAAAGAGAATTCGTTATAGGGTTCTAGAACACACAATAAAAAATAATGGAGGATACTTAAGCCAAGCATGCTCCTCGGCAGAGACTCTCGCAACTCTTTATATTAAGATAATGAATCTTGGTCCGAGCGAAGCTCCAATGATTCCTTTACCCTTTCCAGGTGTTCCAAGCGTGGAAAATCTTAATTATTTTAGAGGTGGAGCCTACAATGGTCCTGTTTCTTCAGATTTGGATCGATTTTTTTTCGGTCCAGTACATTACTCCTTGGTTCTTTATGCAACTCTAATTGAGATGGAGAGAATGGCTCCTGAAGGACTAAAGCAGTTTAATCGAGATGGTAGTTCAGTAGAAATGATTGGAGCGGAACATTCTCCGGGTATTGAGTTAACAAGTGGAAGCCTTGCTCAAACTTTAAGTCAAGTTTCAGGTATAGCTCTTGCACGGATGCTTAAAGGTGATACAGGTCGCAATTGGGTCTATCTCTCTGACGGTGAATTTCAAGAGGGTCAAACATGGGAAGCTTTTCAAGCTTTATCTTTTTATAAGTTAGATAATATAGGTGTCTATGTAGATGTAAATGGACAACAATGTGATGGAAATATGAGTAATATCATGAATATCGAACCTTTAAAGGAACGACTTGAAGCATTTGGTGCCAGAGTTTTTAATGTAGATGGACATAATGTTAATGATCTTGCGAAACCAGCTGAACTTGAACCGGACGGAAGACCTCTTGTTATTCTTGCTTATACTAACCCTTGTCAAGGAATACCTTTACTAGAAGAGCGTCGACCTGGACTTCATTATGTGCGATTCGTAGATAAGGTTGAAAAAGAACGATATCAGAACTTCTTACAGCAATTAAAAAAAGAATGTGAATTAGGAGGAATCTAAAATGGAAATTTTAACTAAAGTTCACAATAAGAATTTAGTGAAATGGGCAAAGGATAAGCCTAGGGTTATTGTTCTTTCTGCTGATCTTACAAGTTCTACAGAAATAAATATGTTTCGTGATGCTTATCCTGATCGTTTTTTTTCAATGGGCATGGCAGAACAAAATATGGTAAGCTTTGCGGGAGGTCTTGCACGTGAGGGTTATTATCCATTTATTCATACTTTTGCTGTTTTCATTTATCGACAAGCATATAATCAGATAGTTAGTTCTATTGCTTATTCAAACTTACCTGTTCGGTTTTTTGGCTTTCTCCCCGGTATAACAACTCCAGGTGGGATTACACATCAGGCAATAGAAGATATTGCAGTCATGCGCGCTATTCCAAACATGACAATATTAGAACCTGGAGATGCTACAGAAGTTGAAACTGTGCTAGATGTTGTGCATCAGATAGATGGTCCCGTATACGTGCGCATGTTGAGGGGTGAAATTCCCCGGCTTTTTCCTCAGAATGAACCCATGAAACTTGGTAAACCAAGGGTTTTAAGTACTGGAACTGATATTACTCTTTTTTCAAGCGGAATATGCACGGAAGAGGCAATGAGGGCGACAACTGCACTTATGGAACGCGGAGTCTCTATACAACACATGCATATTTCAACCCATAAACCATTCAATGATCGTTCAATAATAGATGCTATATCAAAAGCAAAGCACGGGGTTATTACGATGGAAAATCATACAATCATTGGAGGGCTTGGAACAGAGATAGCGGAAGTAATCGCAGAAAAGGGTTTGGGAAAAAAACTTGTCAAAATAGGACTCAAGGATGTTTTTGCCCATGGAGCGAGCAGGCATTATCTCACGAAGAAATATGAACTTGATTCGTTATCTCTAATAAAACACATTGAAAAACTTATCGGAAAAAGCCTTGAAATTTCAGAGGAAGAACTTGCGGAGGTTCGTTTAGAGCCAGTTCACAGTAAAGCCAGACCGGAGGCACTCTAATGAAAAATAACCTGCAATTAAGCGGTAAAAGATTTAGAGTTTCTTATATACTGAGGGGTAATTACGAAGAAATATCAAAAAAAGCAAAAAATATCTGTTATGAACAAACTGTAGAATTTCCAGAAGACTTAGTACCGATAGGTATTATTAAAGATCAGATTGTTGGGAGAATCGAAGACCTAATTGAGATAGAAAAAGGGAAATATGAAGCTCTAATAAGTTATGCCGTAGAAACAAGTGGATTTGAACTGACTCAGTTATTTAATGTAATTTATGGGAATATTAGTATTAAACCAGGTATAAAAGTGGATAAAATTACTTTACCTGATTTGTTATTAAATAGGTTTAAAGGTCCGCAATTTGGCAGAAAAGGGATAAGAAAGCTTTTAGATGCATATAACCGTCCTTTACTCTGCACTGCCTTGAAACCAATGGGACTTTCAACAGATAAACTTGCAAAACAGGCATATGAATTTGCAAAAGGGGGAATTGATATTATCAAAGATGATCATGGTATTGCTGATCAAATTTTTAGCCCTTTTGAAGAGCGCGTCCAGCAGTGCTGCAAGGCAGTTATACGAGCAAACCAAGAGACGGGGTATAAATCCATTTATGTACCAAATATAAGCGGTCCTTCTGAAAAAATAAAAAAAAAAGCTTTTTTTGCAAAAGAAGTTGGCGCAGGTGGTCTTGTAATCTCACCGGGGCTTATTGGATGGGATATTGTTCGTCAATTGGCAGAAGATAATACTCTATCTCTTCCAATCCTGTCTCATCCAGCATTTCTAGGAAGTTTTGTAACCAGTCTAGATAATGGAATGTCACATGGAATGCTCTTTGGACAAATCATGCGTTTAATAGGTGCTGATGCGATTATTTTTCCAAATTATGGAGGCAGGTTTTCTTTTTCGCGGGATGAATGCGTATCAATAGCTAAGATGACGAAAGCACCTATGGGACATTTGGCTTCAATTTTTCCAGCTCCTGGCGGAGGTATGACAATGAATAAACTTCCAGATATGTTTGAAGTATATGGTAAAGATGTAATTTTTCTCATAGGTGGAGATCTACATAGATATAGTAAAGATTTGGTAAAAAATAGTCGATATTTCAGAAACATGGTTGAAAAAATGTAATACCAATAATAGAACGATAATTTTTAAGGGAAAAAAGTTTTTTAAAGTATTTTTTAAGAACTAAATTGAGATTTAAGAAAAAATTTTATAGAACCATAAAATCCTATAATAAATTAAAAAACTTTAAACACGAAAATAATAGGTTATTATCAATGAAAAAAAAAGTGATAATAGACTGCGATAACACTTTTGGAAAACTTTGCTGGTTTATAGATGATGGACTTACTATTCTCTATGTGTTAGGTTCCCCCGATCTTGACATTATAGGAATTACTACTACATTTGGTAATCGAAAGGTTGAACACGCTATGAAATACACGAGAAAGCTTTTAAAAGCGATTAACAGGGAAGATATACCATTAATAAAAGGAGCCGCCAAAAAAGGGGATTATTCAACGGAAGCAGCATGTTTCCTTGCAGAAAAAGTTGCTTCTTGTCCAGGGGAGATTACTTTATTGGCACTAGGACCAGTAGGGAATCTACGGGGAGCTGCTCAGATTGATCCGAATTTTTTTCGAAACTTGAAGGAGATTATCCTAATGGGAGGAATTATTAAGGATCGCGTGACCATTGGAAGAACAAAGATTAAAGATGTAAATTTAAGAAATGATCACGAAGCAGCCTTCCGAGTTCTTACTGCAGAATGTCCAATAACGGTGATTAATTGTCATATTTGTAAACAAGTCCCATTTACTAAAGAGCATTTGGAACATGTTAATTTCTGGCCTAAAAATTTAATTCGTATTATTAAAAATTCGTTATGGTTGGACAATACAATCCATAAAACTGATGTATTGTATATTTGGGATGTACTTGTGCCTGTCGTTATTACACATCCAGAATTGTTTAATAAGAATCCTGTTCGGATTCTAGCAGCAAGAGAAGAAGATGTTAATGAAGGGCGTTTGAGAATAACATCTGAAAATGAGGGAGTATTAATAGAAATGCCGTCTGAAATCCTTGATCCAATTAAGTTTATAGATATTGTTATTGAGTCCTGGTTGCGTTTTCATAATTCCTTAGAGGAAAATAATAAAGGTTATTCGGGTTTAAAAAATAACATTTTTGCAGCAATTATATTTAAATTTTTATTGAAGATCATTACTCCCTTGGCGTTAAGGATGGTATTTAAAAAGGAAGGTCAATATTACATAGAAAAATAAAAATTATATTTTTTTTTTTAATTAAAAAAAACCAGTTTTTTTTTGTTATAAAAAAGAAGTTAGTAAAAAAAATTTAATCCTTTTTATCCCATTTTTTAAGGGACTTTATGCCACATAGAAATTTGTTTAAAATATCTAATATTATTAGAACTGGTTAAAGAAATGTTTTTTATTAAACCCGATTTTTTATAAGTCATAATTTTTTTAAAAAATAATATATAAATGTGATAGATAGCAAAAAAAATTACTAAAACTAATTAGGATAAATATTTAAAATGGATATTAAATATTTGTATACATAAATAAGTTATATAATCAACCTACTTCCGCTAAAAAGTCTGCATCGCTCAAGGAACCATTTTTTAAATTTTTTACAAGGTTTATGATCTCCCTTTCTTTGCTTTTATGGAAGTTTTTTAAATCTTCTGAATCTACTAAATATTCCAGCACTGCCATAAAAGCCTCCCAGCTAAAGTCTTTTGGCAAGATAGCGGCTATCTCTTCATCCATCTTCTTAAATTTTGCAACTTTCTCTTCCTGTATTTTTTTGTCTTTAGCGAGTTTCTCTTCCACTACTGATTTCTTAACTTTAAACAAACCAGGATATTCCTTGTAAAATTTTTTAATGTGCTCATAAAGTTGCTCACAGACGTTTTCAAAATTCTGCGGTGTATAATCCATGCCTGGATCCTGCGAGAGACCTATGGAATTCATGTCTGACCACGTAACATCAGTTCCTCTCATTGGATAGACTGGAACCTTGTGTTTTTCTGAAAGCTCAAGTTCGTGAGCGCAATCTGGCGAGTTAAAAACTGATTTATTAGTCCCTAAAAAGAATACAACATCACTGATGGGGACATTCTCATCCATGAATTGATCGATATTTCCGGATAAATCTTGCTCACAGAGAAAGACATCGTAGACTTCAGGTTTAGATTCTAAATAATCTGCCATGTCTGCTAAGCGATATGGTCCATAATCGATAACAGCATGAGATACAAAGATTGCCATGGCCGCTCGTTGTTTGAAATAATCTCTGAGAGTATCTAAACCCCGGTCAACTAATTCTTTCTCTGAATCTGATAGGGGATTTCCTTCCAAATTAAGATCTTCCAGCATCTCAATAGACCATAACATGTATGGCAAGGTTTCAAGTTTATTCCACCTGATCCATCAAAAATTGATTCAATGCTTGTTGGAATAAAGGATTTTTCCAAAGTTTATGAAGAACAAAAAATGCCTAAAAAGATTCGAGGATGGTTTATTTCTCTATTTAATTTCAAAAAGAAACCGCGTATTTATGAAAATATAATCATTACTTCAGGAGACCTCTTAATCCCTTTTCTTGGAGAAGAAATATACATTAAACTCAAAGAAGTCAAAAACTCGTTTAAAAGATAAAGTTACTGTTTTTAAATTAATTTATTAGTAAACAATAAACGAATATCTTACTATTTTCGATTTATTTTTTCTAGATAAATCATTTCTAAATTTTCATGTATTTTTTCATGTTTAAATTTATTATATCCAAGCTTTTGATAAAGATGGAGATTTTTTTTACTCAAATGCCCTGTAAATAATTCATATCTTCTTGAATCTTCAAATAATGATTCAATTTTGGTCATTAATTTAGCTCCTATCCCTAGATCATGAAATTCAGGATGTACAATCAGCCTACCAATATGACACTTATCTTCATTTCGAAAAACCACCCTAATCCTTTAGAAAGAATAAACCACTGATCCAGCAAGATTTTCATATTATTTGAAAATAAAAAAAAATATTTAAATAAACAATGATTTTTGAGATTAGAAATGGATTTTATATAAAATTAAGGCTACTTCGTGTGAAAACTACAAATGCTCTTAAAAAGAACAAAATTCCCGAAAAGAAACGAAAATCACGAGCAAAAAAAGATGTCATCATTATTCTTTTTTTCGGCATAATTTCACTTTCCACCATTAATTTCTATTCGTTCATAGAAAATAATTCGTTAGAGTTATTATTTTGGGGGTTTGATGTAGAATATTTGAGTTCCGACGATTCGAACAGGTTCAGGATTGAAGGGTCGACCCATGTTGCAAACACGATGGAATTGACCTTCACGTGTCATGTTCCCCTTGATACGAAGAAGGTCTGGGTACGGTTTTCCACGAATCAAGACAAGGTATCACAGTGGATGGCAATCAAGGAAGCACGAAGTTTTACCTTGACCTCAACGAGCGGACACGCATATCTCAAGAGTCTTAATCTTTATTTAAACTGCGATAGTAGAATAGGGAATTTTACCACGCTCATTTATAAACAAGATCTCCCTCTCTTGAGACTTTCATGTGCCTCTGAAATTACACTCGAAGAATCAAATTGTTCCATTAACATCAAGCCCTTTAATACTAAATTGCACCAAGAAAGTTGGGCAAACAGGGATTTAAAGGCAAGAATCAAGCTCAGAAATTCGAAGAATGGGTTTGAGCTCGAGCTGAAAAATAATGAAAAACTTCTCAACATGCGAGAAGATGATGATTGGCTCTTATTACCCTCAAGGGGACATGCCAGTGCCTTGCGAATGAAATTAGCGCTTGACGTGTATAATTCCTTAGGAGCAATAGATCCTCTCTGTATCGTTTCCAACGCAGAACCCGTGGAACTCTACATGAATGAAAAATATGTGGGTCTTTATTTACTTGTAGAGCGTGCTGATCAAAAGCTCTTTAATTTACAAGGGGACGACCCTGAAAATTCTAATGACCCTGATAACGGCACTGATCTTCTCTTCAAGGGTGAAAACTGGGAGGGAGAGGGGAAAACGGACTGGAACCAACTTTTTCCACGAGGGGGCGATTTTCGCAAGTATCCCGAAAAGTTAGATCGGTTCATTCGCACGGCCTCAGATGAGCAATTTTTCAATAATCAAAGCGGTATTTTTACCATGATAAACCGTACGCAATTAACCGATTACATTTTATTCGGCTTGTTAGCTGGTCATGATAGCTTGGAAGGAAATAAACTCTATCTCATTGGAAATACAGGGAAGAACTCTCATTATTATTTTACACCATGGGATTTCGACATTAGCTGGGGATTTTCAAGGACATCAAAATTTAATTTTGATAATTTATTCGATATTAAGAAAAATATACCAAGGATTACGAAATTGAATCACCTCTTTTATCGCTTATTTTTCACGGATAAAAATGAACTAAACAAACATTTCATAGAAGATATAAAAACTCGCTGGGTACTCTTAAGAAGTTCGGTTTGGCATGGCGATTCCTTGAATCAAACGTTTAATTTACTTTATGATTACATGCGTTCTGGCTTACTTAGAAGCGATAAAAATGAAGATCTTGAAATGATTCGTAAAGAAATATCAAAAGGGATTGTTAATCGTGTTGATAAGTTTGATTTTCATTTTAATAATACTAGTGCCTTTGGGTTTCATTCACGATTACCTTCGGTGTACATAATATATGATGGTACGATTAAAAGATCTACCTACATAAATTGTACTTTTGAATTATATCAATCATTTCCATATTATGAATGCAATCTTATCGACTCAAAAATAAAATACCGGGGGCGATCAAATTGGAATAAAGCTAAAAGTGGGTATCGGTTGGAATTATCAAAGAAGAGAGCGTTACTTGGGATGAGGGATGATGATGATTGGGCTCTATTTGCAATGTTAAATGATTTTACACGAATGAGAATTAAATTAGCCTTTGATCTTTGGCGTAGCCTTTCATCAACGAACCCTACAGCAATATTACCGGACTCAAGATATGTGAATTTATTCTTGAATAATGAATATAAAGGGTTATATTTACTTGCCGAAAAAGAAGATAAAAAGTTATTTGGTCTTAATGATTCACAAGATAATATAAATTCTAGTCTAATATTTAACACTGAACCTTACGCTAATTATAATAATTATTCCAAAGATGACTGGAAGCAAGAATGGCCGGATTTAGAAGTCATTGATTTGAGACCTGAAATCTTACCTGACTTAATTGATTTCATTAATAATTCCGCGGATGTCGATTTTTTTGACCCCGAAAATGGAATTTATTCGAAATTTGACAAGTTGAATTTAATTGATTTCTTTATTTTCAATTTTTTCATTTTACACCATGACTTTTGGAACTTTAATTATTTCATAGTTCGAGACACGTATCCGAGTAAATTGTATCTTGTACCTTGGGACTATGATGATTCTTTTGGACAGCGGGGTTGGTATATATATAATTTTGCGGATACTTCAATCTACTATATCGAAAGAACAAACAAGCTATATTGTCGATTATTAAATAATATGGAATTTATGCAAGATTGCTCTCAACGCTGGAAAGAATTGAGAGAAGATCTTTGGACAGAGAACTTCATTTTAACGCTGTTATCACGAAATCACAAAACAATAAAAGATGTTTTATATACTGAAATGTATGAGTTTCCCTGGAAACCAATCACGGTTGATGAAGATGAAGTTGATATTGATTGGGTTTTTGAAAGTACAGAAGAGTTTGATTTAGATAAATATATTAACCTTTTATATGAATTTATTCCGAAGCGATTAGAAGTTGTTGATTCTTATTTTAATTCCTTTTAAGGAATAAATTTTTCTTTGATTTCTTTAGAATAGAATTTTGCTCGACCAACATATTCCTTATCAGGATCCTCTCCAAATGCTTCAACAATCGCTTGATGGCCCAAACAAATCCCTAAAATAGGAATTTTCGAATAAAACTCTTTAATTATTGGAATTACGGTACCAGTGTCATATTTTTCATGTCCTGGACCTGGTGAGATAATAATTCTATCAATCGATAAATTCTTTATCTCATCTATCGATGTATTATCATCTTCAACAATTATATTGGAATTCGGTTCTAATTGACATATATAATTAACCAAATTATATACGAAACTATCGTAATTGTTAATGAATAAGATTTTATGCTATTGGAACTTCAAAATATCATAATTAATAATCATACCATTATTTAAAAATTTTTATGATTTTCAAAATAAAATAAAATAAAATAAAATTTCAAGGAATTTATTAGTAAATGTAGTAAATAATCTGAAAATTTATAATCCTAATCATGTATTTTTCTTGTTAGCTAAATTTTTTTAAAATCGCATTTCTTAAGGTTTCTTGAATTCAATTCGTCCGAAAAAATGGCAGTGGCCCCTTGATTGCTCGCATAGAGAATTCTTAAATCATCAGATTCCACGATACTCTCGAGTAAGGTTAAAAAAGCGTCCCAATCGAATTTTTTTTTAATTTTTGAAAATTTAAAAAACAACCTTTTGCTATTATATTTAACACACACTCAATGTTTACATTAAAAAGAGGTGAAAAATTAAAATTGTGCGAGTTTAAAGTAATTAGGAAAAATGACAATTCACAAATAGCAGAAGATATTTTAATTTTAAGTTATAACGATAACAACGAATTACTGTTAAAAGATATTTTAGGAATGGGTGAAAAGTTAGAATCAGCGTTGATTCTGGACGTGAATACCATGAATCAAACGTGTGTCGTCCTAGAACATCCATTAATCAAGAGTTTTGTGGAATTAATGAAAAAGATCAACGATAACCACGCAACAAAAAAAGATGTTGAGGCATTACAAGATAAATTAGAAGAATTAAAAATTTCGTTATAAATTTCGTGAAAAATATTAGAACTATTTGGAATATAAAAAAAAAAAGAAACGAGTAATTCTCCTGATTTTCTCCAGAATTAAGTGTTTATTTAGATTATTTTGTTCTCATGGCGGTAATATTTCAATTTCTATGGAGCTCACGTTTGTAATCGTTCCATCGTCATTCTTTAGCTCTTCGGTATCAATTTTAATTTCACCGTATTTTGCGCCTTTAACAAAAACATTAATGAGAATTTCTGCTACATCAACCGCACGGGAAATAGATCTACCGCGAGCTAGTAGTACGCAATGATTTCCATCGTTTATTGGCATCATTGCTGCCATTACATAATTCATGCTTTTCTTTCTACCAATATAAATTTTTGAATCATCTCTATTAGCCATGTACCTTCCACTGTATATTTCTTTGGTTTATAATTATCTTTTTACTGCTTTCAATTCTTTTCTTTTTCTAGATCGTGCTATAAATATGGTTAGTTTCCATTAAATAACGTTCCTTAACGATACTAAAGATTTAACGATATTAAAGATTTTGATAATTTCTTCTTAAGTTGAAACCTTGAACTCTTGAGAACTACCATAGATAAAAATAAAAAAATAAAAAAAAGGATTGTAACTACAACTTTCGATTCAATATAGGCTTTCAGTGAAAAATCTAATCTTCAAGCAAAATATATTTCTTTTGCCCCTTCTTCCGTAGCATCGCCAAGCTCGTAATCTTTTGGATTAATTTTCCTGAAAAACAAGAAACTAATGGCTAAATTTCCCGAGCAAAACATCGCTAGAATGAAATACATTAAATAATAATCAAGCGTAAATCCTGCAAGCGCTGAAAAAATCCCCGCCGCAAATAATCTTCCGAAATTTTGACCAAGATTCGAAATAGAAATCAATAAAGCGTAGTAAGTCGTTTTTAACTCAGGATAGTGGGTTCTAGTCAGATCGCCTCTAATCGTTTGAGAGACTACGACACGCCACCCCTCGACAGTACCAAATATTACTTGACCAATTAACCCATATATTAGAGCTAAAATAAATCCGCCCGTTAATAAAAAGGGTATAACACTTATCATGCAAAAAGGTAGATATATTAAATAAGAAAGTGTTAATGATTTTTTTCGACTTTTATCAGTTAATTTACCCGAGATTAACGATCCTATAACCGTTCCCAAACCATTACAAAAATAAAAAACTGAGCTCCATCCAAGCAGGTCGACCGCAGCACCACTCGTAATTGATAATACTGTGTCTTGTACATCTATGACATTTATGGCTATCAAAATTGCGTAGTTAAAAAATTCTAAAATGACTACACTTGTTATCGCAGCTAAAAATGTAAAGATAAAAATAACGTAATTTCTACGTTTAGTAAAGACGGAAAGTAAATCACTCCCCATTTTTCTTGTATCTAGTTTTGTAAACGCAGGTTCTTTTATTTTACCTGGAAGTAAGCTAGATACGATCGTTAAGATGCCCGTAAGGATTAATAGTATAGGAATTGCCTCCAACGCCAGAAAAATCAAACCGAGAAGCATTCCACCAGCACCCATTCCGAGGAGCATGAACGTCCAAGTGAAGCCTTGAACTTTTCCTAAATCTTTTTTAGGAGTAACATCAAGAATCAACCCGTCAAGCGCCGTGTCTGAGAATGCAGCCCCCAATTGTGTACAAAAGAAAAATAGAGCAAAGTAAACGTATATTGACTGGTCTGTTGGTAAATAAAAAGCCATTACGATCCACCATATAGCACCAAATATTCCAAAGCTGGATATCCACGGAAATCTTCTTCCATATTTTTTAGAACCCCATTTATCTCCAGCTAAGCCAACGATTAATTTTATGGACCAAGGAAGATTCCCTATGAATACAACGATTAACCAAAGGGTTATATCGTAAGATCCACCTAGAGTTTGGGCTAAATATGGAGGGAAAACAAGCATTGGTTTAGGGAGATATATTAGATTAATATTATCTTATCCCCTGCACGTATCCCTCAATGAAATAATAAAAACTAAAAATTTTATTATTATACTTGTATGAATTTTTATTAGAATTCATAAAAATAATTTGTTCAAAGATAATATAAATATTTACTTTCAAGAGTGAAAAAATGTTTTGAAAAATTTTCTTCTGAAATCTTTTTATAGTCATATCTCATAATATTCTTCATGGAAAATAGTAATAGTACAAATATAATTGAGTACAAGAAATCATACACGTATATCTTCGCGTGGTTTTATCTCATCGAGGGATTTTGTCAGGCGATACCTCCACTAATCTTTCCTATCTATATTGCACAGACTTTGGGAGCTAAATACGATATTGCTCAAATAGCATTAATTATAGCCATTGGAACCATTCCATGGTCAATAAAGTTAATCGTAGGGATTTTAAACGACCGATGGGGGTCGAAACGATTTGGTCGAAGGTTCCCTTTCATAGTTGGTTTTGGTGTCTTTGGAGTTATTTCGTGGTTCATTGTGGCCGCTTACTTTCCCAAGGACGACTCTATCTATGGTTACGTAGCTGTAATGTACTTCCTCTCTTCTTTAGGAACGGCATTTTCCGACACAGCGCTTGACGGGTTAATACTTGATGTTACGCCGAAAGAAAGATTAGGGAAAATACAGGGCTTCACTTGGACGTGCCTTCTACTCGGGATGGGGGCAGGTGGCTTGTTGTTGGGCTTGATATTTACGGCTTTAGGGATAATACCAATTCTTTTCCTGCTGACAGGAATATTAGAATTAACTGCGTGTATACTTCCTTATTTCATCGAAGAACCTTCACTTAGCGAAATTTCTACTGAAAAAATGGGGCGAGACTTAACTTCTATAGTTACTAAAAAAAGGAATTGGAAAGTTATTTCATGGACTTTTACAGCAGCTTTTACTGGAGGTGTATTAGTTACTTTTAATACATATGTCATTTTGATATCAATTGGAGAAATCAATGTGTCATCAACAATATTATCAATAACGAGTGGTAGTGTGATTCAATTACTCGTGTGGTCTTCAGTTTTCTACTTTTTTAACGGACTTGGAACTGTAATTGGATCGCTCATTACTGGAAAATACGCAGATGTGAACCGAAAAAAGACAGCTTTGCTTGCATATATTGTATATATTCCTTTCTGTCTGGTAAGCGTAGTGCCATTCTTGTTCATAACTGGTTTTGTACCTGCGCTTGTTATAGGAATCCTCATTCAAATAATTTTCGGGGTAATGCAGGCGTGGTTATTAATATCAGGAATGGCAATTAGAGGTTCTGTAGCGAAAAAATACTACCCTTATCTAATAAGCACTTATTATGCAATCCTCATAGCATCTTGGAACGCGGGACAAGGTTTTGGCACGTTATTAGGTGGAACCTGGTTGTTTTCGTATCTTGCTACAACATCTTTATCATTTTTTGACATGTATTTTATATTGTCGGTTGTATGTTCGTGCGTATTAGCAATCAGTTTCTTCCTATTCAGAACTATTGACCCAGTAGATTACGAAATGATTGATGTCAATCAAAGAGACGCATTAAATTTAAAATAACAAATGTTTCAACCTTGGTTTTCAATGTGTTGCCTAAGGATCTTAATAAAAGCATTATCTATAGACGTGCAAAAATATCCATCACTCCAGCATGTCTTTTTTCTCCAAGATTCGCTCGAGAGTGGGGGAGATTCACGCCAAATATTTCTCGTGCTCTCCATCTTCAAGCGCCGAACTACTTTCCTTTAAAATTTGGCTCTCGTCTTTCTTTTAATGCTATTAGAGATTCGTTGAAATCGCTGCTAATGATAGTTTTTACCCAATTTTTATTTTCTAAATCCAGTTGTTTTTCGATTATGTCCCTAAAATAGGCGTGAATCGTCTTCTTCATTAATTTAATTGACAAGCTCGGACCCTTTGGAGGGATTAACCTTAACGCAATCTCTCTTGCGTATGGCATCAATTCATCTTTGGGTAAAACTTTATTTATCAAGCCGAGTTTTTCAGCTTCTTCAGCCGTTATTTTATCTCCTAAATAAAACAATTCCTTTGCCTTGGCAAACCCGATTAAAAAAGGTAAGAGATAAGTCGTTGCAAAATCGGGCATTACGGCACGCTTAACAAAATAAAGCCCGAACCAAGCGTCTTGTGAAGCATATATGAGATCGGTACAAATTATAGGCAAAGTAAATCCTCCGCCTACAGCTAGTCCATTAATTGCTGAAACTATTGGTTTTTTAAAATCCCAAAATTTAAGACACAACTTTTTAGAGGCCATATCCCTTAAATTTATCTCTTTAAGGTGCTCCGGAGGGATATCTTTCCTGACATCTTTCACACTGAAATACCCTCCCGAACAAAACGCGTTTGCTTCTTCAGAACCAGTCAAGATCATGACCTTTATATCGTTATCCTTTTCAGCATGGTCGATAGCGTACCACAATTCTAAAAGCGTTAAAGCGGATAACGCGTTTTTCCGTTCAGGTCTATTCAAGGTAACTGTTACAATTCCATTATCTTCTTTTTTAAATAAAATGTCCTTAAACTGTTTAGTCTCCATGAAAAAAGAAATAGTTCATGAGTTTTGAATTTTTCTCTATAATTTAGTCAACTTAAAAAATGGGAATTGAATTGGAATTATTTTTGGAAGATTTTGTTTATTTTTGTATTGTGAGAAAATTAGTTTCCTATTGTTCTTGACGATGCAATTTCTCAAGTTTTTCATTAAATTCATTTTCCCTTAAAGAGGATTCTATTTCTATCTCCCGTGTTTGTCCGCCCAATTCAAGAAACACTTTCATTCGCTCTTTAGCTACCGGTAACACCAGTGATTGATTGAAAATGTGACTTTCTTCGATTAATCCTTCAATTAGAGGTAATTTTTCAGCGTTAAGAACCGATTTTTTTGCAAGAGCGAGCGATTCTGCTGGGAACGAAACAATCCGGTAAGCAAGGTCCTCAACAAATGGTGCCAATTCCTCAGGGGGGAGAGCACGGTTAATATAACCGTAACGTTCGGCCAATTCAGCTGAAAAATCTCTGCCTCCTAGTATGACTTCCATGGCACGAGATCGTCCTATTAAACGTGGCAGCCTCTGCGTAGCACCACCACCAGGAATAATACCAATAAAAATTTCCGGTTGAGCCAAGAGAGTTTTTCCAACAGCTCCAAATCTCATGTCAAGCGCTAACACGAATTCACTGCCACCGCCACGACAAATACCTTCGATTTTAGCGATCGATACCTTGGGCATGGTGCGATATTTTTCGAGAATTGGGTGCATTCCAGTAAGGTTTTTAGGCTTACGCGGTGATGTATTGGGGGCTTTTTTCAAATATACAACATCGAAATGTGCTATAAAAAAATCAGGATCGGCACTATCAAAAACAATGACCCTTACATCATCATCTTTCTCGACTTCGAGAGCAAATCTGGCAAGTTCTATGAGTAGTTGAGTGCTTAAAACGTTGATAGGTGGATTATCGATTGTTACAAACGCCACTCCGCGCTCAATGCGAACTTTTAATAAATTTAATCCTTTATATTTCATTTCGTGATTTTTAATTTTTTTACTTTTTTCTGATTAATTCCAAAATCTTTTGCATGTATAAATGATTTTTTCTTAATAAATAAAATCGCGCACTTCGCCTCCAAGTTGTAATTGCTTCCGATTTACAACGTGTTCGAGCCCTTATCGATTTTTAAAAAAAAAAAAATAAAAAAAATACCTCACTAATCGTGAGGGTTTGTTAGTTGATAATAACTATTAATTGTTTTCGTTAAGCACATACGGAACTCACGGCCATTATCCAAGTTGTTAGGATTGTAGCCATGAACGCACCAAGATAGATTTTTCCTGTTTTCCTGTAAAAATAAGTCATTAGAAAAAAAATCAGGGCAAACTGGGGTAATACTTGCATGGCAAATATCATGTATAGCACTATATACATGTTGCCAAAAATTGCAGCTGTACCAAACAACATTGGAACATAATTGACGAGAAAGACTACAAATAGACCAAATTCCATGGCAAACACTATTTTTATCCACCAAATAACGAAAGTTTTTGTAGAAGATTCGTATTCTTTTTGGCGGATTTGACCGAACAAGAAAACCCCACCATTTATCAAGAAAAATGGTAGTATTGGCAATAGATATAATAGGAATTGACCAAGCCGAATTCCGTTAAACATTTTTAATACGGCCCAGTTATAGCGAAATTCAATGTCTAATATTGATTGAGATATGCTTACGATCGTGTATAAATAGAAAAACAATATTCCTGCTAAAACAACCGTCTTGAGCAAGATTTCACGATCGTATACCTTCTTTTCAACGTCAAAAGAAACCCCTACATCGAAAGCAGTGATCTTATCCGTTTCCTTCGTTTTTTTGTACCATCTTTTAAAAAGAATCCAACAGATCAGCGCGTTTATCAACAGCCAGAATAACGCACCATTTGCCGTTTTAAGCATGAATAATGGCATTAAGAGCCCAATTATCAAGCCAAGCATCGGTAATATTATGAATGAGATTCCTCCAATAGCAGAATTAATGCTTGCTGCTTTCCACCAAGAACGACCTTCGTTAAAGACTCGTTCTGGAATGGGTTGAACGATATCTTTGAACGCTTCTTTCTTTAATAAAATGCTCGCTAGAGGAAGCGTGGAAAGGACAGCAGCGACTAAAGCTATCACCATGAAAGCGTCTTTCAATTGATATGTTTGTTGTGTAGCGATTGGTGCTCCAGAATCACTTGTTCCACCTTTTAAAGCCCGAACCATCCAGTCACACGTTTCAGATATGCTTATTGAGTTCCAAGTCTCTCCTGGATGCGTGCTTTCAATTAACGTATATTTTTGAGCAGTTCCTTTAGAGAAACTACCGTAAATCTTTTCGAGCACTGCTGTTTCGCCGGTATTTTCCTCAATTTGAGCTAATCCTTCGGAAATGAAATCGTCCCTACTTTCTGGGACAAATTCTTCGTAACGCGGCCATATTTGAAGGTAATTGTGCAAAGTTCCTCCTAATCCTTTCAAATTTTGAGGTCCACCCGCTTGAATGACAATTGCCCAATGGTTGGGATTTGCTAACGCGACCGAAATTGCATTTCCACCACCCATTGAATGACCCACCAAACCTGTTCTTCGGGCGTTGACAAAAGGTAAGTTTTGAAGGTAATGATACGCTTCGTTTGCGCCCATTGCACCGGTGTCTCCGGCCAATAAGTCCATTCCCGAAGGTTGTCCATAACTGACAGAATCACCGTGTCCAAGCTGCGAAAGTGCCAGTGCGACAAAACCCCGTCGAGCAAGTTCTAAAGCCGCCCCTCCTTCCGTATCCATGTCGTTATTTAAACCGTGAAGTAAAAGCACTCCTGGAAGCGGATTGTCTTCAGTGGCGTGAATTGGTCTATATAACTTACCAGTTATGGTGTTTCCGTTTTCATCGACGATTTTTATGGTTTTAACATCGATCCTCCCGAAGTCATTTTGAAAGAAGAAAGCGGTCATGGATGAGATAAAAACAACCACTATGAGAACGAGAAAAGAACGATGATATTTATTCAATTTCAAGTTTTTTATTTCTTTAGCAAATTTCATTTAGATCATTTATTTTTTGTTTTTTTTGTTAATTTAAAATTAATATATTTAAAATTACGATTTTTATACTTATAAGGTTATTATTAATTTCCCTTCAAAAACGCGAACCATGCCTTTATCCACGATACTGGCAATTCCAATCAAGCTGATGATTTCATCAGAGAAGCTGCAGGATTTGTTCGGAATTAATTTTTATTTAAAAATTTTTGTATAAAAGATATTGTGGAACAAGAAAATTTCATTAAGCCGTTCAACTTTGTTCTCCCATTCACCGTATATTATTCTCCTATTTATTGTGAAAGAAGCATTGAATCGTGAAACAATCCTTGCGATCAAAATCGTCGAATGGCTTTTTTTCAAAAAGCTTTTTTATTAATTTATTAATAAAAGGGGAAGTTATTTTCGAACAACCCTTAAGTAATTAAATTCTTATTAACCTTGCATTTAGCCTTTCTTGACTAAGAATTTTATTCAAATTTTTTTCTAAAATCTTTAATAAATTGCTCTTTATCGTCGTGTTCGAACCACAATAAGGCTTCTTTTTCCAAATCGTATGCTTCCTCATAAGATTTATCAAGAAAATGGTTGCTACACAGTTTTATTCCGTTCATG
>JAUXAJ010000251.1 GCA_030620005.1 Promethearchaeota archaeon | reverse complement strand
AGATAATACAAGTGGAAAACTTTATGAAATGATGTGATATGTAGATATATAAGATAGAAAAAATTTAATTCAAAATACTCTAGTATGTAGTTTTAAATAATAAAAAAGTAGGTAAAAAAATAAAAATGCATTTTCTTTCTGAGTTAATTAAATCTCCTCAATTAAAAGATCCCGCTAATAATCATAAAAATATTCATCGTCATTTTTATAGATATTCCAGAGGAATCTTTCTCGGCCCCGTTATAAAAATTACAAGAAGTAAAGTTAAATTAACACTAAAGGGGAGTTTTGAGTATGAAGATTTAATTTTAGAGATAGTTAGTAGATCAATTTCCAATCCAGAAGATACATTCGAAATTACAGGTGTCTTAATTTCTGGCGGTGACATAAGTGATACAATTACCAGTTTAGGATTAGACTGGAAATTAAAAAGGTCAGCTGGTAAAACTCAAAAATATAAAGCTGATATTATTGATACAATAGATAATAACATTTTAATTGAAAGCCTTGAGAAATTTAGAAAAGATAGCTATTATTTATTGTCTTTTAATGTATCTCCTACTTGTAAAGTTACTACAAAAAAAAGAATTCCTCAACCTTCAAAGAAAAAAGTAGAAGATGATGTTATTAGTAAGAGGATACAATTTTGCAGCGGTATTATTGCTAATTCTGAAAAAAATGATAACATTATTATAGATTCAGCAATGAGAGATTTCAAATCTGAACTTCCCGAACAATGGAAAACGATAATAATTTCAAATAACTATAAAATAACGGACATAGAATTACCAAAGGATGTTATAGATTCGAAGAAATTACGAATAATGGCAATTAGAAAGGGAATTATGTTTCGTTCTGTTACAGTTGATGGAGAATTAATAGAAAAACAATATTCTATAGTTGTATAAAAACTTTAAAATAATGTAAGAATTAAATAATTGAGTTTATTTTAAAATTTAAATTATAAATCAAAATTTAAAAGTCGTTAAAATAATAACGACAAAATTCTCATCTTTATCACCTCTGAATTTGTCGGAAACAATAAAATTTACAGATGAGCTCAAATATAGTAATTTTCTTACCGAAAATAGACAAAAAGGCGATTTCTTTTCAAAGAATATCTTCTTATCCTTTCCGACATTAAAAGAACTGATATAACCACGATTATTGTCGGTCTTAGATTAAAGATTTTTAAATTCCAATCAAAATTTTTTTTTAAAAATACCCTCAATTAACAATAAAATTTAATTTTCATGAAAAATTATTCTCAATCATAATAAGTCTATAACTAAAAAGAGGGATTGGAGAAATTAAAGAATTGAATTCGTTGTTGAAATCGTTCTTATATATGATAAATGGCGATGTTGCAATTGAGGTAGGAATTGAGTTAATAAATTCTGAGAATGATGATATAACAGATGAAGATATTACAGAAAGCATCAAGGTGCGAATAGCAAAGAAAGGCATTGATTTAGAGCCAACAAATGATGAAATTTTGAAATTAAACACCGTCCGCAAAACATTATACAAACTCTATAGCCAGAAAGTCGCTCAGTTCAGACGGATTCGTGATAAATCCACGGGAAAGTCTACTTTATTCAAGTAAACTCCGGAATGGTTTATATATTATTGGTGGCACGAATTCGATCTTCTTGAAGAAATTCTTCTTGAAAAGAAGAAATTGGTTCAGCGGAAGCTAAGAGATCGTCTATCTTTTGAAGTTAATAATTATTTCTTCATCTGTAATAGTTGTGAAGAATCCATTTTTAAATTTAACTTTGACGAGGCTTTTGAACTTAATTTCAGATGCCCTGGTTGTGGAAGTCCTTTAGAAGCTCAAGATAATAAAAAAATAATTGAATTTCTAAAAAAAAGGATCGCGCAAAATCAAAAAATTAAATTATCATCAAAACCTGAAAATTAATTACTTAATAAAATCGCCAAGCGATGAGCCTTTTGATTTTTTCAAGTATTTTCTTGTATCAATTTCGATATCATCAGTTTCTTTCAATAGACTAATATTATAAGCTTTTTCAATTTTTTTAGCTATTTTGATTGTAGGTTTCACTTTTTCAGCTTCTATCCTTCTAATTAGCGATTCCTTTTCGTGTATTTTTTTAGCGAATTGTTCTTGCGTGAGGTTATTTGCATATCGAGCGTTTCTGACCCTCTTTCCATAATCCTCTACTATTTCTAACGATGGTTCTAAGAAACCATCTCTCTTATTAAAAGATTTTTTTTGAGGCGTTTTGAATTTATTAACTTGAGGATGTTTTTGAACTTTAACCCTCGGTCTTTCGTGAATTTTAGTCCCATATTGAGCACATACTTGACAGACTGTTATTCTTGCTCCTTCTAATAAGACTTTTTGCCCTTTCCCCCAAATTAGACTTCCGCAGATTTGACATTCCTTATTAATATCGCTCGATCGTTTTGGCATACATGCATTAAAAAGTAATTGTGTTTAAAAAATAAAACTTCCTATTCCTTGTACTAAAGAGGTATTTTTATATTATATATCTTATTTGTTCTTGCAAATTTCGTTTTTAAAGGCTTTACGGTTTTAGAGAGTAATTGTTATATAATATAATCTAAAAATTTTTTAAAAATCAAAAAATATGTTACTTAACGGATTTAAATTTTTAGAAAGTCTATATTTATATTGTCTTAAGTTTATATTTTTTATATAGGAAGAATTTTGCTATTTGCTATATGATAAAGGTTTAAGGTTTATTCCATTTGCCAACGATAAAAGATAAGAAAAAGAAGGAAGGAGTTAAAGAAGATGGGGAATATCTTATCACATATACCCGCCACCTTGAAAAACGACTCAGAAATTTAGAAACTGAGAAACAACTGTTAGATGCCGAAAGATTGAGGTTAGAACAAGAGCTACACGGTCTAAGAAATGAAATCGATAGATTAAGAGAACCTCCTCTTGTTTCTGCAACAGTTATCGATCTACTGGATGAAAAAGGAAGATCAATCGTGAAGAGCTCTACAGGACCTAGTTTTGTGGTAAATACTAGCAGAAAAGTTAAAAAAGAAGAATTGAGATCCGGAATGAGAGTTGCTTTAAACCAGCGAACATTCGCAATCATGGAAATCTTACCTACAAAATTGGATCCTTTTGTCAAGGGAATGGAAGTAATTGATTCAGTTCCAGATATATCTTATAATGATGTGGGTGGACTTGAGGAACAGCTCATAGAAGTAAGGGAAACCGTTGAATTACCGTTGAAGAAACCTGAGCTCTTTAAAAGGATAGGGATTGATCCTCCAAATGGAGTTTTACTTTATGGACTTCCTGGTACCGGTAAAACATTGTTAGCCAAAGCTGTAGCTCATGAAACGGAAGCTACATTCATTAGAATAATTGGATCTGAACTAGTACAGAAGTTTATTGGTGAAGGTGCTCGCTTGGTTAGAGAAATCTTTAATTTAGCAAAACAAAAGGCCCCAACAATATTGTTCATAGATGAACTTGACGCAATAGGCTCACAGAGATTAAAAATCGCTACGTCTGGAGATCGGGAAGTTCAAAGAACTTTAATGCAATTATTAAGTGAATTGGATGGTTTTGAAGAAAGAGGAGATGTGAAGATAATTGGAGCAACAAATAGAATTGACATTTTAGATCCAGCCTTGTTAAGACCTGGACGGTTTGATCGGATGATAAAATTTCCAATTCCCGACGAAGAAGCAAGAGAATCGATATTTAAAATTCATACGAGAAATCTAAGTATAGAAAAAGGTTTTTCCGTAAAAAAATTGGTAAAATTAACGGAAGGTGCAACAGGAGCAGATATTAAGGCAATTTGCACTGAAGCAGGGATGTTTGCTATTAGAAAGGATAATGATATAATTCATCAGGGAGACTTTATTAACGCTGTCGATAAAGTCTTGAAAAAAATTAAAGATAAAAGCATAGATTCTAAATTATACACCTGATTTTACAATAATCTTAAATCAAAGAAATATGACATTAGTTTTTATTTCAAGTTCAAACTATTTTTTGTTTTTTAATAAACATGAACAATCAATTATTATTAGGATTAAGAAAAATAAAATCAATTTCGAACTATCAATTTGGTAATGATATAACAGATATCCTCTTTAAAAACGAAGATGGAATTCGTATTGAACGCTCTAAAAATACGAATAAAATTAGATATATCTATTCTGATAATGATTTGATGCTTAACCTAAGACCAACCAACGGATTTTTTACGTTAAGTTTATTTTCTGCTAAAAAAATAATAATTAACACGTCGCCTCCAAGGTTAAGAGCAATTGTTTTAAACGAAATATCAGAATTCATAAAAAAAGGTCGAAATGTTTTCTGCAAACACATTGTTGATATCGATCACGATTTAAGACCTTTGGACGAAGTAATTGTTGTGGATCAAAATGACACTTTGTTAGCAATCGGAAAGTTGAAAATCCCTATTACTTATGTAAAAACATTTAAAAGAGGAATCGCTATAAATACTCGAAAGGGTTTTGTAACTATATGAAAGTAACAAAAACACATTCAAAAAAAAATAATAAACAAGGAAAATAAAATAAACATGAAGGATTTTATAAAATACAACATGATTTATTTAGTGTTAAAGAAATGAAATTGCCTAAAGAAATGCAGAAAAAGGCAAATAGTCGACCAAAACGCACGCAAGCAGTCAAAAAACGAGATGGATCGCAGTTTGCCTCAAGACAAATGAGAAGGAAAATGCAACAGCAAGGAATTGATATGAACCAAATAGACGCCACTCGCGTAATTATTGAAGGTTCCGAGAAAACTCTAGTTATTGAGCAACCCGAGGTTGTTTTAATGAAACAGGCGGGACAAGAGATATATCAAGTTGTTGGAACGGCAGAAGAATACTCACCTGATGAAATTTTTATTGGTGATAGAGAAAAAATAGAAGACATGGAGTTTATAGAAGAAGTTGATGTTAAACCTACAATAACGGAAAATGATATAATGCTAATTGCTGCTCAAGCAAATGTGGATAAAGAAGAAGCGAAAGCAACGCTAATAAATTGTGGCGGAGATATCGCAAAAGCGATATTATTCCTTAAAAGCAGACAAAATTAATAGGAATTTTTAATATGTCAAAAACAAAAAAAAAAAACTATTGACAGGCGGCCAACTACATTAGAAGAAGATGTTAAATTTGAAAAAATAATACAATTTTCGGGTTGGATTTTTATTCTCGTTCTTGGAGGATTTATGGGTATATGGGGCATACTTGATCTCCTAGATATTAGTGAAATTGCACTAGACGCCATGTCATTTTCTTTCATACTTTTTACTGGCACATCAAGCGCTTTATGCTTTGCAATGGCAATGAAATTAAAAAACAATAGGGCCGAGAAAAAACCAATATTCTTGGATTGGTTAATAGGAGAATTCATATTTTGCGTGTTAGCAATTTTTTCCGTAGCCATATATCAGTGGTAAAGATGATTTTTTTTGTATCATCATTTGTAATCTTCTCTTGTTGGACTAAAAACCTCAATGACTTCAGCAGTTTCTAAAATCTCTGCGCCGTGTTTTTCCATTGAATCAAAAACGTAGCTATCGCCTTCTTTAGCAATGAAGTTGCCTCGAGTCTCAGTTAAAAATTGTATTTTTCCACTAATTACATATCCAATCTGGTGCGCTTTATGATCGTGTAAGGGGATAATCGCGTCTTTTTCTAAGATGAAATGACATAACATTACACTGCTGTTATATGTTAGTGTTTTTCTAAATATTCCTTCTAAAGGTTTAACTGATTCGACATTTTCTCTATTGATTGGTCCTTTTATCATTTTATTTTTACCTTTTTATGAGAATTTTCATTTTTTGTTTAAATAATATTGTTAACTATCGTTATAAAATTTTTTTCAAGTGTTTTTGCTTTATTAAATATCAATATTTACGACAAAATTTTGAGATTGCAATTAAGGTATAAGGCTTTAATTTTGTATTGGATTTGCTGCAAGAAGCAAAAAAAATTTTCGGAGTTTAAATATGCCGTTCATAGAATTTAAAATAAAGCGTTAATAGAATAAGTTTATGTTTGAAAAATAAGTAAATTTTTATATCTAAAGAGGAAAATATTAACCATTATAATGAATTAATAACACTTTTAATCATGTTCGAGGTGCCGACAAAAATTAGTAATTTACAACTAATTGTACTTCACCCCTTACAAAATATAAGAATATTGAAATAAACTGAAAGAATGGTCAACGATGATAATAATGTCAGAATCTAAAACGGAAAAAGAAACAAAATGCGAAAAAGACGACAATTTAAGAAATTTATATCTAAGAACCTTATTTCCTCGAGTTTTTAGAACTGAAGGAGATATGGTACAATTCGATCCCGTAAAAATCGAACAAAGCATAATTAAAGAGACCGGAATAGATAAAAAATCTGCCAATAATATAACAGAAATCGTCGTTCGTAGAATCATTTCCTCAGGAATGAAATTCCTTTCGGGACCACACATCAGGGAAATAGTGTGCTCAGTGCTATCTGAACAACATTTCGAAGAAGAACGAAAATTATACATCAGAATTGGAATGCCTTTAATGGATTACGAAACAATACTAGAAAATGGCGTGAATGAAAATACAAATCAAGATGTGAATCCCGAGAGCATTCATCACTGGGCTGCGAATCGAATTTCAGACGAATATGCGCTTTTAAGAATTTTAGATTCGGAAGAATCAAAAGCACATTTGTACGGAGATATTCACGTGCACATGCTCCGGTATTTCGACTTGCGTCCTTTTTATCAAGTATGGGACGCCCGTATGATTCTGGAGCATGGTTTACCTCCAGTAAACAGTTGGGCTCATTGTAGTAAGTCCGGTCCAGCAGGAAGTTTGCGGGTGGCTGTGACTCATCTCGCAAAATGGTTAGGAACCATACAAGGAGAATTTTCAGGGGAACAAGGTTATGATTACGTTACTACATTTCTCGCTCCATACGCAAGAGGTGTTAGTGATAAAGAGATTAAACAAAGCATGCAGTGCTTGATTTTTGAAACCAATCAAATTTTTGCAGCCAGAGGAGGGCAAGTAACATCTACATCAATCTCGTGCACTCCAACTATCCCAAAAGGCTTGCTTGATATTCCTGCAATAGGTCATCACGGTAAAATCTTTGGATATTACGGAGATTATACAGAAGAATGCCTAAAACTTTTTGACGCTCGTACGGATGTATATATTCAAAGTGATTATAACGGTAAGCTTTTTGCTTTTCCTAAACACGAGGTTAAAATAAAAAAAGAATGGTTAAAAGAATTCGAACCGTCTTATTTAAAAATAATGGAAGAAGTAGCAACGATGGGCACTCCTTATTTTCTTAACATGTGTCCGGACTGGATGCCAGATGAAATACACAGCCAATGTTGTAGAATGTTTCTTAGTCGTAACGAGATAATAAGTAAATGCGTTTTGGATTCGGAGAAAAGAGAAAATGTCAATGTATGGGAAAATTACGTTACCATTGGCTCTCTACAAAGCGTGAGTTTGAACTTACCAAGATACGCTTACATGTCCAAGAACGAAGACGTGTACTTTAGAAT
>JAUXAJ010000321.1 GCA_030620005.1 Promethearchaeota archaeon | reverse complement strand
ACCAATAATAATATAAATTAAAAATTAATAACACAAATATTTAAAAAAAAAAAAAAATTTAAATATTTTATATCGAGGAAATCGTCAGATATTCACTGTCCTAAAAAATTCGAAACTATTTCGAAGGATGTTGGATTGGATAACGAATTCAATCCAGTCTTTAACGGAATAGATCCGAGAGAAGATGAATTTGACGATTCAAAAGTTAATTTTGAGAAATCTTACGATGATTGGAAGAATTCTGGAGCCTACTTACTCATGAATGTTAATGATCAATTCCTAAAAATAGACAAGTTTAAAAAGACAATAAACAAAATTAATGATATTGCTACAAAATTATAAGTCAGGTAATCTATAGATATGTAAATTACTACTCTTATATTAGACTAAAAATGAAAATGTCTGAACTTAAAAATCATATTACGATCAAAGGAATAAAATATCCCATCGAACGGGGCAGTGAAGGTTATAGTTTAAATCTTTCCGTTAGATACATCGAAAGCATCTCAGACATCGAAGGTTTATCAAACTTAACTCAATTAAACCGTTTAAGATTGGGCTCAAACAAAATTCAGGTCATTGAAGGCCTTGAAAATCTCACGAATTTAAAAACATTGTATTTAAGGAATAATCAAATTAAAGAGATTCAAGGACTTGAGAATTTGGAAAATTTGGAGGTACTCAGGTTAAATGGAAATCGAATTGAAGAAATTCAAGGGCTTGAACGCTTGATAAAATTGCAAGTTCTTGATTTAGGACAGAATCAAATCGAGGAGATCCGAGGACTCGAGAACTTGAGCAGTCTAGAGGGGCTCGATCTCGGTGGGAACCAAATTAGGAAAATAAAAGGGTTAAAAAATCTGAGGAATCTTAGTGAATTGGATTTGAGCCACAATAAAATAACCGAGATCAGGGGGCTAAAAAAATTAAAAAAATTAAGAGAAATTGATCTGAGCGATAATAAGATATCTGAGATCAAGGGACTCAAAAATTTGTTTTTTTTAGATTTTTTATCATTATGTAACAATCAATTTCCTAATCCATGCAACAACTGCGCTTATTCTGGTGAAGATTTAGTTCCATTTATCGAGTAATCTTAAATTCTTTTTTTACTAAAGTTTTTGTAAAAGACATCATGGGATATATCGGGGTGTTCAAACGCCTACTACATTTTGAATCAATTATTTTTTGATAATAAACCTAATCGTTCCTTGAATATCCTCTCCGTAGCTTCCATTTCAGGGATTAAATTTCTCAGCACGGGTATCCAAAATAAAGGGATAAAGACCCAAAAAAGTATTGAAATCATCATTCCGTAAACCAATCCATAAGCGTCTGCAATTAAGGCACCTATCAAGGGTCCAATGGCTCTTCCGATTATGTCAAAAAAATTCGCCGTTGCTAATATTGTTCCACGATGCTCTGGAAGATTTAAATCTACAACGCATGAATACCAGTTGCCGTTAACGGCTCCATTCACGAACAATCCAATCATTAAGAAAACAATCATGATTGCCGCTGCCGGAATTAGAAAAAGGTCCCCGATTGTCGCGTTGTCTGGAACTTTAAAGGGAATAATTAAAGCTATATAAGCAAAAGGAATTGGGACGATGTTTCCTATGACCGCTAACAACGCTCTTGCCCTCTTTTTCCCTTTTTTAAATAAACTATCTCCAATAAAGCCAAAAATCACTGTTCCAAATAAGGTGCTAATTAGAATCAAAATTAAAAAAATCAGCGCTAATCCTTCAGGAATGTTGTGGTAATCCGACATGTAATAAAAAAGTAAGAAGAGAATAATCCCAGTGGGTATTGTATCAACGAAGTTAACGACTAACCATATATTTGATTTCTTCTTGAATATAACTTTTAAATCGGAAATCTTGATTCTATACGTGTAATCAATCGCATCTTCTTCCAATAAATGCGAATAATCCTTGCCAATTCTAGAAGGTTCGTGAAAGAATAAAACTAATGACGTACCAACCAAACCCATTATTCCAGCGAAAAAGTACGATATTCTCCAATCTATAGATCCTACTGCCGTCGCTAATACTAACCCTATAGCTCCTCCAAGGAGAGACGCTATTGAAAAGAACGAATATCCTTTTGAACGATCGTCTTGAGAAACTATATCCCCGATTAACGAAAATATCGAGGGGACAATCATTCCAAACCCAATGCCATTCATTGCTGTAAGAAAGAAGAAAAGAAAATATCCACTTAAACCCGATGGGACAAAAATCGTAAGAATTGCAAAGATTGAAAAAATCAACGTGCCAAAAAACAAAAGCCATTTGCGGGTGATTTTATCAGCAAGATAGCCAAAAATTGCTATGGAAATGCCTGCAAGAATGGTATACGAAAAAGTTAAAAACCCTAGTTGAGCAGTATCGCCTTCAAATCCAAAAAAATAAGAAATTCTCTCTAAGTTTGGAGATAGCATGTTTTGAGTTGAATAAACAATCGTAACAACGATGACAAAAAAAACTAGATACAATATGGATGAATCACGCGATTTTTCATTCATGATAATAATTTGTTTCTAATTGTATATAAATTTTCAATTTTTTTGCCTTATCTATTATATCCCAAAATTTTTTAACTTAAAGCTCTATTATTTTACAAAAAATTAAATTATTTTTAAAACAATAAAAGAAGAACTTACCATGAGTAGTGAGTTAACAACTTCAAATGACGAGTCTCAAGCCTTAAATAAAAAGATAATTGCTCAAAGAAAACAATTGGTCCAAAAAAACAAAGAGATTGAACAATTAAAACAACAAAACGAGGCTTATCTAAAAGAGATCGAATCTATAAAAATTGAAGTTCAAAACCTCAAAAAGACAGCTCCAATTGCATCAGCTTCACAAGAAATAGAAGAAGAGAAAAGACCTTTAAAACCTTCAGAAATAATTGCCAAAAGACAAAAATTGATGGAAGAACAAGAACAACCTATTGAACAGCAAGAGCAACCAAAGAAAGATGAAGTTATTGAAGCAGAACCTCAAGATATAGAAATAGAGAAAAGACCTTTAAAACCTTCGGAAATAAGTGCCAAAAGACAAAAATTGATGGAAGAACAAGAACAACCAATTGAACGGCAAGAACAACCAAAGAAAGATGAAGTTATTGAAGCAGAACTACAAGAAACGTATAAATTCTCAGAAAAGAGAGATTTAAAGTATTCTTGGGAAAGGAGAGGGCTCGGCGAAATACTTGTTGGAATTCCGCGTAAATGCCCAAAGTGCGGAAATAATAAAAAAGCTCTAATTCACGAGTTTTTAGATAAAACTATTATAATAATGCAATATCCAAAGATGTATGGAAAAAAATATAGGTGTGGAATTTGTGGAGCAGAATGGAGACCTCCCAAGGAATGAAGAGGCGAATGGAAACTTACTAAAAAATTAAAAAAAAGAACATGGTTTCATTAGTTTGTATAGTTTTAGAATTATAATTTTTTTAAATATGAGGTTGGTGTTTGATGAGTAGGGATTTAAAGGATTTAATTGAAAATGCAGAAGTAGATGATAAAACTCGAGCAGAATTAGAAATGAAAGTCGAAACTTTATCTGAAAAAATTAAAAGACTGAATAAAATTATAGAGGACCAAGAAATTCTTCTAAACGAATGGCAAAACAGTGTTGAAAACAAAACGGATGTTCCCATTGATGTTCAAATCTTGAAAGATATGATCGTTTCTCAAAGGCAGGATTTAGTTCAAAAAAACGAACATATTGAAATTTTAAAGGATCAGATTGCTGAGTTAGACGATGCAAGAACTTTAATTTCTCAACTCATGGATGAAAACGAACTTTACAGGGCGAACGAGAGTAATACAAAAAGGATGATTCAAGAATTAATGAAACAAAACGAGGAATATCAAAAAGAGACAGAATCACTAAAATTAAGGCTCAATAGTCGTGCTAAAGAACAGTCTATTCCTTCCAATTCGCAAGAGTTATTGGTTGCTAACAAAAAAATAGAAGAATTAACAAGAGAAGCAAGTGAGTCTCAATCAATGATTAAATATTTACAACAAGAATTAGAAAGAGTTAAAAGAATTTCTAGCGAGCATATTGTCAGTACATCTCTTAAAAGCCAACAATTAGAATTTCAGAATCCATTATTCGTTGAAAGACCTGAAAAACCTTCTGAATTAATTGTTGAAAAAGAAAATTTCATGCAAGCACTTGAACCGTCAAGACACGAAGCCGAAATTACATCTGCTCCTAAATTACCTGAACATATTAAGAAAAAAGAATTTGTATCATTATCAGAATTAAAAAAAGAAGAACATGAAATAACCGTTGGCATTTCAGGAAGACGAGAATGTCCAAAGTGTGGCAATCGAAACATGCCTCTCATTAAAGAATTATTGGATAAAACTAATGTCATAATGATGTACCCAAAAATGTACGGAAAAAAGTATAGATGTGGAATGTGCGGGTGCGAATGGAGACCTTCCAAAGAATAAAGGTTATTAGTTTTATTCTTTTTCACTGCAATCCCGTAAAATCATTAAGTCCGTCTATTTTTGTCATTTTATTCCTTCTTAAATTCAAGATTCTTATACGAGAGACATCACCAGAAATAGAGACGTCCCTTGTGAAATTCTCTATATTCCTACAACCTAGTTCAAGGGATGATTCAATTACTTTTTTTAATATTAATATAAAATCACAGACTTTTTTGATTTTTAAATTTTCTTATATTCTTCAAGTAATTTGACCAATAATGGTACTCATTATAATACTCAGATTGCTCACCTTGATGGCGAATTAAACTGTTAATTCTAGAATAATGACCGTCTTGAATCCTTTGGAATTTTTATGCCATATTCTTTTTCAAATTTAACATTATTAACATTATTATTTTTTAAGAAAGAGAACAATTTTTAAAAGATTCTTCTACATACATGATTATTTTTTATTTAAAATTGAAAAAAACTACTTTAAGTATTTATTGACTATTTCTCTGAATTCAGCAACTTTTATGGGTTTAGAAATGTATTCGTTAAATCCAGCTTGCATTATTCGCTTTTTATCTCCCTTCATGGCAAAAGAAGTAACCGCAATAATCGGAATGTTCTTAAACTTATCAATTTCTCTAAGTTTTGTGCAAATTTCAATTCCACTCATTTCAGGAAGCTGAATATCTAAAACAATTAAGTCCGGATCGCCAGATTTTAT
>JAUXAJ010000380.1 GCA_030620005.1 Promethearchaeota archaeon | reverse complement strand
AGATAATCAAGCTCTCCCCATTCCGCGTCACCTAAAAATTGACGAACTGCTCCCATTTTCATTGGTCCACGCCAAATGATGGGATCATCCGCGTTTTGCGTTAAAAAAGCCATGCTCATTACTTTCAGGGATAATGGTCCTTCAACTGGAAAAAATTTCTTAGAATCTGGATCGACTCTAGGTTTTAACTCAGGACTGACGCCAAGCATTTTGATTACGTTCGGACCCGTTATGTCAACGTCTAATATTCCTACTCTAAGCCCAACACTCACTAAGCTCATTGCAAGATTTACTGCTACAGTTGTCTTTCCTACTCCTCCCTTTCCAGAAATAATTACTAGCTTATTTTTGATTTTTTCCATGTTCAATTGGATGTTTTTTTCTCGTTCATCCATAATATCTTTTTTCCCTTCGGCTATCGTTTTTTTTAAGTCAACTTCAATTTCTTCATTTCCCATGTAGTTTTCCTCTTACCATTAATTTTTATTCTTTATTTATAATTGAATAATTCTTTCAATAATTATTTATCGACTATAATTCATGAAATATTATGTAATTTTCGTTTATATGAATAATGATTCAAAAACTTTAAACCTTGTTTTTTTTTTTTCTAAACCGAAAAAATTAGTAAATCATAAATTTATATGTTATATACTATAATATGTATTAATTGACATTTAAAATAAAAAGGATAAACACATGGTGCTCGTAGCATTTCCTTCGGAAGGCAATGGAGGATTAAATCGCAAGATAAATCCTAAATTCGGTCGATGCGAAAGTTTTACATTTGTTTTAATTGAAGATAACGAAATTCAAGCCGTAAAAAGCGTTGTTAATTACAATTCTAAAGGAATGGGGGGTGTTGGAATCCAATCAGCAAAAATTATTGGTTATAACAACGCAGATGAAATCGTCGTTGTCTATCTAGGTCCAAACGCATTTCAATCGTTAAATTCGTTAGGTATTACAGTGTATCAAGCACCTGATCAACAATTGACAATAAAAGAATGTGTTAACCTCTATCTTAAAGAAGAACTACAAATTATTACTAAAGCTAACATTGAAACTCATCATGGGATGCACGCTAATGGTAAAAAATGATCTCGAAAAAAAAGCTAAAAAAGCTAAAAATGCTAAATAATAATTTATAGTTTTTCTGATAACTTTTCTTGTCAATTAACTTTTTGAAATAAACGTTTCATGGCGAATTATATATTAAATAACCTAAAGAAATTAATAAGGTTTCAAATATTTTTATTCACGGGACATTAAAAACATAAAGGTGGTTGATATACCAGTATCTAATTTCATGGAACTCTATAAATATTTACCAAAAACAAATTGCAAAAAATGTAAAGAAAAAACTTGCATGGCGTTTGCCTTGGCGTTATTGCAAGGCAAGGCGAGAATAGACGATTGCCCTCCCCTATTAGAGCCTAAATATAAAAAACAATACGATACATTAAAAGAGATGATAGGTGCTGAAGAGGGTCAACAAAAAGAGTTAAAAATCGATGTTGATACGGATTCATGCGATGGGTGTGGAATATGTGTTACAGTTTGTCCCGTGAATGCTAGGTATTGTCCATCTACATTGAGTGGAAAGGCACCTGATTATCCACCTAACGATCGGCAATTATTCCAAGTAAAAGATGGAAAGTGCGAATTATTGAATATAAAATATTGTCGCAGGTTGGAATCAGAAGGAAGAGAAAGAGAATGTCGCGTATGCGAAACTTACTGCCCTAGAGAAGCAGTTAAAATTGATTATGTCTGAATTAAAAGTAAAAATATATATGTAGAGGCAAAGATCGTGAGAAAAATTCCGTGTTCTGGTTGTTCATTGCTCTGTGATGACGTGATTGTAAGGAGCGATGGCCTTTATATCGAAGAAGTTATTGGAGCTTGTTTGAAAGGTAAGGAACGATTTGAGCAAATAACTGCTAAAAATCGAATCTTAAGTCCGATGGTAAGAAAAAATGGTGGCTTAGAAAAAAGTTCTTGGGATGACGCACTAGAGAAAACTCTGGAGTTTATTAGAAATTCTTCAACACCCTTATTGTATGGTTTTTCAAATGTGAGTTGTGAAGCTCAGTTAAAAGGAATTGAGTTAGCAAGAGCCATTAATGGTTTTATTGATTCAAATTCTACTATCTGTCAAGGTAAAGTTTTAAACGCTTCAAAAGAGACTAGTTTAACGCTTACAACTCTTGCAGAAACCATTAATAAAGTTGATTTAATAGTGCTTTGGGGTGCAAATGCTGCAGAATCAATCCCTCGCTTGTTAAATAAGATGCTATTTTCTAGAGGCAAATTTCGAATGACAGGACGGGAAATTAGAACGCTCATAGTAATAGATCCTGTCAAGACAGCGTCTTTCAATGTAATGGGCGTTCGCGATGTGGCGTTACGTATAGAACCCAATAAGGATTTAGAATTAATTCGCGTGTTAAAGGAAGAATGCTGTACGGAGAATAGCATCCCCCATGAAGGTGTTGCCGGTCTTGATAGCGATGATCTTAGAAGGTTGTTGCTCAATCTTACTGGTGTTGAAAATGGAGTTATAGTAATTGGACAGGGCCTTTTAAGACCATACTCTAACGTTGATGTTATAAAAGAGCTGTTAGAATTAGTTGAACTGATTAATCTAAGGCAAAAAAGAGGAAGAATCTCGGTATTGTTGATGGGAGGGCATTTAAACATGACAGGTTTCGATCACGTTGCTTTAGCTTCGTGTGGCAAGAACGGTGGCTTGCAATTCAAGAATAAGGAATTATTAGGAACTGAAGATACAATTGTTTCAAAAATTAAGAACAATGATTTTGATTGTTCAATAATAGTTGGGACAGATCCCATTTCGCATTTTCCATTTCAATTAAGCAAAAAATTGGCCGCCAAACCGCTAATTGTCATGGATAATAGAAAATCAGCAACAACGCAAGTAGCAGATGTTATTTTACCAACCGCTATTACTGGGATTGAAACAGGGGGCTTAGCTTTCAGATTAGACCATGTTCCTGTTGAGCTACAAAAAGTTTTAAATCCCCCGAGTGGCATCCCTTCTGACGAAGAATTGCTATCTCGAATAATTAACAAACTTAACGAAACTTGAGGGTGTTTAAAGAGTGGAAATGATATTAAATACTGTAAGAATCCTC
>JAUXAJ010000116.1 GCA_030620005.1 Promethearchaeota archaeon | reverse complement strand
TTAATTGATGTTGAAAAGAACATCAAGAATCTAAATGTAAAAAAAGTTGAGTTGATTAAATACGGAAAAGGATTACAATTTATATTTAAATAGAATACGAGACAATTCATCCCACTGGCGTAAACGACCAGTGGGTTTTCTTGCCTTAAAGAATTATAAAAAAATCTTGTTAATTTATTGAAAATATTGTGTATATCTGTCACCTGATTGAGGTAGTTGTTGTTGTTTTTGGTACTGCTGCGCTTTCTGGGCTAATTCCAACATCTTTGCTTTAATCTCTTTACCTTGTTCAATAAGTTGAGTTGTTTCTATGTTTAAACCATAAATTTCGTTTAATACTTCGATTATAGCAGCAGCACCCTCGGGAGTAGGTATTTCCAATACAGGTGTGAACAACGCGTATGCATTTAACTTATTAGTTAGTGCCTCGTTTAGTACCGTAGCTTCTGGTCCAACTATGATTCCTTTTTCAACGCGTTTTAACCCAAAAGATTCCAAGGTTTTAACCATTTCTGCTTCTGCTGCATAATATACTGGATATTCCTCTATTATTCCTCGCTGTGGGATTCCTTGAAAAATTAAGACGTTTTTTGCACGTACATCTTCGGATAATGCCCAATTACAGATCGTTCTCGATAAATCGTTATAAGCCGCAGTTACTTGAAAGGGAACTTCGCAAATCCCTACAACTATATTATACTGAGGAGAATAAAGTAATCTAAACGGGTGTTTTAATACTCCTTGATAGAAAACGGATATAGGAGGAAGAAACTCGGACGTTAAAAACCCAATTTCAGCAATATCTGGAATCTGTTCAATCAATGTATTTGCTACAATAGGGCCGATCAGGCCAATGCCAGCGAAGCCGAGGATTAGAGTTGAGCCTTCTTTTATGTTTATGGAGAGATCATCGATAATAATACTACTCCTCTTTCCCGCATTGCAAATATACTCTTTTTTATCTTTAGTCATTTAAATATACTCTTTCCATTTTTTGGTCATTTAAATTAATTATTTCTTTTCTTAAATTATAAGTATTAATTTTTACTTATAAGATTTTTTAAAAATCAAGTCGAGTGGAGTAGTTTTCGAAAATATCTTTCGAAAATCTAACTTCCTTAAATTTATTAGGTCCTAGTATTAATCACCTAACTTTAGTACCAGACTCAATTAAAAATTTGGTTTTGCTTTACATTTTATGGATCTATGGCAATATGATAAAAGAAAGACCAAAATAGATTTATCAAATAGACGCGAAAATTATTTGGAAGTGATTTAATTTTTTTTAGAATTTGAGTCTTTTTTTATTTTCAATAGTCATATTCAAATAAGCGACAATAAGCGACAGAATAGTTGTAAATGTAAGATCTTCTTTAAATGGTTTTACTTTTAATTAATTACAAATTATTAGCAAATTTGTATCCAATAACCACATTACTCATCCGTACTCCTCTCTAGTTCTTGCAAACGATTCATTCTTTCTTGTTCCATTTTTTTTTCTTTTTTAAGAAACAAAATTTCTTCTTGTTCATCTAAATCCTCAATTTTTTTTAGTAATTCTGGATCTAATCGTTTTCTGAAATCCTTAATGGGGATAATATCCATTTCTTCCCCTTTTTTAAGGTAATTTATTATAGAAAAGTAATATTGGTCATAAGGTATTTAAGGTAAATCCCTTATTTAAGTTAATTTAATTTTCTATCTAATATACCATCGGAAATTTAGGACGACTTGAAATTTTGTGGTTAAAAAATAATTCGTTGGAAAACGAATTCGTTGGAAAATGTTCTAAAGAGAAGTGGATTTCTTTTCCATATTAAGTAATCCATCAATTTCAAACAATACTTTAATAAAAACTTAAACAAATAAAAAGTTTAAAATATTACTTGAATTATTATATTATCTTCAATCAAAAACAAGAATGAGGATTATCATTTGCTTTTAGAATTAAAGGATATAACAATAAAAACAATTGAATCACGTCGCACAATTGTGAATAAGGTTTCATTTTGTGTAAAAGAAGGTTCAATTCACGCGATTATTGGACCAAATGGCTCTGGAAAGAGCACTTTAGCATACACTATCATGGGATTAGAAACTTATAATCCGTCTAAAGGAAATATTTATTTTGATGGTATTGACATTACCAAATTATCTATTACTGAACGAGCGAAATTAGGAATAACTTTAGCTTGGCAAGAACCCGCTAGAATTGAAGGATTGTCCGTATCTAAATATATAGCATTAGGAATGAAGGATAAAACAAAGATAAAAGAAAAGGTCATTGAAGCCCTAGAAGTCGTAAATTTAGAGCCTAAAATGTATGTAAATCGCAAAATTGACGAGTCTTTAAGTGGAGGGGAAAGAAAGCGAATTGAATTAGCCGCTTCTATAGCAATGCGTCCCCGATTAATAATATTAGACGAACCTTCCGCAGGACTTGACCTAATTGTGATAGAAGACTTTTTAAACATCTTCAATAAAATCAAGGAATTGGACATAACAATTCTATTGATTACTCATAGAGAAGACATTGGGATGGTAGCAGATTATGGCACGTTGCTTTGGAGAGGTGAAGCTTTATTGACAGACAAGTTTCCTGAAATAATGTTAAGATATTGTGCTAAGGCTGGTTTAAAAGAGTTTTGTAAGAGAACATTGTTTAACGGGACAATTAAATGCTTTGATGAAGATTATATTGATAAAATATTTAGAGAGGAAGAAATGAATGGCTAACTCAGAGTATCCGAAAGAAATCTTAGAAAGCCTTGAAGACTACAACATTGATATCCAAGATTTTCTTCCAGGGCACGGAAAAGGGGCCAAATTACTTTTGGACTTTAACAAGATTAAGGGCATGGAACAAGTAGATGGTATTATTTTAAAAGGGCGGGAAATTCCAAATGGAATTGTTGCTGACATTGTCATTAAAGAGGGCACAAAAATTGAAGATCCCGTTCATTTATGCTTCGGAATATCACAGGAAACAGGAATTCAAGAAATTTTTACAAGAATTATCGCGGAGGATGATACAGAAGTCACGATTCAAGCTCATTGTAGTTTCCCTAATGCAAATGGATTAATTCATAAGATGTTTGGCCACTTTTACATAGGAAAGAATTGCAATTTTACTTATAATGAGACTCATTATCACGGTGAAAAAAGTGGTGCTACAGTAGCTCCAGTAGCTTGCATTTACGTTGGTGAGAATAGCGTTTTCGATAATAATTTTCACCTCATTAAAGGGACGCCTGGAATAGTTAAAATCATGTTAGATATATATGCGTTGAAAAATAGCGTCATTAAGTCAACCGTTAGAGCTTTTGGAAAAAGTAAAAAAGATTCCATCCGAATTAGAGACGCAGTCTTTCTTGAAGGTGAAAATGCTAGAAGTCTAATTAAGATGAAGGCTGCGGCGAGAGACGGTGGAGAAGTCTTAATGTATGGCATTACTGAAGGAAACGCTCCAAGATGTACTGGGCACGTGGAATGCAGCGAAATCGTGTTGGGAAAGGGTTCAATATGTAGAGCGCGCCCGTTTATTAGAGCCACCGATCCAACCTCCAGCGTTTCTCACGAAGCGTCTTTAGGTCGATTCCCTCAAAAATGGCTTGACGAGATTCAAGCAAGGGGTTTGACCGAAGCAGAAGCAATCGAAATCCTTATTGAAGCAATGCTTCAATAAAGCGTCATTAAATTCCAAAAAAATCATAATAATTTTCAAGGACTAGTTCTAAATCCTTTTTCCGAAACAAATTCCTACCAAATTTTACAATAAATTCTGAACACAACTGTTCCTTAAAATCATATCCAAATTTTAAAAATAAAAGTTTTTAATAAAAAGTAATCAATATATTTTTATACTTGTATACATGTATACAATATAAAAAGGTGTTTATTATTAGTACTATTCGAATAGATAAAGAGAATGTTAAACATTTAGATGAATTAATCTCTCACTTAATATTGCGAGGAAAAAAAATCACTAAGAAAGAATTAATTGGAAAATTAATTAAAGAAGCACTTATAGCTGAAGGTCTCAATAATTCAAACGAGTTAAATTCCTTAGAAAGCGATCTTGCGTGGAAAGGATTAAAAGATGTCTTTAAATTAGGGATTTCTGATTTGTCAGAAAAAGTTGATGACTTATTATATGGAGAAGAATAGCATGGCTGTTTTCTTAGATACTGGCTTTATATTGGCATTGAAAAATAAAGATGATAAAAACTTTGCAATAGCACAATCTTGGATGAAGAGATTTTTGAAAAATGAATTTGGACAGATTTATACTTCTACATTTGTTTTTGATGAGCTTGTAACTGTTGCATTAGTCCGAATAAAACGACCTGATTTTGCAAAAAATATTGGAAATTATGTTTTAAAAAGTCCAAGAATTAATATTATAGGATTTACTAACGAAGATTTTAATAATACCTGGGTTCTTTTTCAAAAACATGTAGAAAAAAGATTATCCTTTACAGATTGTAGCATTTTAGTTCAATGTGAGCGAGTAAATTGCCAGTTTTTAGCAACCTTTGATAAACATTTTAAAGGACTAATCACATCAAATTTAGCTTAAAATAAGAAATGTAATCTCTTCGAATTATAATATTTAAAAACAATAGACCTTATAAATACTTAATATGGATGAAATAAAAAAAATTATTGATGAATTGGGAATTACTGCGCTAGAGACGAACATAAAAATTGCTGGAGTCGCAGTTGTGTCTGATTCTGGAAATATCATTTACCAGACAAGTAATTGGGATCTAACCAATCAAACGAACATTATATTGAATGTCATTAAAGGAAACAGCTCTTTTGTTTTAAACGATGGAAAATTTTCGGTTGTTGAAACTACTAATGAAGGAATAATTGGAATCAACGATAGTGGGATGGGGCATGTAATATTCGTTCCATTTCAAGGAGGCGTGCTTGTATCATATGCCATGCCTCGAGCAGATCCACCCAAGGCATTATTTTTTCTCAAAACTTTTGCGATAAGATTGAATGGGAAGGTATAATTGAAAATTATCTAATGATCGAATAAACCTTGATTTTGAAACAATCTTAAATACAGTTGGTGTAGAAGATAATGCATCCTATGTGTGTATGGAGTGTTTAAAAGTATGCCCTCTAAATAAAGTTTAAAATTCTATAATAATATAGATTAAAATTTCTATAAACTACTATTGCCATGCTGTTGTTTCCCATTCTGTCTGGGAGTCAAGTTATTCGGCGATATAATACGGTAGTTGGCACAATCAAGTTATCCAGGTTCTTAACATCCAAAGGAATCACGATGAGTGCCTCGACTTTGTGGAGAAGACTCGGTGAATGGGGAGTAGAGCTGAGAAGTTCGTGAATATTATCTAATTCGCCTTTAAAAATAGAGAACAAGAAAAAAAATGAACCGCACGCAATGAATTTTACACGTAGCCAAACTTACTGAAAAAGCTACTACCTTTATTTAGGTAGTAGTAGTTCACATCTAAATTCTGGTACTAGTTACCAATTTTATTAGCTAATATTTCTTCCTTCTCAGTTAATTAGAACGAGGACAACTAGGATTAATTCCTCTTAGCACTACGAATGGAGATCAAGTGTTGTTTCCGTGCACTTCAGACGAATTTGTGGACGCGATAGAAAATTTCTCAAGATTATCTACAGGTCGTTCAAGCATCTGAATTTCCATTTCCTTGCGTGTTTCGTCTAAAATTAAATCTAAATTCTCCTCAAATTAGGTTGAGATTATTAAAAGCTTCTTCTCTTTTACGACATGAAGCATATTTGCCACATAGCTGTTTTCCATCACTATAACAACTCCAAGTCCACTTAAAAAGGACATCTAACTTTTTGTCACTTTTGAAAGAGGTAATAAAATTAGCTAAAAAGTTAGGAGAAAGCAAAAGTATTATGGCAGTGTTTGAGGATTAGGCCATTTTCTCTTAAAAAATTGGCTCAACTATAATTTTAAATTTTTCAAATTCAAATTATCAATAGGTCCATGATATCTACGATAAACTCTAGGATCTGCAAATTTTCCATTATATAGTATAGAATGAGTTTGACAGAAATTATAACATCGGAAACATGCGGTACAACCTTTTTTAAATATTATATTGTTATCTACCCTCATAATGCTATTAGAAGGGCAATTATCAACACAAATATTACAATTATTACATGTATCCAAATTAATAGAAAACCTTTGGTAGCTCACTTTCATTTTTGGTGCAGTTATTCTTCTAATAAACATTCCAGGGATAAGCCAAGGACCTATTCCTCTAATGTATTTTTTATTTTTAATAATTTTTCCGAAGAATTTATTTAATTTTTTGATTCCCTTTTTTTTTCGTTTTTCTAGTTTTTTACTTGAAACGGGATTTATTTTCAGTCCAGGTATAGAGATATTATTAGTAAGATGAATATTAACATGCGCTTTGAGTTTTAATCCTATTGATCTTAAAATATTTTTTATTTTAAAGGGACCATATCCGTTAACATATCCAATCGTAGTTATAACAAAGCAATATTTTTGGTCTAATTTATTAAGATTATCACTAATCCTTTTTAATTCTGTTATAAATTCTCTCATAATAGGAGGTATATTCGCCCCATATATTGGATAAGCAAATCCAATAGCATCAGATTTTTTTAAAAGCTCGCTTAAAACGCTAAGATTTTTTACTTGATCATTTTCAATAGAAAATGTTTCTGCATTATATCCATTTTCAGTAGCTATATCAGTAAATTTCTTAGCGGCCCACCACGTATTTCCAGTACCACTAAAAAAAAAAGTTAAAAACTTCATTATTATAAAGCATATAAAGTCATTAACTAAAATTTGTTCGTTTTAATAATTATAGTCTATAAATCAGGTCCTTTCTAATTATTATGCTGTTTTTTGAATTCTTCTGTTGAAAAATAGGTTTTTACCCAAAATAGAAGCAGGGATCTCTTCCGAGCGTAGGAAGCGAATGTTAATGATAACTTATCACGACAGTTGGCATCTAAATTAACATTTAATAAGATCAAACATAATACTTATTAATTAATTATAAAAAAAGGAGAATTAAAAAATGGGAAAAAATAAGGTAAAAGTTGGAGATAAAGCACCGATATTTAAACTAGACTCGTATAACGCCGAAACGATCGATTTAGCAGAATTAATAGGGAAGCAAAAAATAGTCCTAATATTCTCAAGATATGTTGGTTGTCCTATTTGCCAATTAGATCTTAAAGAATTAATGAGTTGTTTACCTGAACTTGAGGGGAAGGGTGCAAAAGTTTTATATATCACTCAATCCGGTGAAAAAATAGCCAAAGAATTTATCGAAAAGGAAAGTATTAAGATTCCCGTGATTCCAAGCACAAAAGAGGAATTGTATAAAGAATACGGCTTAGGATTGATGTCTGTTGGTGCTATTGGAGGTGTACGGAAAAAATTAAAAGAAGCAACAAAGTTAGGAATTGAGCACGGCGAATACGAGGGATGGGAAAAACAATGCCCAGGGCAGTTTGTTATCGACGAGGAAGGAATAGTAATCCACGCAAAAAATAACTGGTTGGATGTTGAGGCGTTACTAAAAGTATTATGAATAAAACTATAATTATTTATATTTTTTTAAAAATTTTAACCAAGAGTTTCAGATGAAAGAAAATACTAAGTATAACGAATACCGCTTCGTTGGAAAAATTAATGTTGATGAGATTCAGCCTTGGTTTGATTTTGCGTCTTCCAAACCCTGGGACGAAGGCGAAATTGAATGGATCTTGGATAACAAGGTAAGAAGAGAAATATTAATAAGACTTGCAGATGGTCCTAAAAGTATTGAGGAAATCTACAAAAACTTGAATTTTTCTCCAAAACCATTATTAATATCAGAAGAAGAGCACGAATGTTCTATATTTTACCAATGGAATAAAGAAACGATAGAAAATCACTTAATGAATTTAGAATGGTATAATTTAATTAAACTAAAAAACGATAAATATGAACTCACATTCCCGATTCTAAATTTAAAGAAGTCAAATGAATTGGAAAATTATGTCCATGAATTTGCAAAAAATTGGATGAAAATTATCACGGAACTTAAAACAGAGATTAGCGAAAATTTAAGCGAAGTCGTGGAAAAAGGTCAAATATATGACATTTTAGTTGATAAGGCTGTTCGAAAGCTATACACCCTCTTAAAAAAGGAACAATTAATACCACAAGAACCTAATATAAAGGCTTTATGGGCAGAACAGCTCAGAAAAATAAAATTTAAAGAGTGGATTGAAAGAAGTTTTTAATCCAAGAAAAGTGCTAACCAGTATTATTAAGATACGCTAGCTTAAAATTAGATAAAAAATTTCTCCTAATTTTTTCCTATTCTACAAATTTTTCTAATGATTCCGAGAATTTCATTATTTACTAATTTTTGCAAAAAATTGTTAGAACTCCTAGCTTCTATATTTTCTTCAAGATCATATAATACATTATTTATAAAGATATTTGCATCTATATACACGATTATTTTAGTGTCGGTCATATTGTTCATCAAGAAGTTTTTTGTAATCTATTTTTTCTTTTAACTTTTTAGGTGTTTTTGTAAAGTTTTCTAAGAAGTTTTCTTCTTCAGTGTCTGAATATTCTAAACATTCCGATTCCCTTTCAGCTAATTCAGTGTCTGAGAGGTCCTCATAACCATATAAACGTCCTGATTCCCTTTCCTTATTCGCTTCACTTAAATCTACATTTAATTCTTTAGCAATTATAAATAATGCACCTTCTTCCGAGATTAGCCCTTTTAGTTCCATTTTTTTTTCCTTTACCATTTCCTGAATGTCCTTTCTATTCAAACCGGTATCTTCTATGATTTTTTTAATATAAATATCAGTTTTCATTTTTATCACGAATATTCTGAGTTTTTTATATGTAACTATTAATATTTAATATTCAAATTGAGTAAATTTTAATTTTTTTTGATTTTACTCATTTTTAATTCTCTTAAAGAATTTCCTCGTTTTATACCTTTTCTATACGGAATAAAATTTCGTCGCTTCTATAATCCAATGTTCTTAAAGATTTTAAAACCAGATTCTTCGGCAATGTAAGGCAATACCAATTGATAATTTAAATATCTCGAGGGTTGAAAAGCGCTAGGCTTCACGATAAGCTGTTTAGATAATGTAAATTTCTAATGTTAAACATTCCAATTGATAATGTAGAGCAATACGACGAGATCGAATCGATTGACGAGGTTGCAGATAAATTAGGTTGGACTTATGCCAGTAAAAAAGATGTCAACCCTGATCTTCTACATGACATCCGCAATGAAAACCAAATTCCATTGGTAAGACAAAATCCTTTAATATTTCAGTAATAATTTCCATGTTGACCTTTATTATATCTGGATTACTTCTAAAATGGAAATTTACTACATTATCTAAATCTTTAAGGGAAAAACTTGTTAATAAGACACTAATATTTGAAGTTCCAGATAATCTAAATGCATTAAGCATGAATGGACAGCTATTTGCAATTTCTAATATTCTGTTGGGATTATTTGTCTGAATTCCGACTTGGGCAAAATGCATGCCGGAATCTTTTACATTAATCCCGGCTTGATATTTTAATAACCCAGATTCTTCGAGCCTTTTAATCCTCATTCCTACTGTAGGTTGGGAACGTTTGACTTTCATGGCAATTTTAGAATGCGTGAGATTAGGATCTTTTTGAATTATTTGAACAATCCTACGATCTATTTCGTCCAAAAAAAGCTCTTCCATCTTACTCAATCACATCCATCTTTCAATGCCAATTATGGTTATTTTTTGCTTTTTACTCTTTTTTTATTACTAAATTCATCATTTAATATATCCATTGCTTTAGTTTTTTCGTCGTCATCTAATTCTTTTAATTCCTTAGCTTTAGAGTAGTTGTGTGAATCCTTCATTATCATGCTCATGTTTGTTTTATCCCGAATTATTTTTTATTATTGTATTTTCTTAAAAAAATTTTTCTAATAAATTTATGGCGATATGACGATATGCCTTAATACAAATAATAAATAACGCAATGCATATTTAAATTTTTTCATTCTTAAAAAAATTTTATCAAAAAATGGATTTACATGAAATTAATTGATAAAATTCAATTATTTGTTAAAAAAAATAAGATATTCGACTTTTATTTTGAATAAGAATGGTTTTATCTTAGTTTTTGTAATCTCTAGATTTAAATTATAGCCATGCTATTTTAAATTTATAGTTTAATAGAGTTGACAATGTAGAAATTATTCAGAATTAAAAATGAATCCCCAAAAATTTTTAATCTTAGGCAGTAGTAGTTCATTCATCTCATATCTTCCACGTATTATTTAATTTTAAAAGACATGATTTTATATTTTTCATAAAATATCTACGTATTTCTCAAGCATTATTGGAGTAATACATACATGTCTAAAAAAGCGGTATGAAATCATGAGTTCACAATTTATTGATGGGGAAATCAAATTGAATAATAATTATCTACAATATGAAGATGAACTTGATAATAATACTTTTCTTAATGTAAATCAAGGAACCGTTAAGAAGGCAAAAGACAGCCTGTTAATTCTGAGAAAAATTCAATCCATATTGATAAATTGCTCAAATTTAACTCGGGAACAGAAGTTATATTACTGTCATTGCCAACGTTATTTCATGAAATTGTACTTAAGAGAATTTAATAAACATTAAAGAGATGAAAAAAAAACATCTAAATTTCTTCTAAACAATGATCGTTTATATCACACGAACAATTGTTAAAATTTAATTCTAAAGGTAAAACATAATCCTTCAGTACTTCAGTAACTATTTTGATTTTTACATTCATTACATCTGGACTACTCCTAAAATGGTAATTTACAATTTTATCTAAATTTTGGAGCGAAAAACTTGCCATGAAAATGTAAATGTTTGATGTTCCGCTCAATCTGAAGGCGTTTAACATGAACGGGCAATTGTTTACTACTTTTAGAATTTCCGTTGGATTGTTTGTTTGTATTTCTACATTAGCGAAAGATAAGTCAGTAGCTTTAAGATTTATTCCAGCCTGAAATTTTAAAATTCCTGAATCCTCAAGCTTTTTAATTCTCATTCCCACGGTTGGTTGAGAACGATTTACTCTAGAAGCGATTTGTGTGTGCGTGAGACCGGGGTCCTTTTGAATTAATCCTACAATCAGCTTATCTATATCATCCATTCTTAAAGCCTGAATAATATCACACCTTTTTTATTTTTAAGTAAAACAATATATTTTTACATCGGCATATCTCTATATTCCGATATCGTTAATAATAATATATTCATAACTAGTATTTAAACCTTTGGTTTCATGACAATTTTATTTTAATTGGAGTCATGTTCTCAAAAATCTTTAATAAAAAACAATAAAAATATCAATTAGATGTTTAATTCCACCGTCAAATTCATAGAAATATCCCTTAGAAGATATTTATTTCATCTCCTCAAGGAATCCATGAAGATAAAGCTTTTAGTGAAAGTTCTTATTATTAAGTTATTAAAATTAGTAGAAAAAAGCTCCTAATAGCATTTTTAAAAAAAAAAAATTTGCAAACATGGTTATATTATCTTAGAAAAACAGTCATTGCCTACTTTCTTTGAAACTACAACCTAGAGCTATTTAAACAAAAAACCGTTCCGTTGAAACTGAGGCTATAACTTTCTAATTTTTTCTTTTAATTTAATTTATTTTTTTTTTTATCCTTTTATTTTTCATATTAATTTAAATAGGCTAAAGAATAAATCTTATTGAAGACAAGTAAGAATTTAAATGAATATTAAAGATAAAAAAAAATGCAATAATTTTAAATTGAAGAATGGTGATATAAGGATGGATTTTAGAAAAATACCAAGAAAATATTACGTGTTTCCCGAAGAAGAATCTGCTTTAGAGGATTTAGAAAAATTGTTCAACAAAACCTTTCTTAAAGTTAATTCAATTAGAGATAACTTGTTTGCAGTCGAGATGCAAGGTGGAAATGTAATAGGATTAAGTTTAGGTGCACACATGCTGGATCATCAAAGGTTACTTGCTCTCCCGGATTCCATTGGAAAACTCTGTCATCTCGAAAGATTACTTTTAAGAGCTCACGAGCTATCCACCCTCCCGTATTCAATAAAAAATTTGGAATCGCTCAAAACCCTTGTTTTAAGCTACAATCGTTTTTCGACCATTCCCGAGTCAATAATAAACCTACCATCACTTCGAGCCCTAAAAATGGACGGTAATAAGATAACGGTTCTTCCAGAAACGATAGGAAGTTTCAGTTCTTCTCTCGTAGAATTAGACTTGATATGGAATAAAATAACGGTCCTTCCTGATTCAATAGGAAATTTAACATCGCTCGAATTCTTACATCTAGGATCTAACCAGTTATCGAAAATTCCAGACTCAATTGGTAATCTTACATCGCTAACACAGCTTGATTTAGATTGTAATGACCTAACCACCCTCCCGGATTCTATATCAAACTTAGAATCACTGTGGCACCTTAATTTGGAGGATAACAAATTCACGACACTTCCAAAGGCAATAATGTACATTCCAAAGCTTACAGAACTGCAGTTATTAGATAATAAGCTGAAGGAACTTCCTTATTCAATTCAGATTATAGAAGGAAGTCGCAATGAAAGCGATGAAGAAAAAAAAGAGAGGGAGAGAAGAGGAGAAAAATTACTCCACCCGAGAAGATATAATAATCCATACTTAAAATATTTCGTGAGATATAAAGGTAAGAAATACCATCTTACTAAATATGCCGGACTCCACCTGGAAGGTTTAGGTATTTTGGACATTAACCAAATTATAGGCTTGAACGACTTGATAGAGCTAAGACATTTATATCTTAATGGGAACCAAATTTCTGAGATCAAGGGCTTGTGGAAACTGACTAATCTAGAAGAGTTATTTCTTGGTAAGAATCAAATTTCTGAGATCGAGGGCTTGGATTCACTGACAAACTTAAGATATTTAGATCTTAGCCATAATCAAATTTCTGAGATCAAGGGTTTGGGAAATCTGATTAACCTCATTGTATTACGTCTAAACTTTAATAAAGTTTCTAAGATCGAGGGCTTGGAGAATCTGACCAACCTAAAAGATTTATATTTCAATAATAATCAAATGCCTCCATTGATAATAGACCAAGTTAGGAAAATGAAAGGTAAAAAAATGACTCAAAAATTCGTGAAGTATTGTCAACAAGAAAAATAAAAAGATGATGTCGAGATGAGTGAAGACCATGTGATAGTTGAAGGCAAAAACATTCCGTCCATTAAGATACTTAGGGTGTACAAAAACGGAGTTAAGATACAAGGCGAAAATGTATTAAAATTAATTTTAACGACTCTTACTGTTTTTGTTTTGAAAGAACAATCAAGGTTTAAATAGTAATTTGAATAGATCATTAGAGACAAAAATAAAGCGTGACTGAAAAAATGAAAGAATTTAAAGTTAATAAAGTAAAATGAGAGAATTCGAGATAAACGAGTTTCTAAAGCTCAAGCTAGAAGGTGGCAAGACCAATATATATGTGGATGGTAAGTTATTTAGATAAAGTAAATATCTGGCTTTTAACATTCCAACAAGTAACATCCAACAATACGTCGAGATTAATTCAATTGACGAGCTCGAGGTGAAAGACCGCTCTTTTAAATTTAAAAAACTTCAAATAACGCCGCTCGAGGAGTTTTGGGGTCATTGTTCAAATATTCAAACATAGGTGGAAAATGCTTTTTCCTTTTTATTTTATATTTTTCTGCTTTTCTTCTCTTATATTTTTCTGCTTTTCTTCTCTTTTACCATTAGATATCAACCTCCTTTTTTAGAGTTACAGTTTCATTTTTAGGGTCATATTCAATTGGTCCATTAGCTTTAATCATTTGATTTATATATTTTTTTAATAAATCTTCACTTATGTCCGACCCAGCGCT
>JAUXAJ010000172.1 GCA_030620005.1 Promethearchaeota archaeon | reverse complement strand
ACCTTTTTTTCCTTTATCAAACCTTAAAAGAGAGATTTGATGGAAATTTTCCTCCTTTAAAGGGATCTCATGCTATTAATATTGTCAAGAGTATAGCTCCACTAGCAAATTATTTAGGTCCCCTTTTGCGAGAGGAAATTCCAAAATTGAAAGAAAAGTGTGAACTATTAGATTTAGGTTGTGGTCTCGGCAGTTATTTAGTAACGCTAGCGAAATTAAATCCTCAGCTTTATGGTACGGGTATTGAAGGTGGATGGGGATCAGAGGTAGTTGATGAGGCGAGAACATATATCAAACAAAATAATATGGAAAGTCATATCCGAATCATTGAATCTGATATTTTAAAATTTGAGACTGAACAAAAATTTGATGTTATTTTTACAAGTGGGTTCCTTCAGGCTTTTCAAAAAGAAGATCTTACGAGTATTTTAAATAATTCCTATAATTGGTTAAAAGATCAAGGAATAATTGCTATTCAGGAGAATTTACTTAGTGAAAATAAATTATATCCTCAATTTAATGTTTTGTTCGATTTTTATTTAAATCTAGAATCTCAGAATGCCGGATTATATTCATATCAAGAATTATATAGAATGTTAAAGGATGCTGGATTCATAGAAATTAAAAAATATAAAATTCCATTTGGATTGAGCCATATCATTGCAAAAAAAGAAATTTAAAAAATCCTTAAACTATAACGCTCATGAATATAATCGAAAACAGTTTGTAATTGTAGTTATTTATCAAAAAATATGAACCTGACTTAGCTTCATTGAATTCGGCAAGCACGAACTTCGCAGTGGGAAATTGGAAAACTGGAGATGTGGTAGTGGAGACAATTTTTAGGAATGATTTTAGACTTAATAGTTTTCGACAAATGTTATACGCTTAAAGGGTATTTTCTGTATTTTTCTAACGCGGTTCTCAGCGCTAAAACGTTTTCCCAAGGCGTGTTCAAGATATCGTGGCTTGGTCCAGCAAAATAGCCCCCATTTGGACCACCCAATTTAATACATCTTTTCACTTCTTCTTTGACTTCATTTGGAGTTCCGAAATTCAATACTCTGGAAGAATCAATGCCGCCCATCAAACAAATGCGATCTCCTAGAGTTTCCTTTATAAGTTTTAAATCTACACCTGCCGCTGGTTCTAATGATTGAATGCAATCCAAGCCCGCATCAACCATATCAGGTAGAAGTTTATCGATGTAACCGCACGAATGCTGAACAATCAACATCCCATGCTTTCTGCATTCATCGTAAGCTTTTTTGTAATAAGGGATTATGAATTCGCGAAAATCTTTAAGAGAAAATATTGAGTGCCCTTTATAGCCCAAGTCATCTCCAAAAAATGCTATATCAACTCCTGCCTCCGCATACCGCTTGATAATTTCTACATTTACCTTTGTATATTCACCAATTACTTCGTGAATAAATTGAGGGTTTTTGCGCATGTAATAAACTACACGGCCCAATGTGATGCCACAGTATAGAGAGGTCACAGGTTCCATTGGCAAGTACCCCATCGGATAAAAGTAAGGGGATAGAGCTTCTACAAAACCTTCCCAAACTTGAGGTGAATAATTGATCCTGTTATTTACTAATTCGGACGGTTTACCATATCTATCCCAGTAAGAATGCAAGATTTCTGGAGTTGTATAATAGCCACCAACGTACCAACTGTAATCTAAACCAGTGTCGACTTGTTTCACTGTCTTTGTTATTCTTCCATCTATTGTGTTAATTCGACAATCGGGATATTCTGGTGGTGCTTTTCTAGTCTTTATTTTAACCTTTGATTGAGCCCACGGATCCATGGCATGGATGTCCACATTCCAGAACCGTTGCTGTGTAATGTAATATTTAATCCTAGAGGATTTATTTTCAACGTAAGAATAGTAATTCTTCTTTTCTTTTGAATTCTGAAAATCTTGGAAAGACGTTCCAGTTTGCTCAAAACCAAAATTATGGATTGGAATCATGTCTGATTCCCCATTTAATTCGAGAGTTTTAAACACGCGCTCCCGTTTTGACAAGACCATGATTTATTAGTATTGTTTATATTAATTTTTAATTTCTTCCTATTTTTTCATTCTCTTCCTAAATTCCTTCTTAAAAGCTTTATAACCTCCAATTCCTCCTTTTCCTCCTGAAGATTCTGGTAAGTAGTACTCAGCGTCCATTTGAGTAAAGAATGCCAATATCATTATTATTCCTTTAGGATCTAATTTCTTATATAGGTGTGTTGCAGCGTTAGGTGTTTCAGTAGGATTGTCTATTACGAGATTTTTCCCTGCAGCTTGAATTTTTTTGTATACAGGCATCCATTTCTCGCTACTTGATGGCTCGTCTCCTGCTCCAGGAACCCATTGAATCCCAGTAAGCGATTGAATTGACAATAAATCCTCTAAATGAACTAATTGTCCTGGACCGTCCATGTGATAAATAGCATAATCCATGTGATCAGATTGCGCCGCAACATGAGGTAATACAAATTTTTTGAAAAGTCTTGGAGAAAGCATGAAGCTAATATCGGATTGAATGGGATACCATCTTTTATGACACCATATTGGGATCCAACTTGAACATCCTTCACTATATCGTTCAATAATTGCCTGAAGATCGTCGTACACTTTTAATGTTTTTTCTAATATTATAGAACAAGAAGTTTCAATTATCTCTGGATTCCGCTTCATTGTAATAATGATGTTTGTTGGTCCTAAGAAAGAAGAGAGAATATCCAATATGCCTCCAAGGTCGGTTAATGCTACTGCATAATTTTTTCCTGCTCTTTTAGCAGCATATTCAGTAATTCGTACTAGTCGTTCATACCAGGGATTATTTTTATTAATTTTGATGCTTTCTAAGTAAGGGAGGACGTCTTCAACGGGAGTAGGCTTACTAAACCAAACAGTATTACCTTGTTCTTCATATTTTGGTTCTACTCCCAAAACAGATGCCATTATTCCAGCACCGTAATTAGGCCACAAACACGGAATATTTTCAGCACCAAAATATAACGCTTTAGATTTTTTTTCATAATCTTCGACATAACTTTCAATATCATCCCAGTTTTTAGCCAGATACCAAAAATCGTAAATTCCTTCAAATTTGACATCTGGTTTAGGAACATAATAAATAACGCACGGTCGATCTATTATTTCATGATCCCACCACGCTTTTAAACGCTCTTTAGCATCATCCATGTCTTCTTTATAAGCACTCATTAACTCATCTTTAAATGGTTTTAGAATCTTAATCTTTCAAATGAACGAGCAATTAAAAACTAATTTCTTCCTACATGAACTTTAATGGTTATAACATTGCTTATTTACTTAACTTCTCTTCTTAGACTTAAAAGCATTAAACTTATTAGAAAAAGTCTTTTTCTGCAATTGTTTTTTTGAAAACGTGCTTATCTTTTGATCATCTTTTTCAATTCGAATTTCTTCTTCTTTTTCCTCGGGGATTTTTATTGGTTTTGTTTCGTCAAAAGGCGCATTACACACCCAACAAGCATTTTCAGTATTACTCATGAGTTCAGAGCATTTCACGCAGTATATTGCATAACATTCGGGACAGATGTATGTCAATCGAGAAGTTTTATTCTTGCACACCAAGCAAATTTTCTTTTCTTTTGATATTGAGACCTCTTCTTCCGTGATTTTTTGTGATCTAGTGAATGCTCCCAATATATCCTTTAACTTTGGAGATTCTCCTTGTTCGATTCTTTCTGAGTTCATTATTTTTCGGATACGAATAAAAGCGTAAATTGAAGCAAATACTCCCATGAAAAGGAATAATAAAATTTCAATTATACCAAACATAATAAATAATAAAATTAGCGAGATATCGAAAATAAACGTGCCAATTCCAATTACTAACAGGTATTTTCCCAATCGAAAGAAAAACTCAGGTCTTACTAACATTGGGATAAGTGATAGTATTATTCCAAAAATATATATGATAGGTGGTAATTCTAAAGGAATAATATTATACTCTTTTATAGTATCGATTGATAAAGTTAAACCAGTAATTTGTAGGATAAATCCAATTAAAATTTGAATCGAAGTGGATTTAATCTCTTCTTGTGCACTTTTTGTTAATTTCAAAAATATTCTACACCTGCCGCTGGTTCTAATGATTGAATGCAATCCAAGCCTGCATCAACCATATTATCATGTTTAGATGATAGGCAAAAATTATCATGTTTTCACTTAAACGTGAAAAATTTGGGAAATTAATTTTACACAGATAAACTGAAAATGATGATTTATTAAAAATCTATTTTTTCATGAATCTATTTAATTCAAGGATTAAAGAAATTAAAATTAGACCAATTCCTATAAGGAAAAACGGCCTATATAAACCATTTCTTGGCACGCAGATTAAAATGCAAATTCCCTGGGGAGGAAAATCTAAGAGCCACGACCACCAATACTCACACGCACTACCACAAATCGTAAAATTTGGATTTTGAATCCAATTGATAAAAAATAAATATGAAGTAGTTAAAAAGAAAACTCCAATTCCAAATATTACAGCAAATATTATTCTAAATTTTTGCTCCTTTAAAATATATTTCATGAAACTCTAATGATTTTTTTTTCATAAAATTGATTTTAAATATTCGACTGTCTCCTTTGCCACATCTTCAAATGAAGGTTTCATTATCGTTTCGACGGAAGCAAATCCATTATATCCTGCGTCCTTAAAAATCTTTAAGAATGTTTTGAAATCGAAATGACCTGTACCAGGGGCTCTACGAGTCGTGTCTGCCAAGTGGAGGTGTCCCACATGATGAGTTATTTCCCTTAAATAATCCCAAATAAAACCTGGATCTTCTTCCAAGTTTGTATGAAAAGAGTCTATTAATAGTTTTAAATTTTCAGAACCTATTTTTTCTATTAATTTTACGGATTTTGAAATAGTATTATAGGAATCGATTTCAAAGCTATTAATTGGTTCAAAAACTAATTCTACGTTCTTGTCTTCTGCGATGACGCAACATTCTTTTAACGAAGATTCAATATTTAACTTTTCTCTTTTTGGATTATTTTGGTTGTCATATCGGCCTCTGATTAATCCAATTATGACTTTTGCACCTGTCTCCAGCGCAAAATCCGTGTATTTGTCAATCCTCTCAATTGCTTTCTCGCGAATGGATTCGTCTTGATGTCCAAAGGAATAACCAAAGCGAATAAATGTACTGCCAGTACCTAAAGCGGAAATTTCCATGTCGCATGAATCTTTTATTTCTACTAATTTTTTCACATCGATTTTTTCGGGTTCTAATAAACTTAATTCTATCCCGTCATAATTTAATGGTTTTAAGATTTCGCATAGAGATTCAAATTTATTCATTATTTGATCTTGGTTTGACTTGGATTCGTTCAGTCCACAAACGATTGAAAGTTTAATCGAGATTCTCCCTTATAATTTTTTACTTCTTAATAATGGTTAATAAATTTTATAATGACGTTATGACTTAAATCCTTATCTAAATTTCTATTGTTTAATATTAAAAATAAAGTGATAAAATAATGAACAGTTCTGAAATTAAAGAAAATCAGAGTTTTGGAAAAGGTCAAAAATGGAGTTTTGGCATGGGATCTTTTGCTCAATGGTTCATCAATGGAGGCTTTAATACTTGGGTTTTTTCGTTTTATTTTACAGCAGTAAAGTTGAATATAAATTATATAATGACAGCCTACATCCTCTGGACGATATGGAACGCAATTAACGACCCTTTGCTTGGATACATCTCGGATAGGACTCATACAAGATGGGGAAGAAGAAAGCCATACATAATTCTTGGTAGCATTCCCATTCTAATCATTGAAATAATCTTGTGGCTTCCTCCAATTGATAGTGAATTCATTACATTCATTTATCTTCTTATAATATTGCTCGCTTACGATACTTTTTACACAATGGTCACATTTTTCGATGCACTTTTTCCTGAGTTATATACTTCAGTAAAAGAAAGAGCCGAGGTAAATACAATCAAGCAAATACTTGCGACGGTCGGACTGCTCTGCGCCTTTTTGATCCCTGGCATATTTATAGGAGATCTCACGGAAAAAGAAGGTTATTTAACTAATGGCATCGTTACATCCGTCATAGTTGGGATATCTTTAATAATTGCCATTAAATGGGGTGCTAAAGAACGTCCAGAATTTTCGTCTGATCATGAACAAGAGTTTGGTTTTTTTAAGGGCATGAAATATACTTTTAAAAATAAAGGATTTGTTCTCTATACAATCATGTTCTTTTTATACGAATATCTCCTACTCGTTCTAGCCACGACAATACCACTATGGGCTAAACACGTGCTCCGTGTGACCGACACGTTTCAAATATCACTTCTTTTAGGAGTGATTTTTATTATTGGTCTTATTTCAGTGGTTCTTTGGAACTTTTTGGACGTAAAGCTAGGTAGCAGAAAAGCTTTTGCTATTGCGTTGGTTGCTTATTTCGTTGCTTCAATTCCTCTTCTATTTGTAAATAATTATTTGCAAGCCATGATAAGCATAATTTTTACGGGTATAGGATTTGGGGGTCAACTTTATTTCATCTATCTGATTATCGCCGATGTGATAGATGAGGATGAGCTCAAAACAGGCGTTCGACGAGAGGGTTCGTTTTTCGGTGTAACAAATTTTTTCATGCGACTTGCCATGGTGTTATCAATCGTAACCATAGGTCTGGTATTTACTACTACTGGGTGGGAAGAATACGTGCCAAATCCAGCTGTAAATGTTATAGTCGGACTTAAATTATTAGTCTTTCTCTTTCCTGCGATATCTATAGGTGTTTCTTTAATTTGTCTCTATTTTTACCCATTTACGAAAAGTAGAGTTGATGGTATGAAGGAGCAACTGAAAGAAATGCATGAGAAGAAGATGGATAAAATAAAATCTCAATTATCTTGATTTGATGAGTGGATTCTTTCCATCTCATTTAATTTTTTTTTTACTCTCTTTTAAAAAGGCAAGATTAAGAACAATCGGGGCTTCGAGAAAGATCAGCTCCGCTTCACAATACAACATCACCGAGCACGATATTAAAAACGAGGCACATTTTGAGGATTCTATCGGTATTTGTTCCGAGTTTATAGACGGCTACGGAATTGCCATCATGCCCACGACGGGGAGATACTTTCAAGTCCCTTACGGAATTATTCTTCCACAGAAAGTTGAAAACCTTCTCGTGGCTGGTCGTTGCGTTGCCGGAGATAAAATCTCTCACGCTGCCACCCGTCAGATGACTTGTTGTATAGTTACAGGTCAAGGTGCAGGAGTGGCTGCTGCCGTGTCTATCAAGGACAACGTAACGTGCAAGCAAGTTGATGTATCAAAAGTTCAAGAAGCTCTTATAAAACAGGGAGTCAGGATTAAATAACATTCCTGTAATTTTTTTCTTACTTTTAAATTCAACAAAATATTTTCAATATTACTTGAATATAGTATAAAAATATCATGTTTGAGATAAGGCTTGATCTAAATCTTTAATGATATCTTCTGGGTCTTCTAACCCTACAGAGAAACGAAAATGAGTATTAGAGATGTTCATTGATCTACGTTCCCATCTAGCAAGATCAATACCCGTCATTATCGCTGTATGTTCTATTAATGAAGTCGTGTCACCAAGAGAAACTCCGACTTTAATCAATTTCAATAGATTAATGAATTTATTACTCATCTCTTCTGTTTCTAATTCAAAACCAAGCATTCCTCCAAAATTTTTCATCTGTTTTTTAGCAAGATCATGTCCAGGGTGATTTTCCAATCCCGGATAAATAACTTTCCTAACTTTTGGATGTCCATCTAAATAGAGAGCAATTATTTTTGCATTTGAACAATGTCTATCCATTCGCATGCTAAGAGTCCTAATACCTCTTAAAATTAACCAGGCATTAAAAGGGCTCATGATTGGTCCGAAAACTTCCTGCCAAAAATACCGAATATTTTTAATATCATTTTCTTGACCTACAATTGCACCTCCAAGACAATCACCGTGGCCATTAATGTATTTAATAAGGCTTTCTACCACGAGATCTGCGCCTAATTCTATTGGTCTTTGTAAGGAGGGAGAAGCAAAAGTGTTATCAACAATACATTTTCCCTCTATTTCGTGGATAAGGTCAGCACATCCCTTTATATCAATTATATCACAAGTAGGATTAGCAGGCGTTTCTAAAAAAATCAACTTGGTGTTTTCATCTATAGCATCTTCTACTTCGTTTAAATTGCACATGTTGATCCTTTTAAAATCGATGCCCATTTGAGGGTATATCCTTGTAAAGAGACGATATGTTCCAGTGTATTGGTTATTATGCATTATTAAATTTGGAACCTCTTCTGGATTACATTGAGGAAGAAATTTTCTAACTTTTTGGGGTTTAATTCTTTCGATTCTTTTTTGAAAAACGCTCATGCTTGCGAGATGGACAGCAGCCATACCTGATGCTACAGAAAGTGCTTGCTCTCCGCGATGGAGCGTTGCTAATTTTTGATCTAAAGCATATAAGGTAGGATTTTCAGTACGAGAATAAAAAAAATGTCCCTTTATGAGTTCATCTAAAGACTCGTATACATATGATTTTGTAGCATAAATAGGTGTTCGAATGCTATGTGATGTTTCAGGATAAGGATCTTCTCCAGCCCTAATTATTTGCGTATCGAAACGCAGTTCATCCCATTTTTCTCGTCTTTTTCTTATCATTTCCGCATAACTTTCATTTACTCCTTTTTCTTCCATGTTGGGTTTTGTCATTCTTTTTATCACGCTTTCCTTGAGTTCTTTTATAAATATAGCATCAAATTTTATACATTATTTTACCATATACTTTATCAAAAATGTATTTTTAGATAAATTTTTTTACCTACTTTCAATTATTAATTTGAAAGTAAGAACAAACATTTTTAATGTGAAAGATGACAATAAAGGAAGAAATTAAAGAAAAAATATTAGAATGGGATGAAGATGGATTGAAAAGTAAGTGTCGATCTGCCATTGAAAATAAAGAAGCAACGCCAAGTGAACTTTTAAAAATAATAGGAGATGTCATGCATATAGTGGGAGAAAAATTTGAAAGCGAAGAATATTACCTCCCAGAGCTTATAATCGCAGCCAACACTGTCAAAGCAGCTATTGATGAAGTATTGGATCCAGCTATTAGATCATTGGGAGAAGAAAGAGAAACATTAGGGAAAGTTGTTGTTGGTACCGTGGAAGGCGACGTTCATAGCATTGGAAAGGACCTTGTGGCATCGTTCCTCTTTGCGAACGGGTTTGACGTGTATAACTTAGGAGTCGAAGTTCCTGCTACTAAGTTCATCGAGAAGGCAGAAGAAGTAGGCGCTAAAGTTATTGGCCTTTCCTCATTATTAACAATGTCGATGGATTCCCAGCGAGAAGTAATTGATGAATTAAAATCAAGGGGTTTGCGCGATAAATATAAGGTAATCGTTGGCGGGAGCCCAACTTCCGAAGAGTGGGCCGAGGAAATCGGAGCAGATGGGTGGGCTGATGATTCAATCGAAGCTGTTCTTCTAGTTAAGAAATTACTGTCTTAAAATAATAATTATAATTTGGAGTGAAAGATTTCTCATGAAAATGAAATATCTCAATGTTCTATCGAAGGACGAAGTTCAAACCATGCATTCTGCTTCATTAAAAATACTCTCAACCGTGGGCATAAAAATTGATTCAAAAGATACTCGAGACCTTCTTCAAAAGAATGGAGCAGAAATCGACGAAAATTCCAACTTTGTCAGGTTTTCCGAATCTCTAGTGGTTGAACAATTGAAAAAAGTACCCGATTCGTTTAAACTACACGGTCCCGATGGTTCATTCAACTTTGAAGTAAATACAAACAGCACGCAGTTCGCAACCATAGGAACTCCCGTAAAGATTTACGACCCAAACCATAAAAATGGGATCAGAAAAACCGTGATGGAAGATACCATAAAACAAATTCGGATTGTTGATAGTTTAGAACATGTAATGTGCTCACATGTTGATGTTTGGCCTCACGACGTCAAATATACTGCTACGCACGCTCACGCCATGTATCAATGGGCTAAAAACACGCGAAAACCTTATGGATTAGGCTGTTTAGGGAAATTGGCGAGCCAAGACATGATGAACATAGGTTCAATTATCGTGGGTGGCGAAAATGAACTTATCAAAAGACCGCGGTTAGTCGGATTCTTTAATCCTACGAGCCCACTTCATTTTCCTCAAATAATGACAAATGGGTTCGCCATATTTGCAAAATACAAGCAACCAACCATAGTTGCACCTGAGGCGCTGGCAGGAATTACCGCTCCAGTCACGTTAGCAGGACTTATAGCGCAAACAACCGCTGAAGTTGTAGGAGGCGCGGTTTTAGCTCAATTATATAACCCTGGAGCGCCAATATTTTTTGGAACCGTGTCAACAATAGGCGACATGCGCACTGGAAATTCTGCTCTTGGGTCCATTGAAACGGGACTAATCACGGCTGGAATGGCTCAAATGGCTCGTTATTACAACATACCATCTAGAAGCGTGGGAGGGACAACAGATTCTAAATGTTTTGATCTTCAAAACGGATTTGAGCGATTTCAAACGTTGTTCATAGCCGCTCAAGCGGGCATAAATTACATAACTTGTGCTGGTACTTACGAAGAAACTCTGGTTGAAGCTTTAGAACTTCTTGTTATTGACGACGATTTAATAGGCATGATAAAAAGAGCCCTTGAAGGTATTGATGTAAATGAAGATACTTTAGGGTTAGAAATTATCAAAAAAGTCGCAACCAGCAAGGAAAAAGGTGTGAACTTCCTTGGTGAAAAACACACGATGAAATACATGAAAAAGGAATTGTATTTCCCAAAGTTAATAGATCGTAATAGACGCACGACTTGGCGCAAGAAAGGGTCTAAAGATATTATTGCGCGAGCAAGAGAAAAAGTTGAACAAATGCTTAAAACTCATCAATTACCCGAGCTCTCTGCTGATATTGAATCGCAACTTCTTGATTACATCAAAAAAGTTGAAGCGCGATCTCTTGATTTTTACAAGCAAGCAGAAGGGATATCCGCCGATAGCGTCTCAATCGTAGGAACCGAAATAAAAATAGAAGATAAATGACGTATTTTTATTACTTTCCTTTTTTTCACATTATTTCTTTATAACATCATAAAGTCTATTCTTAAAATGTATTCTCTTTTTAAACAAAGATTGAGAGTATTTGATTGATGAATTTGAAAAAAAAAACTTTTTCATGTAAAATTGACAATTCTATGTTACCAAAATCCGTTGTTTGTAATATAAGGAAAAATCCTATACTACAATCAATAAGAAAACCCCTTGAAGATGAAGAAATAAAAAAAATTA
>JAUXAJ010000169.1 GCA_030620005.1 Promethearchaeota archaeon | reverse complement strand
TATTTGCTCCATATATAGCTATACTTTTAGGTTTTAAAAACTCGTGTAAAAAGTGTACGCTCATGTTTTAGTTAACCCCTAATTATTAATTTTTAAATTAAGAAACCATTTCATTTTTCCAAGAATTTATTGGTTTCCCGGTTCCTTTTTTTTTTTTCCCCTAATTTTTATTTCTTCCTTAAAAGATTGGTCTATGTCTGACCAATTTTTTTGAGAATATAATTCAGCCTCTTCATTATTGAACTCTAATGATTCTAAGACCCTTTTTCTTTCAGATGTGGATAGAGTGTTTCAAGAACTTTCGATCTTCTTCTCTTCCATGAATTATAAAATTAAAAAGAAGTAAAAAATTTTTTGAAAAAGTAAAATACTAATAATAATTTGAAAAAATTTTTGAATTTATAAAGATTTTTATCTAAAAGGAAAGAAATTACACCCGGTAATAGATTTGAACATTAAATTTATAGGAAATTTCATTAAATTAACTCGTTACAAGAATTTTTCAGAATTAGCAAGAGATCTCGCAATTTCACAAAGCACCTTATCTCATCAGATAACTCAATTGGAAAAAGAACTGGATGTCGTATTAATTGATAGAACGACGAAAAAGTTCATATTAACGGAAAAAGGCAAGATATTTCTAGAATATGGAACAAAAATTGTAGATTTGTATGATACTTGCGTGCAACAACTTTCTGTTCATGCTGAGGATATGATTGAAAACATTGTCATTAGCGCCTCAACATTGCCAGGATCTCACCTGTTACTAAAATTTATCACACGCTTTAAAGAAAAAAATCCCAATGTAAATTTTCAGATCCTGATTAATAATTCCCAAAAATCTATTGATTTATTGCTTAAAGGAATGGCAGATTTCGCGGGAATTGGTAGTTTCATGAATCAAAACAGAAATCAATTTGATTATTTTAAAATTGGAGTGGATCAATTAACCTTGATATGTTCTCCTAACCACCATTTGATTAAAGGTGGAAAATATGTAGTCGATTTTGAAGATTTAATAAAATATCCATTTATTTTCAGGGAAAAAGGTTCTGGGACCCGTAATGTCATTGAATAAGAATTTCCAGAACTTGAACGGCTAAATATCAAGCTGGAAATAAATGATAACGATTCAATCGTATCTGCCGTTAGTGAGTCAAATTACTTGTCAATTTTGAGTGAATTTTTCGCTAAAAAAGCTGAAGATGCAGGTCTAATCAAGATTATAAAAATTAAAGACTTTCCTGAATTGGCTAAAAGAAATATTTTTTTTGTTAAATTAAAAAAAAAACATCAGAGTGAAATGAAAAAAATTTTTTGGGAAAATTTAAAGACGTGATCCTACTTCATTAGCGTTGATGTCTTATCGAAATTTAAGAAATCTGACCACTTTTGCTTTAACGGATAAATCCCTTCCTTAAATAACGTAATCATGAAAATTACAAAGAAAAGAATTGATCCTAGACCTGGAGCAAATCCAGATACAAAATCTGGCAACGATTGCGATTCAAAAGTGATCGTTGAATAAATGAAAGAAATCGTAGCAATTAAAACGGATAAGAACGAAATTACCATGGCCATGGTCTTGCTAATGTCAATTTGGAAGGGGCCGATGTCGATATGAAAATGCTTGGGTTGCACTATAATAGATAAGATCGTATGGTTAATAATTTCGTTTTCAAATTCAATATAAACGTTCAAGAACCGCTTTTCGTTTTTCTTCTTATCCTTTCTCTTTCTTTTCTTGTTCTTTAAAGGTAAAACGGAAAATATCATCAATGGAGGATTTATTGCGTCTTTTTTCACGCTAACTTTACCGGATAAAGGATGTACCTCAAATCCTTCTCCTTCTATTTTTAAGTCTAAAATGGGAGGCTCTTTTTTCGTAGTTTCTATGGTAAAAGCCGTTTTGAAAATTGTCTTGCCCTCTTCATCGATTATTTTCAATTCCTCGTGAGAAAAATAAACATAGAATAAATAGGAGCGCTTTTCCATCATGACTGAGTAGTATTGAAGCCCCATATTGATGTTATAAATAACTGGTTCGTCAATACTCGGAATTTCTTTAAAACTGAAATTCGCTGGTTTTGGGGGTGCTCCAGGTGCCCCCGCTGATGGTAGGGACGCACTATCTGCCAATTTTGGTGGTGCTTTCAATTCTTCTGCTCTAAAGGTTCTTTCGACATCTTGTTTTGCTCTTCTAAACAACATTTCATCTTCTATAGTTTCTTCTACAGATTCTTCCATCACTTCTTTTTCTTTTTTTTTTTTTTTTTTCACATCTTTGAAGCTTTCTTCTTTTATTTGCGGTTTCAATCCATCTTCCTCAATCCGCACTTGCTTTTTTCTAAATGACGATTTCATGTCTTTTAATTTACTTGATTCCGGTAATATTTTTCCACTATCCACATCTAATATAGAAATTTTTTTCCTTTCAAAATGCGCATCTCCTAACGCTGCGTAAAGGTCATCCAATATTTCGCTAATTCTTGTAGATTTCTTGTAAAAGCCAACAAAAGTGTAATTAGAGAACTTAATGGATAAAATTTTGGTGGATTTATTGTAAAAAATATTATCAGAAGGAATTACATTAGAAATTGCTTTTAACGGCTCCAGTAATATCACTCTCTTGACTAATTTGTATTAATTCTTTTTAACTATATTATTATTATAATTATATTAAAATAATATTAAAATGGTATTTAAATATATTAACTTATTTCACTTCCACAACTATCGCAGAACCTACAATATGAGGGAGCGCCACTAATTGGGCAACATCGTGCTTGTTCTTTATTTATCTATTTTGGATGAATTTTTTAATTTAACTTGATATTTCTCTTTTTTATGTTTTAGGACATAAAAATTACAACGCGATTTAAAACTTAATAAAATAATGTTTAAGAACTTAAATCTCTGAAATAACTTTTAAACTTAAGCAAGTCTTCTCCTATATCTTTTAGGGTTTCTACAATGTAATCTTCTCCAATGATTTTTACTATAGCTTCGTCTATTACTTGCATGTCTCTATAAGCGTCAGGGTCATGATAAGTTTGATTTTCTAAATCACCTTCCCATGGCTTAATCTTAGGGTTAGAATCTATAAATCTTAAATTCCAGTTAATTTTTTCTTTATAATCGTCAGCTAGTGGTTTCAAATAATCTTTAGGCCATTTTCGAAGTATCCAAGGTCCTCTTTCATGCAATTTGTTAATATTGGAAACCAAGTCTTCACGCCATTCGTACTGGTGGTCCCAGTTAGCCACAACAATGTAATTATCGTTCTTAGATTTTTCGTGATTAAAAAATTTCCACGATGTTCGAACTATATTTTCGTCTTTAAAAGGAGTTCCTTTAGCATATTGGAAAAACCATCCAATTTTTTCGTATTTAGAGGAATTTTTTTGGTTGATTTTAATATAAAATTCAATCTGGGTAATATCAATTGAATCTTTTAGCACTTCTTCTAGGTATAATTTATATATTAAATTTTTCGCTTTGTTAGGTTGACATTTGCCAGAAAAAACAATATAATACGAAAAACAATAAAAAATGAAATTATTTTGAGATAATCCTTTATAAACTTCTATCCAACACTCAATAGGTTTAATGTAAATGTTTGACTTAAGATAATAATTGAGTAATAATGATTCTATGATTATAACTACTATGATTAACGCGATAAAAAGGAGCATGTTGGAGTAAAAATATAATCCCGCATAAATTAAAATAAAGGACATGTACAAAGACAAACTACCCGCTATAATCATGAAAGCTATTAAAGAATAAATCTCTTTATTTTCTCTATCCTTTTTTGAATATAATAAACTAGGAGCGTTCTTCACAACATGATCTATCCCGCAAGTATTCACGAACTCTTGAAATTCAACTTTTTCCCATTCAGAATTAGCCATTTTTACACCTTTTTTGTGTTTTTTTTATTAATTTTAATCTCATATATATAATAACTCACAAATTGTCTTTAATAATTCATAATTCCATAAAAAACAAATTATCTAAAATTTAAAATAATATAAGATGAAATACATTATCACTAGAAAGTGTAACAAAAACGATAAAAACAACATTATAAATATTTGTTTTCATACTGGATACATGGGAGAAGACGCCAGAAGTCATTTCCATGATAAGAAATTGTTCGGTTTACTATTTTGTTCTTATTATCCCAAATTTGAATCTCATAATAGTTTTATAGCCGTGACAAAAGAAAATGGTAAGGAAAAGGTCATCGGCTATGTTTTGTGCTCTCTCGATACTAAAGAGCAGGAAATAAAGTATAAGAAAAGATTTCAATGGAAGATTTTGGTTCGCTTGGTGTTAATCACGTCATGGAAGTATTTCCACGATTTCAAGCTCGTGTTGAGCTTTATTTCAAGAATGTTAAGATATAAAGGAAGGAATGGTGGAGAAATAGCAATGCACGACCAATATCCAGCACATTTACATGTAGATGTCATGGAAGAATATCAAAATAAAGGTATTGGAACCCAATTAATTAAAAGATTAGAAGAGCATTTAAAAAAGAAAAAAATAGCCGGTATTTGCTTGGGAACAAGCGAAAGAAACTACAAGTCGATTCCATTTTACAAGAAACACGGCTATCGATTATTAAAAGTATCTAGCGGCCTAGCTTTTTGGCCTGGAACTGATAATGTTAAAAGTTTATATTTTGGAAAAAAATTTAATTAAAATTTAAGTAATAAAGAAATTACAAAATCAAATATCCTTAAGAATTTTTATTAAGATTTACATTCATGATTTTTGCAGATAAAAATGGTTGATGTTGAAGAATTTCTAAATTATATTAAGTCTCAAGACTATTACGACAATCAAATCTCGTATGTTCAGCACATTCCCGAAAAGAAAGCCCAATTTGGTAAATTGAGTGAACCTTTACGTAATAGACTACAGCGTTGGTTAGACCTTAACGATATTAAATTGTGGGGGCACCAAGCTAAAGCCATTAGTTCAATAAGAGCAGGAAAAAACACAGTAGTAGTAACTTCTACGGCTTCTGGCAAGTCCTTGTGTTACAACCTTTCAGTTTTAAATTCTCTTTTTAATGACGAGAAAACAACGGCGCTATATGTATTTCCAACCAAGGCGCTTGCGAGGGATCAATTTGAAATTTTATCGAAATTAATGGCTGAAACCAACATTAAGAGAAGTAGAGTAGGTATATACGATGGAGATGTAGAACCAAACGAAAAACGACAAGTTCTTTCAAACGCAAACATCATTATTACCAATCCCTACGGATTACACTTTTATTTGCCGTGGTTTAGGCAAAAGTGGAGTAGGATATGTCAAAATTTGAAATATATCGTTTTGGATGAAATTCACATTTATAGAGGGATATTTGGATCTAATTATGCTTTATTATTGAGACGGCTAAAAAGAATACTTGAAACTTTTAACGCTAAACCAATTTGGATTTTATTGAGCGCAACTATCAAAAACCCTAAAGAATTTTCTGAAAAATTAGTAGGGGAACCATTCGTAGTTATAGATAAAGATGATTCTCCTTCGAGTACAAAAAAGGTTCTATTGTGGGATTTACCTTACGATGAAACGTCTGGAAAATATCGATCAGCTCATCAAGAAACTAAGAATTTATTCATTAGTCACTTGAAGAAAGGTATACAAACTCTCACGTTCACGCTTTCTCGAAAAATGGCAGAATTACAAGCAATCTGGACTAGAAGTTCCTTGCCGACTTTAAAAGACAAAATTTTTAGCTATAGAGCCGGAATTAGTAAAAAAAAACGTCGGGAAATCGAACAAAATTTTAAAAATAAGAATATATTAGGGATAAGCTCTACAAATGCCCTTGAATTAGGAATTGATATAGGGACTTTAGAAGCCACGATATGTTCTGGATTTCCAGGGACAATTTCAAGTTTTAAACAGCAAATTGGTCGCTCAGGAAGAGGAAAAGACCTTTCGTTATCGACCTTCGTTCCGATGGTCAATCCCCTAGATTTCTATTATATTCACAATCCAGATGTTTTATTCGGTCCGATTCAAGAAGAAGTCTTGATAACCTTAAATAATAAATATCTCATTAAAAATCATCTATGCTGTGCTGCTAAAGAGATCCCGATAAAAAAGGAAGATCAACTCATTTTTGGAGTAAATGATAAGGAACTTTTCCAAGAATATATTGATGAATTGGTTTCTGAATCCTTATTGATGAAAAGAGGAGATAAATACTACTGGAAGGGCCAATTTTTTCCTAACAAAAAATTTGGACTTAACGATCTCTCCGCTCGAAGCTATAAAGTTGTATTAATGACCCCAACAAAAGAAATTCTATTAACGGTGGAAGATGAAAGTTACGTGTTCCGCGATTTACATCCCGGCGCCGTGTATCTTTACGAGGCTGAAACTTATATCGTAAAAGATTTAGATTTAGAAGAAAGAGTGGCTTATATCTCGAGAATGAACGTGGATTATTACACCCAATCCTTGAAGCACACGGAAATCACCACCCTTGGGGTAATAGCTCAAAAAATGACGGGTCCAAGCAACATAATTGAAACCACTTTCGGTAATGTAAAAATAGAACACGAGTACTACTCGTACAAAGTTATTGACACGCTATCTCAGGAGATAAGGGAGAGATTTCCTCTTGAAGATATTCCCATTACCGAGTTTGAAACAAAAGCGTTTTGGCATGCAATCCCATTCGAATTTCAAAAAGAACTGGAGCTGAAAGGCTACGACCTCGGTGGAACAATTCACGCCATCGAGCACGCAATGATAGCAATGGCACCCGCTTTAGCGCAGATCTCTAGATGGGACCTTGGTGGCGTTTCGATCGATTTCGATCCAATCAAACAACAACCCGTTATTTATATCTATGACGCTTTTAGAGGAGGAATAGGCATAGCTGAGAATTTATATACTAATTTTAACGAATTACTAAAAATAACTCACAAATTGATTAAATCTTGTAGCTGTAAATCAAACGATGGTTGTCCAGGTTGTTGCTATAGTAATCGTTGCGGAAACAATAACGAACCACTAGATCGTTATGGTGCCCTTTTTCTATTGGAGAAATTACTTGCTCTTAAATAGAACATGTCTTTTAAAGTCTTAAGTCAAGAAATCCTATGGTTTTTTCTTTATATTTTTTTCTTAAGTTAATTCTCTCTAAAAAATTTAGTTTTTACATATTTTAAGAAATTCGAGAGTGAGGTAAGATGAACTCAAAATCGAACGATGCAATACTTATAAATCGAATAAAGGTCGACTTTATTGTTCGCGATACATCCGTTCTAATTAAAAAAGAAATTGCACCAGAAAAGGAGTAAAATGCAGTGTTCACAACTATTTTTAGAGATTACCTTGAAATGGCAAATGATATTCACGATACTAGTGCAATAGTCAAAGGTATTTCATGAAGCTGTTCTTAAAGCGTTTTTTAAACAAAATTAAGTTTTAAAACTTAATTCATATTTATTTTTCATTTTTTTTTCCCCAAGAAAGGGGGTCTTCCCGACTAATAACGCAATAAAAAAATCTTTTTTTTTTCACCTCCAATCATGAACCCTTTAGAGTTCATAGTTTTAAATTTTATAAAGAATTAGATTTTATCGGAAATACCCCACAAGAAAGAGTAAAAAAGGTTTTTAAATCATTGCTATTATTACTTATTTAGTCTTTATATTGCTAGAATAAATTTTTTGAATTAATTAAAATGTATACTTCTACTTTTAAAATAGTAATTTTTGGAGACGCTGGATGTGGTAAGACTACGCTAACACATAGATTTTTAAAAAATTTATTCGTTCAAAACTTGGAAGCGACTATAGGAATAGATTTTCAACTTAAAGCTGTTAATGTTGACGGTGAAAAAGTAAAATTGCAAATCTGGGACTTTGCAGGCGAAGAACGTTATAGATTTCTGCTTCCATCTTATATTAAAGGAATAAATGGAGGAATTTTCATGTACGACGTAACAAACTACGCGTCTTTAGCGCATGTGGACGATTGGCTCTCAATTGTTAATAAAGAAGTTGAGTACGAATTTCCTCTGATTTTTATCGGTGGAAAAAATGATCTAGCTCATCTTAAGGAAGTACCCACCGTAAAGGCAATGGAAATGGCTGAGCAAAAGGGCGCAAAAGGCTTTTTTGAATGTAGCTCCAAAACTGGTGAGAATGTTTTAAAAATATTTGATTTATTAGCAATATTGGTTTTGAAATCTAAACCTATATAGTTATATTTTGTTCTTGTAATTAAATATTTGACACTTTTTGATAGAATTCCGCATTCTTCTTCAGAGAATATTAAAGTTGAAATAGAAGAAACTAACTCTCAACCAAATAAAAAAGAGTTTGGCGTTTTAAAATGGAAATTCAATCTTAAGGGAATTGAACAAAAAAGCATTGAATACAAGTACTTCCTGGAGCATGAGAAGGGAATGACAATAACTCCTTCTTTACCATGATTGTTGAAAATCTTTTTTTCGAAAATTTTTTTTAGCATTTTTTTACCATTTCACGATAACCTTAATTGTACCAATTTTTAAACGAAAGTTTTTATGAATTATCTAATATATGAAATATAACCTCAATTTTTTCATGGAGTAATCAATTGATCTTTTTTCACGTTATATGGCTGCTAAAAAGGCAAAAGTACCACAAATAGGATTTAGAAGCATTGTCTATAGAAGTGCCCTCGTCTATGATTGGTTTACTCATCGATTGTACGATCAAGATAAAAAATATTCTACAATAGCCGCTCTAATTGGGGATAGTTCAAAAAAAATTTTTGATTTACCGTGTGGAACGGGACACTTGGCAAAATGTTTACATCCTTCAATAGAATACACGGGATACGATTTAAATCACAGATTTCTCAAGAAAATAAGGAAGAATTGGTTAAAAGGTAAAATTAACCTTAAAAAAATCATTCTGAAACAAGTAAACATCTTCGACTTTGACAAGTACCTGGAAGAGAAGCAGGATGTCATTGTTTTTTGTGATATTCTACATCACCTCCACCCAAGACACGTTGAATTAGTCGAAATGGCAAAAAAACACGCGAAAAAAATAATTGTTTGCGAACCGGTGCATGTTAAGCCACAAGATATGGAAGCTCACGATTGGATTGCAAAGATAGTTGTATACATAGCAAGACTCATGCCAGAAAGATTATTAAAAATTGTAGATTTTTTTTTTGCTGACAACGATGGAATTAACTCTTACGAGAAGCGTTCCGAATGGAAGCATGACAAAGAAAGTCTAAAAAAACTTTATAAAAACCTTGGGTTTAAAAATATAATAAGTATAAAAGACGATTACATAGGAATTTGGGAAGAATAAAAAAGAATAAATAGAAGTGCTAGGTTTGAATACTAAAGTTTTCTTTTCTTATTCGCGAGTAATTACATTCGTTCCATGCTGAAAAAAAATAAAAATTAAATAAATAAATAAATCATCATGATGTTAATATGTCAAAATTAAAAGTTAAAAAAATAATAGCTTTCAAGCACGGAGTTTCTTTCTGCATTTTAGAAGGCGAGTGCAAGGGAAAGGATACTCTTGAATTAGAGTTCAAGATTGACGAAATGAACGATGTGTTAAAATCATTGTTTGTTTTAGATACTAGCGAAAAAGGCTACATAAGTTCGATATCGTACGACGCTGCAATAGACACGGATCAACTATTGAAGACAGTAATGTTAAATATCCCCGATAGAGATTCGTTTTCCTCGCTTTTAACGCAGATCAAAGGAGCAAGAATTAATTTAACAATCGGAAGTTCTGAAAAAAGTACTGGCACGGTAATGGGGATTGAATTTATCGAAAAACTCAACAAGGAAGGAAAAATTACGGAAAAACTATTGATCTTACTGAAAGACGATAGCACGATAAAGAAAATACCGTTTTCTGAGATAACTTCATTTGAAATTTTAAACGATGATATTAAAAAAGATTTGAAATTCTTTTTAGATACGACTATCGCTGGAAAAAAGAAAGATTCTAAAAAAATCACGATAAATTGCGAATCTGGTGGAGAAGACGAAATATCGCGCTCAATTATTGTGTCATACATACGAGAATCGCCAGTTTGGAAGACTAGCTATCGTTTAATAATGAGCAAGCGGCAAGCGATGGAAGAAAAATGCCTGCTCTCTGGTTGGTGCTTGATAGAGAATACTACTAACGTGGATTGGGAAGATATTGAGCTTTCTCTAGTAGCAGGCATGCCCGTGTCCTTTATTTACGATTTTTACAGGCCTATTTTCATTATTCGACCAAAAATCGAACCCTCTAAAGTACTCAGCGCTCGACCCACAGAAATCGAAGAAGGATTAGAATTAGAAAAGTTTACTAAATACGAAACGGAAGCGGCAGAAGCTCCTCCAAGCCCTAAAAAAATGGCTCGTCTAATGGTAGCCAAACAAGCGCCTCCTATGGCTGTTGCTGGAGGGGCAATGCCTTCAACCACGAGTTTTAGAAGGGGAATGGACGATAATGCGCTATTAACCAAAATGAGTTCTCAAACTTCAGCTCAAACTAAAGACATTGGAGAACTCTTCGAGTATAACATCACTAAACCAATTTCAATAAAGAGAAAACATAGCGCCTTGGTACCGATTTTAACAGAAGAAATAAAAGCAAAAAAAATCTTGCTTTATAACAAGCAACAACACGGCAAAAACCCAAGTGCGTGCCTCGAGATCACGAATAATACTAATTTAACCTTGGAGCGAGGGCCTGTAACCATCATTTACGACGATAATTTAGCTGGAGAAGCCATCGTTCCATTTTTAAACAAGGGCGACACGAGACTCCTTAATTACGCAGTTGAACAAGCTGTAACTATTCACACGGAAGAAAAATCCCAAAACTTGAAGGTTCACAGAGTATCTTTTGGAGGTGCTTACTGTCACGAGTACTATCATACAAATTTATTATCAATTTATAAAATTAAAAACAAAATCAGCGAAGAAAAAGAATTATATCTTGACCACCCAAAAAAATCTGAATACGTTATTAAAGAAAGCTCAGCGGAACCCGAAGAGACTCGTAATTATTGGCGTTTTAAGCTTAAATTAAAGCCTAAGGGTGCATTTTCCTTCGAAATTAAAGAACAAAAAGAGATTTATTCAAGTAATTACCTGTGGAATTGGAATCTAGACTTTTTTTTAAAAAAAATCTCTTTTTACATTCAAAACAAATTCATTGACGAAAAATTGGAAGTACAACTGAAAGAAATTGCAGAATTAATTGGAAGAAAGAACGACCTTGTTGAAAATAAGTCGAATTTAGAAAATGAAACTTATCAAATGACTGAAGAACAAGAAAGACTCAGAAAAAACATCTCGATATTAGGCAATACTTCACAAGAAGTTAGATTGAAGGAGAAATACGTGGAAAAATTAAGCGAACAAGAAAACAAGTTCGAAAAAATATCTGCTGAAATAAAGGATCTGAAAAAACAAATTCAAGCTTTAGAAAAAAATATTGAAGAAAAAATGAAAGAACTCAAATATTAATGATCAAAATCAAATCCAGTTGAATTTTACTTTTTTTTTACACCTAAAATATACTTAATAATTAATATAAAAAAAAT
>JAUXAJ010000187.1 GCA_030620005.1 Promethearchaeota archaeon | reverse complement strand
AAAATAGCCCGCACTTTTCACGTGCTTTCCGCTTTTTTTAGAAATGGTATCGTCAATCGAAATAACGCCATCTTTAACCGTTTTAAGCGACTTCAAACTTTGAAAATAATTCATCAGCGATAAGATCAACTCATCAGCTTCTCAAGCAGATGACGATAAAAAACGTGCGAAAGTTGATGGTACTCGTTTGTCAATGCACCTTTCAGAAAGTGCCTTCATCGACGCATCGTTATTTTTTAAGAGAGCTTGAATTAGTTTTAGGACGTTTTTCTTTTGAGGTTCCGATAATCCAGAAGCAAAACGATTTAAAAACGCGTCTAATTTTTCAGAAAAACATTCTATAGGAATTTTATTCACGCTTGTACAGCCCCAAATCTGATTTTAAGGTTATTTAATCTATTTTTTACAAAAAATGAAGATAACTCAACAACAAAACTTAAGGAGGTGATCAGAATAGAAAAAAAGGTACCGTGCGTGTTTATATCACATCTACGACCTTTTTTTCTACTCTATATGTATTATGCAGATCATACACCTATATACACGCGTGTGCTCTCCAGGTGATATGACGAGATATTTTTTAAAAATTTATCGTGAAAATTTGCTGCTTTACTTTCAAAATTGGCAGAGGAAATAAAACATTAAGCAAAATAAGAATTTTTATAAAAAATTGATTTTTATTATTTGCATAACTTAAGTTATTTAAATATAAATTCTGGGATTTTTTCTATTTCTCCAACTTTTCGATCTCTAAGAATGCTTTTAACTTTAGTATTTGTCAATTTTTTCATAATCATACTCAATAAATAATTCTTTGGACTCCATTTAACTGTTGTTTCTTGAATATTTAATTTCCATCCGTTATAATATCCAATTTTTCCAATTTCAAATCTGGGACATGGTTTGGGATAATCGCGCGAAAATCCAAGAATAGAAATACTAGGTAAATGCCAATCTTTAGGTATGTTTAAAATATTTTTTACTTTTTTCCGATTAAAACCTCCTATCCAACATGACCCGATTCCTAAAGAATGGGCTCTTAATAAAATATTTTGCATTATTGCTCCAGTATCAGTCTCTCCGTAAAAAGCGGCACAATTATTTGAACAATAAAAAGCAATTGCTATGATTAACGGAGCCTTACTTACAAAACTCTGATGTACAATATATTTAGCGTGTTTTGAGATTTCACTTAAAACTTCTTTATCGTTAACTATAATTATCTTTACATATGGTTCTTGTATTGTTAAAGGAATAATTAATCCTGCTTCAATGAGCTTTAAAATGATACCAAAAGGAACGCTTTTTTCTTCAAAGTATTTACGAATAGATCGTCTATCTAAAATAGTGTCTATTACATCAATTCCATATTCTTGATGATCCTCTTTTCCTAAATTAAAATTGATAGAGTTAATATTGTTCCACTTATTAAAAAAACACATTTTTTTATATATTTCTTTTCTTAATTTAGGTTCGTTATCATTTTCAGTTGATTTACCAATAGCTAATATAGTATCAATAAATAATTTTTTAGGTATGTTATATTTTTCTCTGATTTTTTCTCTGTTAAAGTTTCTTATCCATCGAACATCAAAACCTAATTGCTTCGATATTAAGATGATATTAGCTATGCTTGCTCCCATATCTGTCATTCCTAAAGATTTTCCAAGATATTTTGGGGTATGAATACAAATTATAAAAGTTGAAGCTACTTTACTACATTTCAAATCATCTATGTTAGCACTTAAAAGACTATCTATATATTTATCTGTGCGCAAATCGTAATTATCAGGTGAAAAAATAAAACTATTAGTCAAAATTGGTGTTTTAATTTTATTTTTATTTGCTATTAATCTAACATCTTTTTCTTCTATAGATTTCACAATTACTTCTTTTCCTTCAACATTATCTACAACAAGGAATCTGCATACTTGTTGGTTTATAGCACTAGGGGCCCATCGTGCTGCTTCTAAGATTTTTAAAATATCTTCTTTTTCTATGGAAATATTTTGCTTGAATTGTTTGGGATTTTTCCAATTTTCAATTATATTTTTCAAATTCATTATTTTTTCTACTTTTTTATTTTTTTAATCCATTAAACTATCATCCTACAAGGATCACCAGCCTTCTACTCTAAGAAAATAAAAAAGCTTATGGGTGGGTGACCGACTTTGTCGGGTGAGAGTTATTATACCAATCTTTTATTTGTTATAAATGGATACATTTTTTTAGTAGCTTTTCCTACAATTTTAATTGATTTATGACGTGGAATGAATTTCCTTAAAAAAAAACTATTTATTCGATTTGCTCTACCAGGAATAAAACTACCTTTTTTACCAAGAGCATCGAGTGTTTCTATTACAACATCTTTAGGTTCCATTAATGGAGGTTTATATCCAGATTCATAATTTGGGTTTCTTTTCTCACTTTGAGGTGTTAATATTTGTCCAGAGACACACGCTAACACATCAACATTATAGGGGCTGAATTCATACCATAAACCTTCTGCTAAAATTAGATTATAGGATTTAGTAGCAGCATAATTAGTAATAAAAGGAGAACCTTGATGTGCCGAAAACGAACTCATTAAAATAATTCCCCCTTTCTTTCGATCACACATTTTTTTTCCAAAATGATGCGTTAATAGACAAGGAGCTTTACAATTCAAGTCTATAATCTTTATTTGATCTTCAATTGGAAAATCTAAAAAGTAACCAATATTGCTCTTAGATGCAATATATATTAAAAGGCTAATTTCAATATCAAATGTTTCTTTATTTATAACATCTAAAAAATTTGAGTCAGATAAATCTATGCAAATCGGAACGATATTAACATTAAATTCATTCTTTAAATGAATAACTTGAGAATTTAATAGGTCTTGATTATTGTCGATTAAAATTAAATTAAAACCTATTTTTGCCAATATATCCGCATATGACTCTCCTAATCCCAAAGCAGAACCGGCTATTAAGGCTGTACTTCCATACTTATCAATAAAATCATATTTTTTTTTCGTCATGATAAAAAATCGTGTTAAAAATGTAGTTTTTGTAAATTATTCATAATTTTCTTTAAACCATTGAGCTGTCTTATTTAATGCTTCTTCTCTTGAATACAATGGTTTGTATCCAAAGTCACGCGCAGCCTTATCATATGACACGGTACGCTCTACAGTAGTTACTATTACTGCAAATCTAGATAAATTAGAATTAATATGAAATTTATCGCAAAACCAATCTAATGAATATGTTAACTAATAAGGAATTGATTTCGTAGGTTTTTTATAACCCATCAGTTCCAGAATTTCACCTAAATGATTAAAAAAATTTCCATTATCGTGATCGGCAATAAAATAACATTGACCACATACGGGAGATTCTGGAAATAACTTTTCAGAAGCTAAAATATGAGCATGAGCAACATTCCCGTTAAATACATGACTAAAGTTTGCTTTTCCATCTCCTATCATTATACCTTTATTTTTTTTGGCATTTTTCAATAGAGGCGGTAAGTGATATTTATCATATGGTCCAAACATGCCTGTTGCCCTTAATACACATATAGAAAGCGAAGGACCGTTCGCCTTAATGATTTCTTGTTCGGCCATTCTTTTGGTTAACGAATAACCCCTATCAAGATATTTTTTAGGATAAGGAAGCGATTCATCAGCCATATTCATTGGTTCCTTTCCGTTCATAACCACATCAAAAGAACTAGTATAAATCAATTTAGAAACATTTAATTCTTGACATGCTTTTATAATATTTTTAGTTCCTTCGACATTTACTTTGTAGTATAGTTTCTTATTGTTTCCAACTACTGCCGCTGCTGTATGGAAGACTACATCGATGCCCTTACAAGCCTCTCTGACTACATCCATATCACATATATCTCCTACGATAGATTCAACACCATCATTGGGAAAATACTGTAAATCAAGAACTCGTATTTTTACATCTTTTTTTAATAAAAGTTCAATAATAGCTCTACCTAATTGACCACATCCACCTGTTATTAAATAATTTTTATCTTCATTCATTATTATCACTTTTTTAATATATTAAGTCGATTTCTCATGAGTTTTATAAAACATAATCATACCTAAACTTAGTAATATAAAACCTACGGGGGCTAAAAGTGTAAAATTAAGGGAATTAATAATAGTATCGATTATAATGATAAAAACAGCAAGTGAAGTAATTATTATAGCAATTCCCATAAATTTTAATCTTTTCATGCTTAAAAGAATTTCAGTCTTTTCCTCTTCAGTAATCTCTGAATCATCTAACAATTTTTTTATTTTATTTTTTTTAATATACCATCCAAGAAAATTGGTTAGATGAATGAAAAGAACAAAAACAAAACATAAAACCGAATATAGCGGTAAATATTGAAAGTAATCCAAGTTAAATAAATTAAATATAGAAAAAAGAGCTAATAGTCCAATTATTATAGAAAAGACCATTATACTTTCAATAATGAAAACAGCTTTAATTTTATCAATTTTGGAAATTGAAGCGTTTTTCATATACATATCATAATTAAAATCAAAAAAAGCAACAATCGCATACCTCCAAACAGCATCGGCAGCCAAAGAAAAAAATAATGGGGATAAAATCTTTAAAATTGTAATATCATCAAAAAGAAATTTAAGAAAAATATTAATTAACATAATTATTGAATATATCCAATATTCTATAAATATCCATATTTGAATTCTCGGCATTCGTTTATATTCTATATCCTCAATTCTATTATATCTTTTTAAGATAACAGAAAAAATAATAGATGTAGTAAAAGTTAAGAAAGTTACTGTAATTAAATTTATTAATAATAAATCACGAGAAAAGAATAAATTTTCCAATTTAAATCACCTCAAAATTATTAAAATAAAAGTTTTCTAACATCTGTCTTTAAGAATTCTTTATTTATATCAAAATCGTATCTATATTTCAATATTTGATTAATTTGATCATTTTCAATTTTCTGAACATTTTCAAATAATTCTTTAATTCGAATTTTTAGTACTTTGTTATTTTTTATCTTTTTTTCTTTGATTTCTTCTTTTAAAATGTTTGTTTTATTAAGAATCATTTCGACATTAATTTGAAGGGAAGGAATTATTATATCATCATTAATACTTTCAGGAATAGAATCTAAAATAATTCTTTCTAAACCATAGTCATCTTTTTTAAATTTATTCTTGTAAGGTTGTTTTATTATAGTCTTGATATCAGCATTAAATACAAAAGAACCCTCTTCTAAATCGTTTAAAAAATCTTCTCTATTCTTTTGATAATCTAACTTAGATTTGATATAAAATGTCAAATCACTAAAAATTTTATTCATAAATGGGAAAAAAGATTTATTAATTATATCTATATCAGAAATGCAATAAATGGGTTTTTTAAAAAAACATGTTCTAAAAATTTTATAAAATATCTCTTCACTAAAAATGTTTTTAAACAGAAAGAAATATTGATTTTCTTTAACACCAATGGTAGCATCTACTTTATATTCGGATCTTACTATATTATTATTATCTATAAAGATAATAAAACAATGCTCACAAATAGTTCCAATCTCTATTATGCAAGTCTTCAAAAAACCAGATATTACTTTAATTTTACTTAAATTCACGTCAACAGTTCCCGTAGATTCACAATTTGGACACACTAAATTTAAAGATACATTATATTTATCGCTTTTTAAATCTGAAACTGACATAAACTTATTTTTTAATATTTTTATATAATCGATAATATAAAAATAAATTCATATTTATAATTTTTTGGGTATAATTACTTTTAGGTCATGGTGAAAAATAAACTTTTACTCAAAGGCGCTCAAAACGGTTTGAATGGAATTACGCTTGTTTTCAAAGATTCTATACCCTACCTCTTTTTTTTTATAGTCTATCATTAAATATTTTTACAGGAACCGTCCCGCTAGATTTGTAAATGGTAAATAATCGTGATCCAAGAGAAATGCGTGTAATGCAAATAATTGATGGCCATATACTTCATCTTTCTGTTTTCTGTTTTCTCCCCACCCCGCTCCTCTTTATTTGTGAATGCTTGCTTTCTATTAAATTTTAACAGTAAAATTTATCTTTTAATATTTTTTTTGTTAAGATTTCAAAAGATTCGTGTACATTTTCTCCTGTTTTTGATGATACTCTAATAAGGTCTAATAATTTATATTTATCTTTAAAAATATTAGCAAATTTATCATCTACTTCTATTTCATTAATTAAATCGCATTTGGCTCCTAAAAAAAGAATAGGAAGATCTTGATCATATTTTCTCACTATTTTAACCCATTGTTCTACATTATTTAATGTAATAATACGAGTTAAATCAAACATTAACAATGCTCCTTTTGCGCCTCGTACATAACTATCTATTAAAAATCTAAATCTTTTTTGATCACCAAAATCCCAGAGTTGAAGCGCACAATTTTTTCCATCGACATTTATATGTTTTAAAAAGAAATCTACTCCTTTAGTCATCTGGGTTTCAGCACTAAATTTTCCGTTAATATAACGGTGGAGTAAGGTTGTCTTGCCCACACCTCCTTCCCCACTAATCAAAATCTTCAGAACAAAATGTTTGATCATTATTTATATATTTTAATTTTCTTTTATAATTTATAAATGTAATTGAGAGTATTTTAGATTTTTTCTTTTTGATTAAAATTTAAAGATCATTAACCTAAGACCGACAATGATCGTGGCTATATCAATTTTTTTAATGTCGGAAGTGATGGGAAGATATTATATGAATAGAAATCGCCTTTTTGTCTATTTTCGGTAAGAATATTACTGTATTTGATCGCATTTTTAAATTCTATTATTTCCGACAAATTTTGAGGTGATATAGATGAGAATTTTGTCGTCATTATTTTAACGATTTTTAAATTTCAATTCTTATTTAAATTTTAAAATTCGCTCAATTATAAAGTGTAATGATCAAAATCTTTTTTTATAACTAACTAATAAAAATTTAATTCAATTAAGATATAAGTTTGATCCAATATAAAATTTTTAAAGGCAAGGAACTTGAAACTGATGGTGTATATCCATATGTTATCATGTTAAGAGAGGAAGCTGAAGCTGTTGAACGGAGGGTGCGCAATGGACTATTTATCAAGGAAGGGGACGAATTTGAGCGCGCTAATCTCGATTTTGATAGCGAACAGGATGAGATTTTCGATTTCCTTCTTTAACATCTTTTTTCGAACGATTCAGACGATCTAGACGATTTGGATGAAAATGTCGTGGAGAAAATTATTAACAAATTTTTATCCGTTAGGTTAGAAGACAGCGAGACTCATATTTATATGGATGGTGAACTTTTCACGCAATGTTCATTCTTGTTACTCAACATTCCGAAAGAGATTGTTAACCAGATAACCGAAATTGATTCAATTGACAAGACTAGCCAATTCCTGGGACCTTTACTAGAAGGAAACGGTAATGTTGAACATTTCGACTTGACTCCAGAAGAAGAATTCTGGGGACATGCTTCAAACTTTCAAGCTTGGGCAGAAAATAATTACGATACTCAGAGATTTTGCAGAAATCTTGCCTTTCCATTGTTAAAAAGATTAACCGAAGCAGGAGATCCTCAAGCAACAAGAACTTTCAAGGATGAAATCGCAAAGCGATTTGAGTCAGGGCATGTCATTGTAAACATTTAAAAATGCAAGAAATATATATTTCTTGCAGAAGAAAAATAGCCATGTTCTAAACGACCATTGGCTTGTTCTACGCTTCGAGAACTGAAAAGAAGAAGTTTCTTTTAGGATGGAGACGAAAAAGAGATAAAAACCAATGAAGAGATATGAAACGAGATTTAAAGCCGGAGAAATTTTAGCCGAATTGATTAGGGAACAAGATTTAAAACTTCTTGAATTGATAACAAAAGTGCCTGACCAATTTTTTTGCTTTTGCATTCCTAACGGAGGTGTTCCCGTAGCAGAAGGGTTTTGCTCCAAGCTTAACATTTCGTACGACATGCTGATCGTAAGGAAAATCAAGATTCCGTTTAATACAGAAGCTGGATTTGGTTCTATTACCACGGATGGAACCGTTCTAATGAACGAACCGCTTTTAAAACATTTAAACTTGACTGCAAAGGAAATTGAGGATTCAATTGAAACGACTAAACAAGAGATTAAGGAAAGGCAGAGGTTCTACAAGAAAGAATCGTTCTTAGAAGAAATTTATGAAAAATGCATTCAAGACAAGCAAATCTTCATGATTGACGATGGGTTAGCTTCTGGTTTTACAATGCTTGCTGCGATAAGAATGGTAAAGAAATATAGCCCTAAAAAAGTATATTTAGCCATCCCAACCGCACCCTTGAGAACTGTAAAAAGAATTGAAAAAGAAGTAGATGAGATCTTTTGCCCAAATATTCGGAACGTCGCAAGGTTCGCTGTTGCTGATGCTTATCTAAGATGGTACGATGTCCCTGAATCGGAAGTCCTACACTTGATCCAAAACTCAAAGTCGTGTTTGAAGAATGACTTTTGAACTACCAGGACTTCTTCAAATTTTTTACGTCTAATTTATTGCGCTCATTAAAAAATCTTGATTAAAAAATATTTACTTGGAGTTTAAAACTTTCATCTATGATTTATAATAGATGAAAAATAGTCTGGACGAGGATATCTTTTTCAAGCGAAATGTGCGAATGAAAAAAAAATTTTCTAAAAAGGAACTGGCTCTCCTTAATTACTTTTTTATTAAGACTAAAATTTTTCCTAAAAATGTTATCCTTATCAAGAATTTTATCTTCTTTTTTATACCAAAAGAAAATTACTTTGAAGTAAATAAGCATCAATCTTCTATAAGAAAAGAGTTAAAGAAAAAAATTTTATTTATCAGGGATGAAAATATTTTTATTAACTTGTTGTTTGGTTTTTTTCCCAATTTATACATTCACGATTTAAAATTAAACGTCGATGAAGCCACTGGGTTAAAGGAAGTTAAAGTATGCTTTGTATCTTACGAAGAGAGAGGAATTGCCATCGGAAGAGGTGGAGATTATATTAAAGCGATTAATCAGATTTTCAAAAATCATGTTAAATTTGAAAAACGCATCCGCCCTATAAAAGTAACGTGTGAATTTTCCCAACTTGATGTTAATAATTAAACTCGAATGCGTAAGTAAGAGAAGAATTAATGGGTTCTTGTTCAAAAAATAATAGAAAAAGTAAAAAAAATAAATATTGATAATACCATTGAATTTACGCGCTAATTAAGCGAGATATAATGTTCTGGTTGGGAATGAAAAACTCATCTTTACGCAATGGAAGGAAATCTGTCCGAAATTAATAATAAGTGAATCCGCAAAATTTTGTGTTTTGAAAAGATTATGAACCAGCAATGGTTTTTTTAAATGTGAAAAAGAAGTTTTCAAAAAACGCCTGCGAGCTATAAAAATATCACGCTAATTTGTTGAATTCGAAAATTTTGTGAAAAGATCTTAACAAATAAATATTGACAATAGAGAGAAGTTAAAAATAAGATTTGTGATTAATTTCAAATTTTTGATATAAAAAAACAATAAAAAAAATAGTTTTAATTTTTAGAGCTCAAGCACTTATTAAGCGAAATATAATGTTTTGATTAGGTATGAAGAATTCATCCTTTTTTTTAATAACAACAGTATGAAAGTACTCAGCCAATCCGAGAAATCCGCGAATTACAGATTCGTCTTCTTCAAACCTGAAAATAACACTCGCAAGTGGATTCCCACCAAACGCTACTTTGTCGTAAACACGCTCGTCAATTAAGGGGATTTTGAGCTCATTGATGATTTCGTAAACTCTTTTTTCACGAGCTCGAAGAAATCTCGAGTTTTTAATGAAAAGTTCTTTCTTTGCGATGCTCGTTTCACCTTGTTAAAATATTTTTAACGATTAAACCTTATTGGTTAACCTCATTTTTATTTTTATTGAATTTAAAATTATAATCTTTATATTTATAATATATTATAAAAGTAAGGATTTTTAAAAATTAATGTTTTTCGATAATTTTTATATTCAAAGATTTTAATATTGCATGATTGGAGAAATTGAACTTTTAATGTAGTGAATCTTGTCAACTAATGTTCGCCCCGATGACTTGATGCTATCCGTCATTTTTAGAAGAAACTAACATTAGTGCTGTATTAAATCACGATCCAAATTCATTATGGGATTTGGTTAAGGATTCTAGAGTCTTTCTAAACCAAGAGCATGTAAGTAGGGCTAAATTAGGAAAATTTATAGCAGATCCTAGTTTTGAATCAGAAGAAAAGTTAAATATGTTTAAGATCGAGTTCATCGGGCCTGTTTTAGAGTCATATTATCGTTTATGTCTTTCCCAAGAGGTCAAAAAG
>JAUXAJ010000222.1 GCA_030620005.1 Promethearchaeota archaeon | reverse complement strand
TGAACTTCTTCTTTTTATTGAGTGACATTAGACGAATTATTTTAAACCTTTGGAAATGATAGATTTCACGAGCTTGGCAGTTTTAACGCAATTATCACGAGCAAGAGACTCACTTTTTCCTTCGCTAATAACGCGTATTATTGGTTCGGTGTTGGAAGGATGAATCAGAACGAACCAATCGTTTTTTTTACTGAACCTGAGATCCATGTCGATTTGAACGATATCTTTTCCTTCTGAGATCATTTTTTCTTTTAATGTCCTTATAATGGATCCAATGTTCTTATTAGAGACATCGATTTTTTCCCTGTAAGAATAAAATTTAGGAAGCTTCGATACCAGGTTAGAGATTTTTTCGTTTGTTTCGACTAGAATTTGAACGATTTGAGCAGCTGCAAATATTCCATCTCTGGCGTTATTAAAAGCTGGGACCATTACACCACCACAGGATCCTTCGCCTCCAAAAACGATTGTATCTTTCATATCGCTTTTTTGCTCTTCTATGAGAACATCCATTTTTTCGGCTAAATATCTTTCACCAACGGGTGTTCTTACGACTTGAGCGCCATGTATTTCTGCCAAGGTCTCAAACATTAACGAAGAAGCTAAGTTAGTCACAAGAATCATTTTTTTCCCCGAATTGCTGTTCTGTTTAAAATAATAATCAGCTACGATAGCCAATCCATAATCTTCGGGATAGCAAGTTCCATCGTTGCCTATTATTGCTAATCTATCAGCATCACAATCGTGTGCGAATCCAACATCGTACCCTTCATTTTTAACTAAATTAATTAAATCTCCAAGATTTTTTTCTATAGGTTCTGGATCTCGTGGGAACTGATTGTCTTCGTTGAAATCGTTATTAATTGCCTTGATTTCACATCCTAATCTTCTCAATATTTGCGGGGTTGCGAGTTTTCCAGCTCCAGCTCCAGTATCAATTGCTACTCGCAGATTATTGTTTTTTTTAATTCTCTTGTATTCAAGAAACTGAAGCGTGGCTTGAACGTATTCTGTTATTGGATTTAATAATTCTACGTATTTTGATTGTTCTATTTTATTAAATTTATATTTTTCCACATTTATTTTATTTAATTTGGAAATTATCTCGTTTAATTCAGAATTACTCAAAAAAGTTTTAGTAGATAAGAGTTTCAGGCCATTCCATTCGGGAAGATTGTGTGATCCTGAAATTATAATCCCTGCTGGGATTTTTAACTCTTTTTTTTTTTCGAAGGATAATTGGAGTTGGACAAGTTCCAACGTTAATAATTCTACAATTCGAAGCTATGAGCCCTTCTATGATAATTTTTTCAAGTGCTTCTCCACTATGCCTCGTGTCTTTCCCGATGATGACCTTTTTCTCTTCTCCTTCTCCTTTAACCCACGATCCATAGGCTATTGCGATTTTCTTGACAAGATCTTCCGTTAAATCTTGTCCGGGGATTCCTCTAATTCCAGAAGCAGATATTATCATTTTTTTATTTATTTTAAATATTGTAAAAAAGTAATAATGACTATTATTAATCGTTTTTTATCAAAAAATAATTTAAGAACTAAAAATATTATAATGTCAAGTATATATATAAATAGACAATAAGTAAATTCGCAAATTCTAAACAAGGATTAAAAGATGGCTAACCCGACCGTTGTTATGGATATTGGTCAATTATCTTCAAAAGCAGGTTTCGCAGGTGAAGATTTCCCAAATCAAGTTTTTTATACCATGGTAGGGGCTCCGAAATATCACGATTTACAATCGGATTTTGGCGAGAGAAGTCAAGAGCTCTATGTGGGTAATGAAATCCAATCGTTAGGATTGTATAAAATTTCTTTCCCTATTAAAAAGGGGGCAATCACAAATTGGAAATATTTCGAATTGATAATCGATTATATATTCTACAACTTGAGAGTGGACCCCACTCTAGTTAATGTTTTATTTGCCATCCATCCTCGATTTCAATACAAAGAATTAGAAAAAGTTTTTGAACTATTTTTAGGAAATTATCAGTGCATGGCTTTTTATCCCGTTTTAGATTCAATGTTAACGCTCTATTCTGGAGGATTTAAAACGGGATTAGTCATAGAAATCGGCGATAGTGCCACAAGAATCGTTCCTATATTCAAAGGATATAAGATAGATCATGCGCTAAAAATAATAGATATAGGGGGGAGGGATTTATCCCAATACATGGAAAAAATTTTGACTGAAACTATAGGATATTCCGTTGATTCTTCAATTAGGAGGGAATTGGTAAGATCTATAAAGGAGAAGGCGTGTTTTGTCTCGTTAGATTATGAAGAAGATTTAAAAAGGAGTGAACAACATAAAAAGCGTTTTTCCTTGCCAGATGGCTCAATGATTACGCTCTCCAAAGAGAGATTCATGGTACCAGAAGCCTTATTTAACCCTTCTTTAATTAATTTAGAAGATGTTCCATTACATGTGGGAATAATGGATTCGATTGAGGATTGTGACGTTGATATTCGTCCTGAGCTATTGAACAACATCTTTTTATCGGGGGGGAGTAGCATGTTTCCTAATTTAAAAGCCCGAATATATCAACAGTTAGAATCTGAACACATAAAAAGGAAAAGGAAAAATCAAATGATCAAAATTGTTGCTCCAAGAGAACGCACGTACTCTGTTTGGATAGGAGGTTCAATTTTGAGCACTCTTCCTGAGTTTTCTAAGAAATGGATAACAAGGGCAAGCTATTATCGAGAAGGCATTCCTCCCAATCTTATTAGATAAATTGCTCAAGATCTTTCGAAATAAAAATCTTGATACTTCATAATATCGCGGTGATATTTCTATTAAATAATATCGTGTAATATTTTTCTTATAGTAATTATTAATATTGAAAATGGTGTTAATTAATGGAAGAGTTTAAAGAAAATAATATTAAAACCTCTGATATTAACAAATTATATTTCAAGCCAGAATATCAAAACATGTTTAAAAAGATCAAAGAAATTAAGAGAAACGTTAAAAACGAAATCTTAGTTGCGTTACTAAACGGACAATGGCATTCTGAATTAGAATTGATAAGAATCGCAAAAAAACAACCCTCTTTAAAGCACCTAGGTGCTGTAACGCTTGGAACAATAGTGGGATCGTTAAATCATAACATTAGCAGTAATTATTTAGAAAAAACTGTCATTAACGGTAAGTTGTATTATCGAATCTCCCAAAATTACGTTGGATTATCGAGAGCTGCTTATTTTAAATACAGACCTAAATTATAGCATCTACAGCCAGAATTTTCTGCTTGTTTTTTATCTTTAGAGAGGGTGATGATATTTCTTCTGTATTCAGAGTGTTGATATAGCGTGATTTTTTCAAAATCATTATTTTTGATCATTTTTTTACGCATTGATCTTTTACTATTTTAAAGTTCTTACATTTTGGGCAGAAACCTTTTGATATTTTATTTTTTAAACCCTCATTCCAACAAGCTGGGCAGATGTAATAATTAAATGTTCTGCCATCCTTGCGAGTGTTAACCTTAAAAACGTTAAACCCACAAATGGAGCAATTTGATTTTAAAATGTAAATTCTTCCTTTCTTGGGAAGCGATAAATATTTTTTATCACATTTATCGTTAGAACACGCAAGAAATCGCTTTTTTTGAAAAGTTGTTACGTATTTCATGGGGCTAATATTACAAAAAGGGCAATTGGCATGAGTTTGTGGAAATTTTTTGTTGCTTGTAAAATTGTTTTTGTTCTTTTTCTTGAATTCGTCTACTTTTAAGATTATTTTATTCTTATTGGCCAAGAATTTATCAAACAACGATAAAAATCTATTTTTGACTGCATTAACGACTTCCTCTTTTGTCTTCCTTTTTTCTTTTATGTCTTCCAGTAGTGCTTCAATATCCCTTGTAAATTGTGGTTCTAAAAATGGTAACCAAATATCCTTTAAATTTTCAATTAAAAAGGTTCCAAAATCAGTTATAAAGTATTGGCGCTTATTACGAGATATTAGACTACGAGCTTGTAGTAATTGAATTATTTTTGGCCTTGTAGCCTTTGTACCTAAATTATGTCTTTCCATTAATTGCAATAATGTCGTGTCTGTATATCTTGGCGGTGGTTTTGTTTTTCTCTCATTGAATAACATTTCTTCAATAGGAATTTGATTGCCTACGATTTTTAAACTTGAGTCGTAATTGATCTTGAGGAAAGGAGCGATTTCTAAAAACCCTTCAGAAATTAAAGATACAAGTCTAGCGATAAAAGGTTCGCTCTTAATTTCTAACTTTAACATTGTTTTAGATTCAATCGCATCGTCACCAAAAAGAGCTAAATAGTGTCTTGTTAACACATCGTAAACTTTCCTTTGAATATTATTTTCAAGCAAATTGTTATTTAAATCTATACTTTCTATAGGAGTTATTGGTGGATGATCTCCTGCGTCTTTTTTGCCTTTCGTGGGTGAGATTTTGTTTTTTTTCAGTAGATCTTGGTCGTATTTTCCATAGAGAGAATGAGTAGCAAATTTTTCGAGGTATTGAAGATGGTTAAAATTAGGCTTATAAACGTCGCTATCGGTTCTTGGATAAGAAATGATTTTCTTCAGATATAAAGCATTCATGGCGTTTAATGCATGATTTGCGCTAATTTTTAAATTTCTAGTCAGTAAAATTAGAGCTTTTGACGTGCTTAAAGGGGTAGGAGGTCTTTTCTTAATGCTATTAGTACTATTGTTGATAATGAGAGCAATTTTTTCGTCTTTAATTTTTTTAAAGATGTTTCTTGCTTTTAGTTCATCTTGCTTTTTAAAAGGATTTAACTGATGCCGTGCTTTAAATGAACCGTCCTCATGATATAATTTTGCTTCTATTGTATAGTACGGTTCTGAAACAAATTTATTCGTGCGATCGTCGAGCAGATAAATTAAATACAACAAAGAAGTTTGAACTCGTCCGATTGATGTAAATTTCATGTTAAATCTTTTTAATAAGGGACGAAGTGTATTAGTAACTTCCCTTGTAGCAGAAAATCCAATAATTGCATCAATTATCGCTCTTGCTTCGCCAGTAGCACCCCAGCTATATTTTGGAGGGATTAAATTTTTAAATTTTTGAATAATTTCAGCCTTTTGTAATGAACTGAGCCATATCTGTTTAACTTTTATGTTAGGTTTAACTTGTTTAACATAAGGAAGTGCATCGTATAATCCGATATTACATCCTTCAATGTCAGCGTCTGTTCCAATTATGCATTGATCGCATATTTTTGAATATTCTTTAAGTGCTTTAATGTAAGGGCCAGAATAACTCATGGGATACTTCTTTATAGCTTTTGGGTCAGTGATAATATCTCGAGGATTAGATTTTGTCCAACTTTTAAACGCGTCTGTATTTTTATGTTCTAAAACATGTCCTCTTAAGGGAACTACATATACATCTTCAGAAGGAACGTAATATACTCTTAAAAACTTTGATTTCTTAATTTGTGTAACTGGACCAAGCGCTTCTGCAATTGCTAGTGCCGCTTTATTCTTTTCGGAAATTATTAAAGTAGGCATGGTTTAATTTAAATTTTGAAATCATCACTAAAAAATTGTTACAGATAGTTAAATTTCTATTTTTATAAATAAAAAATATTATATGTTGTTCATTTTTTGTTCATTATACTATTCATCAAAATGACCAATATATTTAAATACTAGATTTTCTTTATTATGAAATAAAGGTGTTCAATTATGCAAGTTATGAATGAAAAAGGTAGAATAAAAATAATTTTTGAAGCACATAAATATGGTGGCATTAGTTTACGTCGTCAAAAATTAAGAATACATAAGAATGGAGCTAAATTTCCCGTAAGTAAAACATATATTGATGATGGACTCCTAGATCCTAACATTTCATACACTCTTGTCTTGATACCAGAAATGAAAATTGCGGATAAAACATTTATAACGCTTATTTATTTTCATAGAAAGAAGGGGCCTCTGGAATTCTATACATATCCAGAGAATGCTCTTAATGAGAAGGAAAAATGGAAAATTGCGGAAGTAATGGAACAAGCTTCTGGGAAAGGATTCTTCATCCATCAGTCAAGTATATTATCTTCATTAAACTATTATTTTGAAATAACATCTGAATGGGCTCGTGGAAAGAAAGAAATGCTAATGATTAGCTTGATCTTAGATAAACAACATGAAAGGGAGTTTGAAAACATATTTCAGAAAATCTGTGGTGATTTAATTTCAAAATTAAAAAATAAAAAGGATCTCTTTAAAGCATTATACTTTAAAGATATTTATTCTTATCCTGAAGTAGAACATTCAAATGTCAGAAAAATCAGTGAGAATTTATGTTCTTCAATAAAAGAATTCTATAAGGAAGCAATTATATCCATTCGCAAGAAATAGTAGTAAATAATGAGGGTGAATTTCTTTCACATTAAATTCTAACGCTTTAAATAAATCGACACGATATCGCCATCTTGAACGACCTGATCCAAATTTCCGAATTTCTGACCCGGATGTTTTGCTGAGTTTCCCCAGACTAACGCGTAGCGATAATCGTTAACAAATCGCTTGTGAATTTTACGACAAAGAGTTTCTATACTATCCCCTCGATGGAGAATTATTGGTTCATTCATATCAGCTTCTTGTCTTGGTGGTTTTAGATACACCCGAATTAAATTTAATTCCAAAAAAATTTTATGACGGAGGGTGTTAATATTTTCTTGTTCCTTCGCCGAGATCATTACCCAATGATCGTGTCCAATCGCTTCGGTAATCTTTTCGGGAAGAATTGGCGTTTTTATTAAATCAGATTTATTAATTACGACAAACTCCTTAGTGTATACACGATTCTTCATAACAAAATCTATTAATTGATCTGCCGTGATTCGCGGTTCAGCAAAATAGACGCCTGCATTACGGACGCCTAATTCATTCATTAGAGCCTTAACTTCATCTTTATCCATGAGTTGGTCTCCCTTATATGTAAAGTGAATACCGTCTTTTGTTCGTTCTTTTATTTGAATGCGCGGTGGTTGCGTGTTTAACCGAATCCCGGCATAATTCAATTCTTTTCTTATCACTTTTAAATCTGAAAAATTGATAGTTCCATCTTGGCGAAAACAGATGATAATTAACATTAATTCCGCAGTTCTTACAACCCCTAGTACTTCCTTTCCACGTCCTTTCCCTGCTGCCGCTCCTAATATTATCCCCGGTAAATCGATAAGCTGTATTTTGGCATCTTCGATATCCATCATGCCTGGGATTGCTGTAATCGTGGTAAACTCGTATGCTGCGACTTTAGAATTCGTGCTTCCTTCTGTAAGTAAATTAAGAAGGGAAGATTTTCCTACGGAGGGAAATCCAATAAATGCTACTTGAGCATCTCCAACTTTTTTAACACCATAACCACGACCGCCTCCTTTCTTAGAACTCGCGATACGAACCATATCATCGCGGAGCTTGGCTAATTGGGCTTTAATAAAATTAATGCTTTTTTGCGTGGCTTTATTTACTTTCGTGTTTGCCAATCGTTCTTCTAATTCTTTTATTCGTTCTTGTACTTTTTCACTCATTCCTTATTTTTAAAATGTAATAAAAGCAAAAAGTTTTCTTTTTCGTTAAAGAAATTCAAAAATAAATAATAGATAAATAATTAAAAAATAATGACTTTCTTATTTAATAGAATGCGTTTAGTAGAGCCTAAATTTGAGATTGACAATAAAAATCGAGTAATTTGTCAAACACATACAAATTATCCTTATTTTATATCGCCAGATAAGGATTATTTTGAAGATTTGGCTTTAGATAGTGAATTAACTTGTAAAACTTGTTTGCATTATCTAAATGATGACTGTTATTTTCCAAAAATTAAAATTGATAAAATTGAATCTGAAAGGTTAAAGTCAAATAAATATTTGTGCAACTTATGCGGAAATCGAATGGATAGAATGTTCACGATTATTCAAAAATTATATTATATAGAACAACTTGACATTATATTGCCTCTAATTTGTTGTAATTGCTTCGACGATTTGAATGACAACGAGTTCATTTCAAAAACTAAAAGGAACATTTACGCCTCCATGTATTTAATTTTATCTCTTTTATTTCTTCTCTGTTGTGTTCCTTTTTTTTTAATAGGAAACACCCTTATTTTAGCAATCTATTTTGTGCTTTTGACTCCAATCTTAATAATTCTATTAAGAAAATATAATTTAAGAATTAAACATAGACTAAGAGGTATCAAGTTCTACAAGAATTACTTCCTAAACAATGGAACGAACATTAAAGTAAAATAGAATAAATATTTATTGGAAATCATCCAAGTTTACCTGCCCAGCCTCTAACTTGCTTTCTCATTTTTTCTTGTCTTGAAATTATTCCGTTGATTTCTTCTCTTGACTTGTTTGCTAAACTAACGATTTCTGGCACGAAATCATGTTTAACGAATTGCTTTTTGATTTCTTTTGAAATTAACCCATTTTGAATGTTTTTAGGGTCATTTTTAAAGTTCTCGTATTCTGATTCCCACTCTTCCAAAAAAAAATGAATATTATTCTTCGCCGCAAAAACGGGTAAAACACCTAAATTATTTGGGGTAGTGATGGCAACATTAGAGCGTGAAGCTGTAAATCGGTTTCCATTAAAAGATATGGCAATTCCCCCCTCATCTTTCAATCTTTGTAGCATGTTTATATCCGTTATTGAATCGCCTAATGCGATCATTTCCGAAATTGGAACACCAGTTCTTTTTGAAATATCCTCTACAGCGAGTTC
>JAUXAJ010000227.1 GCA_030620005.1 Promethearchaeota archaeon | reverse complement strand
AATCTACGTTCAAGTAGGAGCATGCCTTATGTATCTAAGACTCGAGGAATTAACTTGATGCGTTTAGCTGCCGAAGTCATAATGGATAAAAAAATACCAAAAAGGTTAATGAATTTACCCTATGGGGATTATGTGTCCGTTAAGGCTCCAATGTTCTCTTTCATGAGATTAGATAAAGCTGACCCCATATTGGGAGTGGAGATGAGCTCAACGGGAGAGTGTGCCGCAATTGGGAACGACTTCTCTGATGCCTTGATGAAAGCTCTTGAAGCCACTGAACAAAACATTCCTATCAACGGAGGCAATGTTCTAATTTCAGTAGGCGGTGAGGAATTAAAAAAGAAAGTAATTCCTTTGGCCAAAAAGCTAAGAGATTTGGGATTTAAGATTTTCGCAACCGAAGATACTGCGAAAGTGCTTATAGAAAATGGTTTATTTGCTGTGAGACTTTACAAAATTCACGAGTCTGGTGAAGAGCCCAATATAATGAGCTGTTTACAAAATGGTGCTATTGATCTAGTAATTAACATACCGCTTCCAACAACGGCAGAGAAAAAGTTTAGACAAATCATGGAAGACGAGTATAAAATAAGAAGACTCTCAGTCGATTATAACATACCCGTGATAATTAATTTGCAACTAGCAGAGGCTATTGTCGATGCTATCGAAAAAGTTAGGAAAAAAAAGTTATCCATAAAATCCTTGAACGAATATCATGAGAGCTTAAAGGAGGTCTACTGGTAAACTTTAAAAATTTATATACTTGTTCTTATTTATCCCTTGATAATTATATTAAATAAAAGAATTATATTAGTATAACGTGTTCTTATTAACTTGTTCTTATTTATCCCATGATAATTATATTAAATAAAAGAATTAAATTAGTATAACTTAATTCTAAATACATTGAGATAATAAAAAAATAACATCTACCCAAAATGATATATAAGTACGAAAAACCTGCGATTTTAATGTTTCAAGATGGAACGTGCCTTGAAGGAATAGGTTTCGGTGCTGTTAAAAAAGTTTCTGGTGAAATAACATTTTCAACCATTCCCGGATCTGGCTATGTAGAGATTCTTACGGATCCAACCTATAAAGATCAAATCGTGCTCTTCACATATCCTTCTATAGGCAACTATGGAGTTCCAGATAAGGTGAAGGATGAGTTTGGAATTCTCAAACAGTTTGAATCACAATCTATTACAATAAAAGGTTTGATTGTAAATGAATACTGTAAAAAACCTAGTCATCATGAAAGCATTAGGACTCTTGACGAATGGTTAATTGAAGAAAATATTCCTGGTATCCAATGGATTGATACTAGAATGATTACCCAAGAATTAGTTCTAAGCGGTAGCAAGTTAGGTTTAATTCAAGTGTTCGAGGAAGGACAGAAACCAGATATTGATTCAATAAAAGCAGAAGTTCAAAGTATTGAAGATCCAATTAATAAAGATCTCGTAGATACAGTGTCTACTAAGCATGTTAAAAAAATTACGCTAGATGATCCAAAAGGTTCTGCTGTAATATTAGATTTAGGTGTTAAAAATAATATTTTAAGAACTTTATTAAGCAATAAAATAGAAGTAAATGTAGTTCCTTACAATTACTCTTATAATAAGATCATGGAATTGAAGCCAGATGGTGTTTTAATCACAAGTGGTCCTGGAAATCCGAATATCAACCTTGAATCTATCGAAATAGCAAAAAACTTAATTAAAAGTTCGATTCCTACAATGGGAATTGGAATGGGCAATTTAATCCTTGGGATCGCTTCAGGAGCCAGTTGCTATAAATTGACCGCTGAACATAGAGGCAGTCGAACAACAGTTGAGAGCGGAAAAGAAAACTGTTTTATTACTTTTCAAAATCATGCTTATTGTCTAAAGGATGTAGAAAGAGAAGGTTTTAAGCAATTATTCCATGACAAAGACGATAATACAAACGAAGGAATAATCCATGAGAGTAAACCAATATTTTCGGTAGCTTTTAATCCAGAAGCCTCACCTGGAGCATTAGACATGAAAGAACTAATATTCAATAAATTTATTGAACTTTTGGAGGTGTAGAAAGCGTGCCATTAGATAAATCATTAAAGAAAGTAATCATTTTAGGATCAGGTGCAGTTAGGATCGGTCAAGCAGGAGAGTTTGACTATTCAGGAAGTCAAGTATTAAAAGCATTAAAAGAGGAAGGAATTGAGACTATTTTAATAAATCCAAATATTGCTACGATACAGACAGACCCCCAGATGAGCTCGAGGGTTTATTTACTTCCTATTAATGTTAAATATGTTGAGGAAGTAATCAAAAAAGAGAGACCAGATGGGATATGTCTAGCTTTTGGAGGGCAAACGGCCCTTAATGTAGGGGTTGAATTAAGCGAAGCAGGAATTCTGGATAAATATAATGTTAGGGTATGTGGTACTACCGTTGAAGCTATTGAAGCAACCGAGGACAGAAATCTATTTGTTAAAGCAATGAATGATGCAGATTGCCCTGTATGCAAGAGTGTCGCTGTAAATAATTATAAAGATGCCGTTGCTGCTGTAAAAGAAATTGGATTTCCTATAATGATGAGGGTTGGGTATGTTTTAGGTGGTCTAGGTTCTGCATTCATCCACAATTGGGAACAATTTGAAAGACTAGCTAAAAGGGGTTTGGCCCAATCAAGAATAAGTCAAATTTTAATTGAAGAGAGCGTGTGGGGATGGAAAGAAATTGAATTTGAAATACTAAGAGATGCAGAAGACAACTGTTTTATTAATTGCAGCATGGAGAACCTAGACCCTTGTGGGATCCATACAGGAGACTCCATTGTTGTGGCTCCAGCTCAAACCTTATCTGACGAGGAATTACAAATGCTCCGCTCCGCATCCATACGCGCAACTAGAAGAGTAGATGTTGTTGGGGAATGTAACATTCAATGGGCTCTTGATCCTTTTTCAAAAAAGCATAGAGCAATTGAGATCAATGCAAGATTATCTAGGTCGTCTGCTCTGGCTTCAAAAGCAACTGGTTATCCATTGGCGTATATTGCTGCGAAAATTGCCGTTGGTTACACCTTACCAGAATTATTAAATCAAATTACACTTAAAACTACTGCAAACTTTGAACCCGCAACGGATTACATGATTTTAAAGTATCCTCGCTGGGATCTGACTAAATTTGTAAAAGTTGATAGGCGCATAGGACCACAAATGAAAGGTGTTGGAGAATGCATGAGTATAGGACGAAGTTTCGAGGAGGTTTGTCAAAAAGCAATTCGCATGCTTGATATAGGGCTAAGGGGGTTTGTTGCAAATGATCTTAAGCCAATTGAGGATATAAACGAATTAAAGTATGAATTAAGAAATCCAACTGATCTAAGATTCATAAGAATTGGAGAAGCAATAAAAAGAGAAATTAGTATTGATGAAATTTATGAAAGATCGAGGGTTGATAAGTGGTTCCTTTATAAGTTAAAAAATATAATTGATGTGGAAGAACAACTTAAAAAATTAAATTTACTTGAATCTTCTGATGAAGATAAGCAATTTTGGATGTTAAGAGCAAAGAGATATGGTTTTTCGGACGGACAGATTGCCCGTATCTTAGGAATTGACACTCCAACGATAAGAAGGTTAAGAAAAAGGTACAATATCGTTCCACATGTCAAACAAATTGATACCTTAGCAGGCCAGGTTGTTCCTACAAGGCAATATTTATATCTTACTTACTGGGGAGATAAACACGACATTGATTTCGAACAAGAAGAAAGAGATAATTTAAAAAAGGTAATTGTTTTAGGTTGCGGCACGTATCGCATTGGCTCAAGTTGCGAATTCGATTGGGGAAGCGTTAATTGCTTGTGGGGGCTTAAAAAATTGGATGTAGATAAAGCTATCATGATAAATTACAATCCTGAAACCGTCTCCACGGATTATGATGTTGTCGATCGGTTGTATTTCGAGGAACTTTCTGGTGAACGAGTACTTGACATTGCGGAACTAGAAAAAGCTCAAGGTATCGTATTAAATGCTGGTGGACAAATTGCCCAAAATCTTGCTGCAAAGTTCGTTAAGTATTCCGATTTCTACCGGAAAGCGGGTATTAATATTTTAGGGACACATGGCTCCCGTGTGGATATGGCAGAAAATAGAGCCAAGTTCAGTAGCTTACTTGATCAACTTAAAATAAGGCAACCTGAGTGGGCTATATTAACAACTACGGATGAGGCTTTTGAATTTGCTAAAAAAGTTGGATATCCTGTTCTTGTTAGACCTTCGTATGTATTAAGTGGTGCTGCAATGAGAGTTTCGTATGATGAGAAAACTTTGAAAGATACTCTTGATTTAGCGGCAGCAGTCTCAAGAGAATATCCTGTAGTTATCACAAAATTCTTCACAGATTCTCGAGAAGTTGAATGTGATGGAGTCTGTGATAGGAATAATGTTTTAATAGGAGCTATAGTTGAACATATAGAGAATGCAGGAGTACATAGTGGAGATGCAACCATGATTATTCCTCCAATAACGATCTCCGGGAAGGTACAAAACGATATTAAAGATTATACTACAAGAATTGCATTAGCACTTAAAATCCAAGGACCATTTAATATACAATATCTAATTAAAAATGAAGAAGTATATGTAATCGAGTGCAATTTGAGATCTTCTAGATCAATGCCTTATGTATCTAAGGTAAGAGGGATAAATTTGATGAGAATAGCTGCGGAAGTAATAATGGGGAAAAAAATACCAGAACGACTTTTAAATTTACCTTATGGGGATTTTGTTGCGGTTAAATCTCCAATGTTTTCTTTCATGCGACTTGATAACGCAGATCCAATATTAGGTGTAGAAATGAATTCAACAGGAGAAGTAGCTGTTATTGGGGAAGATCTTCCTGATGCTCTGATGAAGGCATTAGAGGCTGCAGAACAATACATTCCAGTCGAAGGAGGTAGCGTCTTGATCTCAGTAGGGGGGGGCGAATTAAAAAAACATATTATCCCAATTGCGGCTAAACTTAAAAATTTAGGATTTACCATTTTTGCTACTGAACACACGGCAAAAGCACTCAAAGAAAATGGTATTCCTGCTGTGAAGTTATATAAGGTGAGTGATCAGGGAATGGAGCCAAATATAAGAGAATGCATGGTAAATGGAAGAATTGATATGGTTATAAACATCCCGCTTCCAATAACCGTCAAAGAAAAGTTTCGCCAAATAATCCACGATGAATATCTAATACGCCGCATGGCTGTCGATTTTAATATACCCGTAATTATCAATTTACAGCTTGCCGAGGCTATAGTCGATGCAATTGAAAAAGTGAGAGAACAACCATTAGTTGTAAAATCTTTGAATGAGTACCATGAATCTTTAAAAGAAGTATATTGGTAAGAACGAAGTCTAAAAAAGATGCGTTCAAATTATTAATTAATCAAATAAGGTAAAAACTCTATTATCGCTATTCTATTTGGAATTTTTTTCTCACCTTTTTAACATGTTTTTTTTATATAACTTTCAATTGAAATCTTCTCAAACAAAAAGAAATAAAATGTAATTTAATAATAATAAAATGAAATATAAAATTCATTAGAAAGTTAAGTGTTAATTAATGGTTGATAAAAGGTTGAAAGTTAAGTGTTAATTAATGGTTTAAAAAGCTCTAAATCAATATGTTCGCGAATAATAATAATGACCTTCAGTATTTAGATTAGTTAATTAATTAAAATAAAAAAGTAAAAAATTATAATTCAAGTTCACTCACGTATTCTTGAATATCTTTGTAAAGTTTCTCAAATTCTCTAAATTTAAACTCATCAAGAATATTTAATGCCCAGCAATGACTATAACCAAAATCGTAATTGATTTTATACTTGCCCTCGATTTCGAGTTTTTTCATGAGTAGATACGCAGTTATTTCAGCAAGGATCTCATTCTGCAAGTTAGCATCTTCATCTGTTCTTTTAAGCTCTAATTCTGATACAACAAAATAGCCAATTTGATGAAAGAGGTCATGTGAGGATTCATTTTTTAGAGTAATTTTATTTGCCTCCGAGTCATAAATGCCATTCTCCTGTTCCATATCATGATCTACTTCAATTGTAAGGTCTGGATAATTCTTTTCTATGAATGATACAGCAGTCTCATGGTCAACTTCATCTTTATATTCTAATGCTTCCTTTGCATGTTCACGTACTTCTTTATACACTTCAAATTTATTTGTCTGGGAAATATCAAAAACATTACCAATCTTAAATCCAGAAAGATAATCTCCTTCAGTTTTCTTTTTCTTAAATACAGGCATGAAGATTTTATAACTATATGGTTTGGATTTATCCGGATTCTTTAAAACCTGGGCTCCTTGTCGTTTCCAGTTCCAATAACTATTAATAACGCCCACGAAATTATTATCTTGCCGTTTTCGAGCTTGAGCTAACACCATTAGGTAATTTCTAATAGAATATTCGTGTACATGTTTTAGGTTTTGTAATAATTCCTTCTTTTCTGGGTCTTCTTCGGAAGCAATCTTTTCTTCTAATTCCAATGCTTCGTTTTTCACATTTTTAAGTACTTGAGAATCATCAACCATCTCTACAATGTCTTTTAAGGTTTGAGTTCCTATAAAACCCTGAAATGTTTCTTCAGTATCTTCTTTTTCTTTTATTTCCACTTCTTTTCTTACATCCTTTGCTTCATTCATAACATCATCCAAGCCAGCCGCTTTTGCTTGAGTAATTATCTCATATGAATCCTTTTTTGCGAGAGAGAAATTTTCCTCTTCAAGAGAAGTTTTCACTTCTTCGAGTTTTTGCTCAAGTTCTTTTCGAAGTTCCTCTTTTTCTTCTTCAGTCAACTCCTTCTCGCCTTCGGACTCTATTTCAGCTTCATCATCCTCAAGATCATCTATATCAGGTTTATATTCATCTGAGACCTCTTTTTCATCCGTGATCTCATCTTTTTCTGGTTCTTTCTTTGGAGAGAATACTCTTTCTGTCCTTTCGATTATATCTTGCTTGAAATTGAACTTATAATCATAGCGTTTTCGTGTTCCCTGTTCTATTTCACAAGAAAATAAGACAATATGTCGAATATTTCGCCAACCAGAAATCGGTTCGTGAAAGCCTGCCAATACTATTCTCTCTGTGGAATCAATCCTCTCAACATCCTCTAACTCGTAGCGATCAAAGATTCCCTCACAATATCTTAAAAGAAATGCCTTTAGCTCCTCTTCTCGACGTAAGAAAACTTTTCGATAATTCTTGAATGTTTGGTCTATAACTTCTGCCATTATGTTTGCTCCAATATTATCATTAAAAAAAAATATTTAGTTAAAAACAATGTATACAGTAATGACGGGATCTATTAAAAAATTAGGTAATTTTCTACGATTATTGTCTTATAATTTCTGCAGCGCCCTGGATTTTTGTCTTTTGGACGCGTAGAAATACGCTCTGATTTCGCCTTCCTACCCCTCTACAATTTAATCTTTAGTTGTATAAAAAAATCTACGCTTAAAAATTGGAATGGAGAAAAAATTCGAAGATGCCGAATATAAAATAAACTATAATTTCGGATATAGCAATTGTTGGGCCTTACACATCCTCGACGAGTTCAAGTTTAGAGAATTCGAGAAATCTTATTATACCATTTTAAAACATGTGAAAGAACTATGAAGAGTTAATTGTTCTCTCTCAAAAATTTCATTCTTTTAATTTAAATTTATTTAAATTAAATTAAATTAAATTGGATTGGATTGGATGTTGGAATCGATGGTTCAGGTTTGGGACTATACATTTCAAAAGGTATCGTAGAATCCCATGGAGGAAAAATTTGGGTGGAATCTCAGGGGGCAGAAATAAGGGAAGTAAGTTTTCTTTTTCTATACCGATTGAATAAGTCCAGATTATTTATGACAATTTTATTAAATTCATTATAATTCCAAAAAATTAATAAAATTTAGATAAAATTTGTTCTCATTTAACCAATTTTTGAGGTTAAATTTCTGAGTAATGCTTAATTTTCACGCTTTTATCATGATTAGCATCATTTTAAATTTATCTAAGGCTTGCAAGGCGTGAGGTTCTTTGGCAGGCATGATAATCATTTGCCCTTTCTTCAAAACATGACTTTTTTTTGAAATTGTTATCTCGGCTTTGCCATCGAAAACATATACAAGAGCATCAAAAGGCGCCGTGTGTTCACTTAAACCTTGACCTTTATCAAAAGAGAACAAGGTAATCGTACCAACCTTTTTATCTATTATAGTTCTACTAACAACAGATCCCTCTTGGTAATCCAGTAAGCTTTCTAAATTCAATATTTTTGCTATATTATTATTTAAAGTATTTTCATCCATGGATATATCACATCATATAGATCTATCTTTATATTTAATTATAATAAAAAACCTTAGGATTTGAATTTAAATTCGAACATGTTCGACCATTAAAATTAACAAATTTTTCTTGGTACTAATTTTTTTTGAATCCTCATGAAATTGAAACTAAATACCGGGTGTAAGTTAAGATTTTAACCGAATTCATTTTACACTTCAAAATTTAATTTTAGTTTATTCTTCGCAATTCGGTATTTACATTTATCTCCACAGCCATTTTCCAAAGTAGGTATATTATCTTCAGAATCAAAGTCAAT
>JAUXAJ010000004.1 GCA_030620005.1 Promethearchaeota archaeon | reverse complement strand
ATGAACATGATACATTAGATCGACTACATGAAATTAAAAATGAGACATTACTCCTTGCTGGATCTCGTGATGGAATAATTGCATTATTTATGATAGAAAAAATGCACGAAAAAATGCCTAACAGTACATTAAAGATTATTAAAGGTGCCGGTCATAAATTATTCTTAGAAAAAGTACCAGAAGTAAATCAAACAATTATTGATTTTCTGAAGGGTTAAAAAATATTTCCAATGCAAATTCGTTTAAATTGATTTGGAAATCGTTCATGTATGGAATTTAAATGTTGTGTTCAATGACAATCGATCTGATATGCGCTTTTTCGTTTCAAAACCGAAGGGTCCTTTTTCTTCCACGCTATAATTTTAAAAAATTATAATCAACAGCACTTTTTTAAAAGTAATCAAATCAATTTTATATTACTATTATTCCCGAAAAATACCCGACACAATAACCAAAGTTTCCAGTCTTCTCTGAACTTGTATAGTATTTTAATAATTCACCTTTGGATGCATTTAATTTTTGGCCAATTAAAATTAATGAAGTTATTGTCTGAGGGCCACATACTGACGTTTTTAAAGCAGCTTCAAGAGCTTTTTTAGGTTCCAGTTGTATAAATGCATCTATTACGGCTTGATCTATTTTCTTAAATACTTTTAAATCATCCATGGAATACACATGTTTATGAGACATGTCTGAAGAAGCAACAATCGCTATATCTTTATCTGTAGATTTTATTACTTCGGCTATATCATTTGAGATTTTCTCCATGACATTAAAATCTACTCTAGGGGAGATTTTTATTGTTATAATTTTAAGATCTTTGTCTTTAGCACAATATTTAATGAATGGCAGTTGAATTTCGATATTATGTTCCCCTCCCATAAACGCTGAATTGTCTCCTATAATTGTTTTACTTGTATTCAAAAGAACTTTGGATAAATCAGAATCTATTGGTAAATTCCCGAGAGGTGTTTCCCACTCTCCTTCTTCTAGTAAGGCTACTTTCCCATAGCCTTGGTGATCAGTGCCCAAAATTATAACCGTATCTGGAATAGTTTCTTTGAATATATTCAAATATGTATGCGCGGCGCAAGCTCCGGAATATTCATACCCCGCATGAGGTGATATTTTATCAATAATAGACCTTGATTGTTGTTTCGGAGCTTGAGGCATTTCAGTTGGTCCAAACTTAGTATCCATGAAGTATTGCTCCAATTTTTTGACCAATTTATCTTTAGTGCCAGGATACCAACTCCCAGCAACTACTGCTTTTCTTTTCACCAAATTAAATTTCACCAATTTTTTTGCTACTTTCACTTAATTTTTCTTTATTTATTTTTTTTTATTTTTTTTACTACTTTACTTTCACTTTTATTATTCATCTACTCCTTTTGAATTTTCTCTTGCTTAAATCTAAATAAATTTGAAAGCTAAAAATTTTTAAAAAATTTAATAAAAGATCTAACATAATAATACTTGATGAGTGAAGAAAAGGATAACCAAGTTATTGATTTGGACAATATTAAAGAAGAAGATAGCATAAAAAAGATTAAAGAAGAAAATAGCATAAAAAAGGATTCTGAGAATTCTATCAAAATTCCAGAGATCCCCGATGTCATTTCAGAAAAAATCCCAGCAAAATTCATTAACTCTAGAATTATAGTATTTAACCCATTACATGCGTCATTTCTTTATGTTAAAGAAAAATTTTTTGGTAGCCCCCTTGGAATTAATAAACCACGATTGGAATATTTCAATAAGCCATCTGAATTATCACTTTTAGAAGCTTATTATCTCTTGGAAAACGAAAGAATTACTATTCTTGATGTGAAAAGTAATAAAAACTTAAGCCCTGAAGAATTCTTTGAAAATGCCAAAAAGATTCATGATAAATTCGAAGATAAATACACAATTTATAAAGATTTACGACAAAAAGGGTATATCCCTAGACCCGGACTAAAGTTTGGCGCGGACTTTGTCGTTTATAAGAAAGGCCCAGGACTAGAACACTCATCATTTATCGTTCATGTGAGCCCTCATAACTCTAAAATTTCATCAATCGACATCGTAAGGGCAGGTAGATTAGCCACATCAGTTCGCAAGAAGTTCGTAATAGCCAACCCACTAACAAAATCCTATTATTTTTTTGAGTGGTTTAAACCATGATGGAAAAAAAATGAGTAAAGATATTATTGATAGAGCAATACTCTTATAAGATCGCTAATATCGTGGATCCTATCAGCGAGTTCTTCCAATATCTTGAGACTATCCCGCATTTTTAAAAGTAATCTAAGATCAATTTCTTGGTTGTCATATAAATAATTTAAGAACTCGTGAAATATCAAATCAATTTCATTTTCTATTTCATGGATTTTTGTTGTAAATTCAAACACGATATCCCGATTATCCCTCAAGGCTTTAATAGTTTTCTTTAAAACATCAGCCATTTCCAGCATTTTATTAATTAGCTTATTGTATCGTTTCTTCATTTCATTGCTTATTTTGTAATCAATAAAAGCTAAAATGTCAACAAACTCTAAAGCGCAATTAATCACATTATCCATTCTAAGAATTAAATTAATATAAGCACCTAAACCTTGAGCACCAGCTTCGGAAAATTCTTTAATTAATCTAATTTTTATCTCATCTCCGTCTTCTTTAGATAATTGCATTTTATTTCTTTTCTTTACTAAACTTTTTTTATTTGCCTTGAAATCATCAGCCCAATCCTTATAATAAACGCCCATATCGCTGATTACAGAATAAATGATTCTAACATGTTCAATGAGTATTGTAATTATCTCTTCCTTAACTTTACCAATCAAGTAAAAAAACTCCTTTTTTGTTCATGAAGATTTTTTCTTTTAATTTTTATAATGAATTTTATTTAATCCATGTGACAATAATTATAATAATTTATTTAATCCATATAACAATATTGTTTTTGATTGAATAATTTCCATGAGTGACTTGTCATTTACATTTTATCCAATTGGAGAGATTAGGAAACGAATGAAAAAAAATTTTAAATCCATGGTTTTTTAACTCAAAATCAGATTTTAACAATAAAAGATTTTAATTATACACAATTTTGAAGGTTAAGAACAAATAAAGAAGTAGATAAAATTTGAAAACAATAGGAATCGATGTGGGAAGTCTTTTTAGTAAAATTGTCCTTTTAAACTTCAATGGAGCTGATGAAAAAGGCACGATAATAGATTTTCGAACAGCTCGCTCAACTTACGATTTTAAAAAAATAGGACACGAGTTGTTTTACGATTTATTAGAAAAAAATGACTTAAAACGAACCGATATAAATGCGATAATGTCAACCGGTTATGGAAGAAACACCATTGATATAGCCGATAATAGGATTACTGAAATAACCGCACACGCAAAAGGAGTGTTATTCTTTTTCCCCGATTCGCATTCCGTTATTGACATTGGAGGGCAGGACTCTAAGGCCATCGTAATTTCTCAAAAAACGAGGAACGTGATAGATTTCCAGATGAACGATAAATGTGCTGCCGGAACAGGTAGATTTTTGGAAGTCATGGCTCGCGCGCTCGAAGTGTCAATTGAAGAAATAGGAAATTTAGCCCTAAGATCAAACAAGCCGTCATCCATTAGTTCTACGTGCACGGTCTTCGCAGAATCTGAAGTGATTAGCCTTTTTGCCAGAGGCGAATCAAAAGAAAACATTGCCGGCGGAATTCACAAGTCCGTTGCTCGGCGAGTTGCTGGTATGGCCAAACGCATTGGAGTTGAACCTAAGTTGATTTTTTGCGGTGGTGTTGCGAAAAATAACGCGGTTAAGAAATATTTAGAAATAGAACTTGGCTTCGAGATTTTTCGACCGGAGTATCCCGAGCTCACAGGTGCAATTGGAGCTGCCTTGATAGCTCGAGAAAACCTGCTTAATTAATTTGTTTGATTTTAAAAAAAGATATAGTGGAACTTTATTTTTTATAATAATATTTGCAATATTCTTTTGATTATCATAAGTTTTAAAAAACTAATATGTTTTTAAATTTAAATGAACGATTTGGAACTTCTTGCTGATTTTACATCGTATTTAAGAGAAAAAAAAGAAACTGGAAAAAAGATAATTGCTTTTATGGCACACGATAACATTCCAGAGGAATTAATCTCTGCCGCTGGATTTATTCCCTTGCGCATGATTTTTGCCGGGAACGACAGGTTAATGGACGAAAGCCATAGTTTTCTCCCTCCTTCAACCTGCTCTTTTGCACAGAGTTGTATCGGATTATTTTCATTGAAACCAAGTCAATATCGGTTTTTAGATTTAGTTGATTATTTTATCGTTTCAAACCATTGCGTATCAGACATTTGTGCTTCTGAAATAATTACAAAATATTTTAACGTGTCTCGTTTAAATTTTTACTTATCTTATACAAAAACGGAAGAAGCTCTGAAATATTATAAGCTAGAATTAGTGGATTTAAAGCAGCAACTCGAAAAAATTAGAGGAAGAAAAATTAAAAGCGAGGAAATAATTGAAAATATAAAAAAGTATAATAAATTCAAAAAAGTGCTTTCTAAAATTAACGATTTTGAAATTAATGGTTCTGAAAAATTAAAAATTTTACAAAAATCAATGTTATTTGGGCCCGAAATATTGCCTGAACTGGAATCTTATATTCAAAACAACGAGGATAAGAAACCCCAAACTTCCAATAAATTGAAAAATCTCGTATTTACAGGATGTTCTATATTTATTGGAGATTATTTAATCGATTTAATTGAAGATTCTGGAGGAAATATCGTTTTTTTTGACACATGGGTTGGTTATAATTATTATTCGCAAGTAATTAATGAAACAGACATTAATTCAAGTGAAGATCCGTTGGATTTGTTTGTTCTAAAATATAAAAATAACAAATTTGAAGATCATTCAGTACCAAACTATTTGGATAATAAAATCCCTCAAATAGAAGGAATTATTGAAAATTACAAGCAAAAGACAGGAAAAACAATTGATGGTGTAATTAACCATATCATTAAGTTTTGCGATCACTTTTCCTTATTTCAAACTATTATAAAACAAAAATTACAAGAAAAAAATGTTAAAGTTTTAAATTTAGAGAGAGACTATTCTAAGTCAATTCGAGGCCAGTTAACTACTAGAATTGAAGCCTTTTTGGAGATGGTTTAAAAAATGAGTGTTTTTGCTGATGATGTTGTTAATTTTACTTCATTGTTAAAAATGGCTTACAATTTCTTAGCTGGAAGAGAAGATTTAAAAAGGAAAAAATTTAGGGAAAGAAAGAAGTTAATCTCGGTAGTCTTGCCTTTTTCTGACTTAGTTTTTTCTGCAGGTGCCGTGCCTGTATTTCCTATTCGGATGGAACAATTTAAAATTAATACGTATTTAGTTGCGTTAAATTCTGCTAAGAGCCTATTCGGATGGGATTTGACAACAAAACTATTAGGATTGGCGAGACAATTTGACTTTTTAAAAATCATTGATGGTATTCTCGATGATGTTATTAATACACTTCACGTAAAATATAACCAGCTTTACGATCTCGGTGTAGAAAGCGGAATTTCTACCGATTTTTGCTATGGAATTAAAGGATTATATGGCATGCACGTTTCAAAAGGGAAAAATGTCGATGCTACCCTGAATATTGCAATACGTTGTAGTGCGTTCAATAAGTATTTAGAATCTTTAAAAACAATGGTCCCCAGGCAAGTTTGGATCGATATCCCTCCCCGAGAAATTGGAAGCGAAGGCCAGACGTTAGAATTATTAACAAGCAATGTTTCTAAAGCAATTACAGATTTAGAAGATTTAACTGGCAATGTGGTGTCCGATAATAGCTTGAACAAGCAATTCCGTATAGGAAATCAAGTAAAGAGATATTATAAAACTATTTTATATGAAATTAGCGAATCTGATTTTTATCCGTGTAACCCCGCTACATTTGCTGAAATTTTAGCTTTATTAGGCATTAGTTTTCAAGATTATAATTCAAATGCTCAGAAATATTTAGAGAACATTAGTAATCTCGTAAAAGAAATGCGCGAAAGAATTAGAAAAGGTATTGGAATGGACGTCTCCAAAATGCCACGGGTATTAATGACGCCAATATTTGGAGGATGGGAGCCGGCATCGCATGAAATCGTTTATAAATTAGGCGGACGAATTTTATACGCAGATTGGGAAATCTTAAGATTACTTGAGGAAATTCCAGTTTCAAATCATTCTAATCCTGTCGAAAATTACGCTCGCTTTCTTTTAAACGCAACGACACAAGGTATCGGGTGCGATAACAATACGATGACAGATTCTTATCTTAGAGTAGCAAAAAAAATGAAAGTAAATGGATTAATATTTAATCAGGTATTTGGGTGTCATTCAATTTCTAATTGCTATACAATGCTCAGAGAAAAAATCCGCCGAACATTAGAAATCCCCACAACAGTTATTAATTTTAATAAAATAGGCGAAAATATCGAACAAACGCGGACCAGACTTCAAGCGTTTTTCGAAATGGTGTTATAACTAATAATCCCTTCAACACTTATTAATGATGTATTTGATAAATCCATTAGTTGAACCGGTAAAAGATTTAATATATTTGTCCCATATTCTCTTAATTGAACTATACATTGTAGCTAAAGAATGTTTATTTGAAGGATTCGTCTGTGGAGGCAATTTACATTTTATAAATTCCTCGATTAACGAATTTGGAAAAGAGTCCATGAATTTTTCCTAAAAATAATAGAACATTTAAAGCTTTTTTTACTTTTCTTGAATTTTCAATTACAAGAATGTATTAATCTGAAATTCTCGTCCGGTCATACAATTCTAATCTATAAATAGAAGTTTAAAAATTTGAATATAAAGTGTTCACTTTTAATTCTCAACTTTTTTTTGCATCTTGTTTAATGGTAAATATCTAGTCCAGTACGATAATTACTTTAAGTTCCTTATTGGAATCACGTGCCAAAAAAATCACTGGGCTTTAAAAGGTGTGTATCCTCATCTTCTTCTTCCTCATTTTTGCTTCCTCCAAAAACATAATTCGTTGTGGCTTCTTCTTGTCCAGCTGTTGCAGTTACACCCCCAGGAGGCTTCAAACCGGGAGGGGTTAATCCAATAGAGATTTGCTCAATTTTTTGACTCTTGGCAGTTTGAGCGGGCACCATGACCATTTTACCACTTTGTAATGTTTTTAGGTCGCTTAACACTTTTTCTAAATTCATAGATTGCACGCTTTGGTTCATCGTATCCATTATTTCTTTCAAAGATTGTGAGGTCTCTCTTAATCCTTTAGGATTTATCCCTGTCAGCAAGGAGTCCAAATTACTGCTAATATTTTCATTTAGTTCCTTTAAAGAACCTAAAACAGAGCTCCAGTGTTTATTCATTTGGGATTCAATTGCGTTTATCATTTTAATGGTTTCATTCATGAAGTTAACGTGAGCTTCGTATCGCTCCTCGTCTTTTGCTCGAAGTTCAGATATCAACATTATTAATTTTCTAAGAGAATCTTTTTCTTCACTCATTTTATTAATTCATAACCTATTTGTTATACTTTTTTATATATGTACTGAATATGATTATTTAGAAATTTATATCTTTTCAATTTATAAATGATGTCAATTTTTAAAAATTCATTTTTTTCATGATTATTTAAAGATTTAGCACTTTAAATTAAAGAATTGAAGCAAATAAGGAAATAATGGAAAATATTTAAATTTGGAATATATTTAAAAAAGTAAAGAAGTAGAATAAGATCCAAATATTAATAATTTGAATTAGAGAAAGTCAAAAAATGTCAATTAAAGAAAACAAATGGCCAGAACATCCAAAAATTTATCAAATAAACACTTGGACTTGGCTCAATACATTATCCCAAAATTATAATCGCAAAATAACTCTTCAAAACATACCGGATGAGATTATTAACGGAGATATCACTAATTTCGATGCTATTTGGCTCATGGGAGTGTGGGAGAGAAGTCCTCAGGGAAGAGAAATTGCTCTTAATCATCCAGATTTGCAAGAAGAATATCGAAACGCTTTAAGCGATTTTGAACCTAAGGATGTTGTAGGGTCTCCATATTCGGTTTATTATTATCGTGTTGATAACCATCTTGGTGGCAATGATGGTTTAGCTTCTTTTCGTGAAAGATTGAAGGATCGCGACATACTTTTAATTTTGGATTTTGTGCCTAATCACGTTGCTGTCGACCACATGTGGACTTTGTTAAAATCGAATGTTTTCATAATGGGAATAACAGAAGATTTAATCTCTCGTCCAAATGAATTCTTTAAGGCAGTAGATCAAGTTTATGCAAATGGAAGAGATCCCTATTTTTCTCCGTGGACAGATTCTATACAGATTAACGCGTTTTCTTCTGAGGCTAGAAAGAAAGCAGTCTATACGCTCCTAAATATTGCACGACAATGTGATGGTGTACGTTGTGACATGGCCATGCTCGTGACTAACAAAGTATTTTCCCAAACATGGGGTGCAAGAGCAGGTTCCATTCCTGAAAAAGAATATTGGGTAGAAATAATACCGGTGGTGCGTGAGAAATTTCCTAGTTTTTTATTTATTGCCGAAGTGTATTGGGACATGGAATGGGAATTACAACAACAAGGATTTGATTTTTGTTACGATAAAAAACTATATAAAAGAATGCTTAGTGGAAATGCACAAAATGTCCGCTCTCATCTTAATGCCGAATGGGATTATCAGAGTAAATTGGTAAGATTTATAGAAAATCACGACGAAGAAAGAGTCATGACTAAATTTGGTGAGGAGCGTTCATACGCAGCAGCTATCCTTAATTTAACGCTACCTGGAGCTCGATTAGTTCACGAAGGACAAATGAAAGGTTTTAAAACGAAACTTCCAATTCAATTAGGAAGAAGACCAATCGAGGAAGAGAATCAAAAGGTACATGCTTTTTACAAGCGGCTCCTAAATATTGCGTCGAAAATGGAATTTGAGAAAGGAAAATGGGACCTCTGTGATGTAGAACCTAGTAGGGCAGATAATTATACATATACAAATTTAATTTCGTATATATGGAGCATTAACGAGCAATCTAAATTAGTTGTGGTTAACTTTAGCTCAGCTCCAGCTCAAGGACATGTTAAAATTGAAGGGCTACGTTACGGAGCTATCGATTGGACTTTTACAGATTTAATTACTCTGAAAAAATACACATATAAAGGAGGAGTTCTCGATATTTACGGTCTATATATTGATTTAGAGGCTTGGAACGCCCATGTATTTGATATACAAAAGGTCGAATAAAATATTTTAGGGAGTAAAATATCTTAAGAGCTTCTTTAATCTTTTAATATTATAATCAATTCTTATCTATATAAAAGTAGTTGTTCTAATGGCAAAAAACAAGTCATGAAATAATGATAATATTAATTAGCTCTAACCAATTTGCTTAGTCACTAAATCTTTACTCCCTTGTAATATTTATTATTTTACTCTATTGAATTTATTGTAGGAAAAATAATACGGTTGGCACTAAATGTCCTTTAAGCGATAATTTCTCATTTTTTGGAAGATTCACTAAATTTGATGCCATATTATTAATTGAACGTTCAACAGACTCGAGACTGAACAGCTCCCTATATTTGAGATCGTCTGGATTTGATAATACTATTTTTTGCCACTTTAAACCTAAAGCATTGGCTTGGAGTTGCAATCCTGCCAGTGCCATTCCTGCTTCAATTTCTGCCCAGTATTTGGGGTTCATGAACGATTTTCCTAACATGCTATGCGCAAATCCTGAGCAGGGCTTTTTTCTATCCACGCACAACAAAATCACATAATTTGATAAGTCGAAACCAAATTCCTTTTCAATTTCAGCTTTGCAATTATTATAGGTAAATTCATATATCAAGTGGTCGTAATTTAATTTTTTATTCACACTAATCCATCTATTTAATGCGGACAACCCAATAGGATCATACCAGTAAGCCCCTTTTGGTAGACCGGCTAATTCCTCTACAAAAATCATCGGGTATACTGCGTATCCAGCGCAACCTGATGCGTGAACCCTTCCATAGCCGTTTTTTTCTATAGCGTCCCGGTTGCCGTGAGTCGCATGATCGGTTTCTCCTTGGCACGCCCAGAGTAATTGGGAAAGTTCATGCAGTGATGAGTAATCTGGAGATTTTTTATCGACTTGATCGAAAATTGCAGCATCTAAAGGAACGCCTTGATAGCTATTCTCATAAATTGCGCGATTTTTATAACAAGCTGGAGTATCAAGGAGATATACGCCCTCATCTTGCTCTTTCTGAAGAGGTTTTAATGTATCTTCAACCAATGCTTTACGATCCCGCTCTCGAACTGCCACCGAATATAAAAAAAGATATTCTTGATTAGTTATTCGATTAACGAGTTTATTTATCTTTTTTGGAGCCCTTGCTCTTTGCGAAACGCCAAGACCCATGCTTTCCACTTTTAACGAGAGATATTGCCAAATAAGACCAGCATGAATCAATTCCTTTAACTCAAGCGTTTCCTTCCAAATCAGATCTGGATAGACCTCCATTGAATATTTTGTTTTTCCTTTATCCGTAATGAGAATCAATTCCTTCCCTTCATATTCGTATTTATAAACACCACCTGCGTAATCTTCCCCGTCAGGTAATACTATAAATAGAGATTTAGAGAGCGCCGATTGAAGCGTTGACTTACAAATATCCAAAATGTCCGTCAGCGGCAAGAGTCGACCTTCCCCTGAACAATCTTTTCGACTTGCTAAACAGCGTTGTAGGCTCATTTTCATTTCATTTTTTGAAGTTAATATTTAAAAAAAAAGAAATAAAGTTAAGTAAAGTAAAGTAAAAAAATTATTTAATACATTTCATTATTAACATGTTTCAGACTCTTTTTCTAATTATAATAACAATTGATACCGCAACTCATGCTACGATGAATATTACTACTACTCCTACTATAATGACAATAGTGCCATCTTCTTCTTCGTCATTGTCGTCGTCGTCATCCCAATCAAAGTTATAATTGATGTTTGGATGTTTTTTTGAACATGTTAGCTAAATCTTCTGCCTTTTGCGCTGGATGGAGCGATGTTTGATGTTTTCCTATAATCTCCTTCCTTTTTTTTCTCTAAAAGCTTTTCTGCCTTTTTTTTGCAGTTAATAAGTTTCTTATAAATAAATTCATATATATATATTAAATTATTTTTTTAGAAACTTTTTAAATATCTAACTTTGTTTAAAAACTAATATTTAAAACCAACTTTTAAATAATTATATCATTCTAATTTAAATTAATCTAATTAAAATAAGCTGAGAGAATATGGGATTTAAGGATTTGAAAAAGCTAACTAAAAAAGAGAATATTATTTTTTTGGTGTTGGTAATATGGTCAATAATAGGACTTACCTTTTTCCAGTTTAATATTTCATTTGATTTATTCGGGATAACCTTTGATGGTAATTTTATATATTTCCCATTATTAATCGTTTGCGTGGTTTTATTCTTGATTGCTTTTTTCTTGCGTGGAGATTTAAGAAAGTTGACTCCTGTTTCAATATTTAAAGGTGTTTTAATGTTAATCGTGTTTGTACTAATTTTTGTCTTCTTGGGGCAAGAGGTATTACTAGCCATTGCTTATGGAGCTTTCATAATATCAACTATATCCTATATTTTCATTACTGGCTCATTTACAATGTATTACTGTTACTCTTACGGCGAAAAGATGGACGGTACGCTATATAAAGCCCCAACGGTTATTAGTTTCTTTGTTAGATGGATAGTTTTTTTAGGAGGAACCCTTGGCAGCGCATTACTTATATATTATATCGGGAATTTAACAATAAGTGGCGTAGAAAACGATTTAAGAAAAATAATTTCAGCAGACCTTGCTATTTTAGTTGATTTTGTAATATTAATTCCGACAATACTGATAGTCATAATTATAGGTTTAACAGTTATCGCCATATTATACGTGTTTAAAGGATATTTAAATGCGTGGTTAGGACTTTTTTTCATTTTTATAGCGATTTTAACGTCATATTTAATGATAAAAGCTTTTACAGGAGGTAATATAAGTGCATTAAACCCCATACTTGATACTCCATATACGTTCTTAATTCTTTATATCATCGATATTGTAATATTATTAATATCCATTGCTAACTTAATCGGGAAAAAGGCAGAATTAATTACTGAAAAAATCAAATTCATTAAAACTGATGCGATATTAATTTTTCTCATTCTCTGTAAAGTGGCATATGAATTTGCAAATTCACAATTCATGACTCGCCATTTATTAAATACCAATGTAGAACTATTAAAATACATCGGCGTGTTCGGATTGTTTATTCCCTTATTGATCATAGCAGGTATTTTTGGCATTCTTTCATATAAAAAGTTAAAAGATAAAAGAAAACAAGTTAAAAGATTTAGAAAATCTGCTAAGAAAGCTAAGAAAAGGGCGGATAAAGAAAGAAGTAAAAAGGAAAAGTTAGAAAATAAAAAGATTTAGAAAGAAAGGTATTAAGTTTTCTTTGTTTTTTTGATAGATTTCATGTAATAAATTGAATATTCTTTAATAAAAAAATTAAATAAGTCTTATGATTTTTAATAAAAATGAGGATTATATATTTGAAATCAAGCGTTAAAAATCATCATTCAGGGTAAGTATACTTGGGCTTTACCTACGGCTACTCTTTTGTTTTTTTGATTATCTGCATGTATTTCTAAGTCCACGAAACTCATTTCTTTTTTTCTCGGATGTTTTGCGACTACTTTAGCGCCACATGTTACAGTATCTCCAGGGAAAAGTGGCCAGATAAGTTTTATGTCAATTGATTTGAGTTTACCTCCTTCAGCATAGCACCAGTTAGTAATTACCTGCGTTAAAAGAGCAATAGTCAATTGCCCATGACCAATTGTTTTTCCAAAACCGAAGAGATTAATTTTTTTTGCCCAAATTGGGTCCATATGAATTGGATTGAAATCGAGGGAACCACAACCAAACATCGAAATGAATTCTTGTGAAATTTCCCTTTTTAAGGGAAGCAATTCATGATCCAATTCTATATCTTCAAATTTTACTTTCTCAGTCATTAATTAATCACTCTCTTTTTTTTACTGTCATTTTTTCGCTCCTTCTATTTCATGTTTTTCTTCATCTTTAGAAAATGGAAGTATTAATGTCCCCCACCATTTAGCGACAAGTTCTCCTCTCTGATTTGTAAATTCTGAATAATATGTTAAATAGCGTTTTCCTCTTTTTATATATTTGTCATGCGCCTCCGATCTGATTTTTATTACATCGCCAACTCGAATAGGTTCATAGAACTCTATCTTTTGACCAGGATTTATCGCTCCAGGAGTTCTTATCCAACTTCCAGAACCTGTACCGGCAATCCAAAAAATCACAGGTGTTATGAACATGGGAGGAGCGATCAATCCACCCCAAGGAGTTTTCTTTGCGAATTCTTCATCCTTAAAAACCGGATTCTTCTCCGAGGTGCATTCTACATAGGCATTAATATCCTCTCTCTTTACTTCAAACGTTCTTTCTCCAAAACCTTCTGTTCCAATAATTACATCTTCCCACTTCTCGTATTTTGATTGATCAACAAAAAAATCAAACTGAAATTCTTTCTGTTTCTCAGTTTTTTGATATTTTTCTATTAATTTTATTGCTCCATCAGATATTTTAACCATAAAATTTCTTCCTCCCAGTTATGTATAAATAATATATAAGAGCTTTTAATATAAAAATGTGAAAGTAAAAATTAAAACAAAAAAAAAAAAAATTTATAATTAGCGGATTTGATGTTCTATCTTTGTCTGGGGCAATTCACGCCCATTTATAGAATCATCGTTACCCATTTCTCCTTCTTTTTTTCTTTTCTTAAATTTTCGCAACTATCTTGAGAATTTAAGTCTTGGAAATCTCGATGTCAAAAAAGTTATACACAAAACTTTAATTAATTTTTACTACTTAATCCAATATGAAAGCAGTGATTCTGGCAGCCGGAGAAGGAAAAAGACTAAGACCTATTACATCATCTCGTCCAAAACCTCTAATACCTCTTGCTGGTAAACCTTTATTAGAACATACCATTATAAGTTTAAAGGACGCCGGTATAAACGAAATATTATTAATCGTTGGCTACAAGGAAGATATGATTAAGAAATATTTCGGTGGTGGAAAAGATAAGTTTGGTTTAAAGATATGTTATGTTACACAAGAGGAATACCTTGGGACGGCTCACGCTGCGGGTTACGCGAAAGACTTTGTCAACGACGAGACATTCTTGATGATGTATGGAGATTTATTGATAGACCCTAAAGTTTACACGGAAGTAGTTGAAAAATTTAAAAAAAGTAAAGCGGAAGGATTAATTTCCTTAATTCAAGTTTCAAATCCTCAAGATTTTGGAATTATATCGTTGGATTCAGAGGGCAATGTAAAAAAAATAACTGAAAAACCATCTCCAGAATTAAATCTAGGAAATCTCGCTAATGCTGGAGTATTTATCTTCAATCCACTCATATTTCAAGCGATTGAAAAGACAAAAGAATCTATTAGGGGTGAGTTCGAGTTCACAGACTCCATGGAAATATTGACAAAAGAAATGAACGGAAAAATTATTGGTTATATCATTAAAGATTATTTTTGGAGCGATATAGGTTTACCGTGGCAATTTTTGGACGCGAATAGCTATTTATTAGATAATTTAAAAGCGGAAATCTTTGGAAATATCGAAAAGAACGTGAATATCTCTGGAAAAGTATATATTGATAAAGGAACTACAGTTAAATCTGGAACTTGTATTCAAGGACCGTGTTATATAGGGAAAAATAACTTTATAGGACCTAACGCATTTATTAGACCCTATACATTTATAGCAAATAATTGCCATATTGGCATATCTGAAGTTAAAAATTCAATCATTCTATCCAATTCAAATTTACCACATTTTAATTTTATTGGAGATAGTATTATCTGCGAAAACGTGAATTTGGGAGCGGGTACAAAAGTAGCAAATTTAAGGTTTGATGATAAAAGCGTTAAGGTTAACATTAAGGGTAAACCTGTTGATTCTAAAATGCGAAAACTTGGCACGATCATAGGACCTAACGTAAAAACTGGAATAAACGTTAGCATCATGACCGGTAAAATATTAGGAGAGAATTCTCGTATCGGTGCCCAAACATTAGTAATTGAAGATGTTGAACCGAATACGCTTTACTATCAAGATCCAAATAAGGGTATCGTTAAAAAGGAGAGAAAAAATATTAATTAATTTAATTATTTAATTTATCCACGCATTCGCGGTTCTATTTTCGCTTGAGGTGTCTCACGCCCGTTAATTTCGTTATCTATCGTTTTTTTCACATACTTTTCCCTTTTCTTAAATTTTCGCAGGAGTTTTGAGAATTTTAAAGGTTTTCCCTTGAAATTGAGCTCATTTAAAGCTAGATCTTGATAAGCATTGAAAAGATCGTTAGCTAATTTTTCCCAATCTCGACATATTTTTAAAGTTTCTTCATCTGTTCTCAAAAGGCTATCGTGCGACATGATCCTGAGAAACTCAGTAGCATGATACTCAATTGTGGGATGATCTCTCCCCTCGAGCAAATCTCGCACAAAATCATCAGCAGAATACCAATCAACAACTCGTTGAAAATCTCTATGCATTTGAGCGAGCAGAACGTTGCGAGGTCCTTCCCACAGCTCCATTATCAAGGAATCACGATGGATTCGAGGTAAAGACGTAAAATCTTCCATTATGCCGTGACCGCCGAAAAAAGATATGGCCTTTCGTATGATTGCTGGAGCTTCGTCAGCGACAACAATCTTTTGTAACATGATAAGTTCTCGCAACCTAAATCGTCTCTTACGCTCAGTAACGTCAGTAATTTTTTGCAAATCCCTGATTCCACTGATGAGTTTTTCGTTAAAGTGAATGTATTCCGCATAAACTTTAAAAGCGCCAGCTGCAGTTCTCATTACTTGGTGATTCAAGTCGTTTATCTGGTTTATCGTGAGTGGAAAAGAAGATACGGGGACACTGAAAGCTGTTCTAAATTGAGCGTATAAAGACGCTTCTCGCGCTACTCTCAATCCCCCAGCGGCCATTCCGAAAGCGACGTGAAGTCTTGACAAAGAAAGAACAATTCCGACAATGTTTGCAAGACCTTTCTCAAAAGGACCAATTGGATAGCCAACAGCACCATTATAAGTAATTTCAGCAGTGGGTAATTCTGCGGTCCCAAGTTTTTGTTTTAATCTATCTATCGTGAAAGAATTTCTGATTTCTCGCTCTTTATTCCCTGGAAGCCATGATGGAACCACAAAAGCAGCAATTTTGGTTGCGGATGGTATTCCTTTTGGTTTTGCTGTAACTATGGAATAATCCGCTTGCATTGCCGAACAGAAAAACTTTTGTCTGTATAACCTCCAACAGTTCGAAATTCCATCAAGACCTTCATTTTCCACGTAGACAGCTTCTACGAGATTGGCCGGCACATCACTACCTCCTTGAATCTCGCTTACAAACTGTGCTCCTAACTTATAACCCCCAATACCATCCCGGAGTGATTCCAATATCTCTCGTGCTTCCGGAAGAAGTTCGTTTTCATATTTTTGAAGAAATTCCACGGCACCATGGGTACATGCAACGGGACACATCACCCCAGCCTCGCTATTTTCGTAGAGTAAAAACATTTTTAGGAACCTGCTCCACGCACTATTTCGTTTAGGATCGTATAATCCAAGATTAAATATTTCCCGTTCTAGCAATTCTGTTTCAGCACATCTTTTTATTTTATCGATGCGATGGTTGTGAGCGTCATAATGCTGTACGATCGTGCATTTTACACGGTTTTCAAGAAGATTTCCCTCGTCGGCAAGATCCCTGAATCGATATGAAACGATATCTGAAAGTTCCCTTAACTCTCTATCAATTTTTTCGTATTCACTCGGGTGCACATATTTTTTTACTAAGGCCTGAAGAAACTCATCGTCTTGGTAATAATTAAAATTATTTCTAACATGCAAATAATCATCAAAAGAATACGGATTGTCTCTATTCCCTTCTTGATTGCTCATTAATTTCATACCTCTTTTTATATGTATAGCATGAATCCTTTGAATATAAATATTAAGTTTAAATTGAAAATAAAGATCTGAGATAAAAGATATGATTAATATTTCCATTTTTAAATAAAAGAATTTTTAAAAATATCTTGAAGATGAGTTAAAATTATAGAACACTCGAGAATATAATCAATATAATCCGTATAATCAATTCAAGAGAATTCGTTAAATTTTTATGTGAGAAAGGTTTTTTGTGTTTAAAATTTAAGGTAAAAGGAACAAGAACTAGAAAAGAGATGTAATCACATGGTATATAATAACAACTCATTAATTACTGCTTTAATTGAAAAAGGAGTCAAAATTCCGAACCCCTCATCTGTTGAGATAGGCGAGGAAGTCGACATTAATCTGATATCATCTGAGAATGTTACGATACACTCAGGATGTAAGATTTTTGGCAAAAAGACGCTCATCATGACGGGAGTTAAGCTGGGTCTTAGGTCTCCGGTTACTATTAAAAATTGTCAATTAGGGAGAAATGTTGAATTAAAGGGAGGTTATTTTGAAGAATCAACATTTCTAGATTCTGCGAATATGGGTGATGGTGCTGAAGTCCGTGAAGGTTGTCTTTTGGAGGAGGAAGCAGGCGGTTCCCATACCGTAGGGCTTAAACAAACAATACTTTTTCCTTTTGTTACATTAGGAAGCATCATTAATTTTTGTGACATTTTAATGGCAGGTGGGACGAGCAGAAGAAATCATAGTGAGGTGGGTTCTTCATATATTCATTTTAATTACACGCCTAATCAGGATAAAGCAACGGCGTCGTTAATTGGAGATGTAGCACGTGGTGTCATGCTCAATCAGCCTCCTATCTTTTTAGGGGGGCAAGGCGGATTGGTAGGTCCGAGTCGGATAGGGTACAGTACGGTAATTGCTGCAGGAATCATATACCGGGGAGATTGTCCACAGGGTCATAAGCTTTTAATGGGTAAAGAAACTCAAAAAGAAGACATGGACTTTTATCCCGGACTATATTGGAGCGTTAAAAAAAGAGTCATAAATTGTATTGAATACATCGCAAACGTAATTGCTCTCAGACAATGGTACCTAATTGTACGTTCCAAGTTCTATCAAGGAAGTGACGTGGAAAAATTGCTTCATGAGGGGGCGGTTGAAAAGCTTGAGCTTATTTTCAATGAGAGAATTAAAAGATTCAAAGCACTAGCTAATAAGATGGAAAAATCTATAGAACTATATAAATCGGTCATGGGTAATAATGCGTCAGAAGAGCTGATAAATCAAAAAAGAGAACTTTTTGAGAACATGCAAAACACAGAAAATGGTTTTAATGAATGTCTATCATATTCTGGTGACGAGAAAACGAGAAATGAATTTCTAAAGAACATGGATACAATTATTAAAAAAACCGGTAAGGATTATATCAGTGCAATACAAAATTTGAATGAAAATGATTCTCAAGTTGGAACTTCTTGGCTTCTAAGCATTGTTGAAAAAACTCGAAATACTATTTTAAAGCATCTTCCATCCTTTATCTAAACAATTTTTAATTTTTTTTTTCTTTAATGAACAGTAACAGTTTTCGCCAAATTTTTTGGAGTATCAGGATTCAAACCAACTGAAATTGAAGCATAGTACGCTAATAATTGTAAGGCAGGAGTAAAAGTAATTGGGCTGAAAATATTGTGATAAATATCACCGGGTTGAGGTATTCGGATTATCATATCACTCAAATTTGCTACAATAACGTCATCTTCAACAATCAAAGAAATGATCCTACCGCCTCTTGACTTAAATTCCATGATATTACCTATCAATCTTCGATATGTCTCATCTGGAGGAGCTATAAATATGATCGGAAATCCTTCTCTAACTAAAGAAATCGGACCGTGTTTAACATGTGCAGCAGAATAGCCTTCGATAAAACGGCAAGCTACTTCCTTTAATTTTAATCCTCCTTCCTTAGCTGTGGCAATTGATATCCCTCGCGCTAAAAAGAAAAAGTTTGCTTTTTTTTCCAAGGCGGTAACTATATCTTTAATTAGCTCTACATTTGTTTTCAAAAATTGTTCAATAATTTGGGGTGTAGAAAATAGAGCATTGTAATATTTTTTTATATCTTCTTCTGACTCAATTTTTCGTAATTTTGCGATTTCTAACGCGATTAAAGCAAGTGTCATGACTTGAGTACAATAGGTTTTGGTTGCTGCAACTCCAATTTCAGGTCCTGCTTGTGTTATTATTACGTGATCTGAATATCGGGTAATAGATGAGCCAACGACATTGGTTATTGATAATATTTTTATATTAGGTCTTTTTAGTTTTGCCCATCGAATTGCTTCTATCGTATCAATCGTCTCTCCTGATTGTGATACTGCTATGATTATAGAATTGTTTTTTAAAGAGTTGGATAATTCTGTTTGAAACTCTGAGCATTCTATTGCTTGAATATATTTATCCAAAAACCTCGTAATCATGAATTTTCCAGCTAAAGATGCAAAATATGACGTGCCAGCAGCAGTGATATAAATGTTTTCAGCAGACCAAAGGATATTGGCAAAAATTTTCAGGAGGTCTTGTGGTACTTTTATGGTTCTCCTTAACGCAGTTGGTTCTTCATAGATTTCTTTTAGCATGAAATGTTCGTATCCCCCTTTTTCTGCCGCATCAATATTCCATTCAATTTGCAGCATTTCTTTTTCGATTTTTCTATCGTTTATCAAATCATAAAATTCAACTTCTCCTGCTCTTAAAATTGCAAGTTCGCAGTCGTCCATGATATAACAATTTTTTGTTAACGGTAAAAACGCAGGAATATCAGAAGCACAATAGGTTGTTTTTCCTTTTTCAATTCCAATTACTAAAGGTGATTCTTTTCGAGCAACTATAATTGAATCAGGATCGTTCACATGACAGGTCGCAATCCCATATGATCCCTTACATAATTTTAAGGCTTTACCAATTGATGTTTTAAAATCAAATCCATCTTTCATGAAATCTTCGATTAGATGAGGAATGACTTCAGTATCAGTGTCAGATTTAAAAGCATGGCCTTTTAAAGTGAGTATTTCTTTTAATTCAATAAAATTATCAATGATTCCGTTATGCACGACTGCAATTTTTTTTGAACAATCGACATGTAGATGGCAATTGATTTTCGTAGGCGGCCCATGAGTCGCCCATCTAGTGTGAGCAATTGCAAATTTAGAACCGTTAGGAACTTCAGATAAATCAATTTTTTTCTGTATATCGTCAATTTTACCAGAATCTTTTTTAATTAATAGTTTAGAATTTGATAGATAAACAATTCCACAAGAATCATAGCCTCTATATTCTAATCGTTTAATTCCGTCAAGTGCGACTTTTCCTATTGAGGTGTTTTGTTGATTTGTAACTATGCCAAATATTCCACACATGATATAAAATTGATTAAATCCTTTAAAATTCAAAAAGAATAATAGATATATTAAGATTGTCTTATATATAACGATATAATTAATATAAATTAGTATAACTGGAAAATTATTAATTAATATAATTAGATTTTTATTAAGAAATTCTTTTTTTTAGATAAAGTATAATTTTTAGCAAAAATATAATTAATGATTTCCATGCCAATAAAAGTGTTAATAAATAAGGATTTCGACCACATGAGCGAAACAGCAGCCGGAATCGTCAAGGATATTATAGTCCAGACATTGAAAGAAAAAGACGAGTTTATTTTTGGGCTTGCAACGGGTAATTCTCCTACTGGTCTATACAAACATTTAGCTAGAATGGCGAACTCAGGTGAATTTAATAGTAGTCGTATTCGTAGTTTTAATCTAGATGAGTATGTTGGTTTACCTGGAGAGAACGCACAACAGAGAGCGCTCCATCCAGAAAGTTATTGTTATTTCATGATTCAAGAATTTTTTGGTTTATTAAACAAAAAATTCATCGAAACTTCTGTTCCTTACGGATGCTTAATTGATCAAAAAAAACTCATTCAAGAACTTCGTGCTCATCAAGATGATTGGAGCGAATTAGGTGTGGATGCTGGTAAATCGATTGCTATTAAAGAAAACACATCTTCAGAATATCTAGCTTGGATCCGTGACGAAATTTTAAATGCATATACTCAAAAAATTGAAAATGCAGGTGGAATCGATTTACATGTTATCGGAGTAGGTGGACGTGGTCATGTAGCATTCCATGAATCTGGAATTCCTTTTGAGGGTAGTAATGTGATGTTAATAAAACTTGATAACAATACTGTTAAAAACGCCGTTAACGATGGACACTTTTCCTCCGAGGAAGATTCGCCTAATTATGCCATCAGCATGGGTGCTGAATTAGTTTATGAAGCAAAAACAGTTATACTATTGGCGAATGGCGAACGTAAGCGCATTCCAGTATCTGAATCGCTCCTAAATGAACCAACACCTGATGTACCTATTTCATATGGGCAAATATACTCTAAAAATGGCGGAAACTTAATTTACGTGATTGATGAAATAGCAGGTAAAGAACTCCTTGAAAATAAAGAGCTGTTGGAACAAAAAGGAATAGAATTTAAGATAATTTAATAGTTTTTTTTTTAATTAATATTTTTATATTTCATTAATCGAAATAAAAACGAATAGCGTCATATCAAATCTAATTTCTTCATTCTTTCTTGGGCGCTTTCATTCATTTCTTTAGAGGATTCTAAATTTACGCTTGACTCGCCAACAATTCTTAAATACGGGCTTGTTCCTGATCGCCTTATCAAAATCCATCCATCGTCGTAATCAAACCTTACCCCGTCCATCTTGTTGAGATTTTTCACTTTTTTTCCTTTAAAATCTAAAACTTCTCGCATTTCTTCAATGATTTTTTCATTTATTTCGTCTGTAAATGGTATATCTTTCTTTAATTTGAAATTAGTACTATAATATGGATACTTTGGAATATCTTTTAATAAATCCCGTAATGTTTTTCCAGATTCAGCTATCATTCTGAGGACTTTAGCGATGGTTACTATTGAATCTGGTCCAAGATGCGTGCTTGGCCATATATATGTGCCAGAAGTCTCTCCTCCTAAAAATCCACCGTGTTCTTTTATTGCTTGAGCAACTTTAATATCCCCTACTTCTGTCATGATAACTTCACATCCAAGGGGATTTAATAGATCTTCTAATAAACTCGATGAATTTATTGCCGTAATAACTTTCAAGTTCTCCTTAGGTATTTTACTTTTATATCTCTTTAAATAATCAACTGCCATTAACGCCAATAGACGGATTGGTTCAACAATTTCTCCATCTTCGTCTAAAAAAATAACTCTATCGGCATCACCGTCGAGAGCTATTCCAACATCTTCTTGATCTGAAGTTTTAAGAAATTTCGAAATTTGTATTAAATTCTCTTTACTGGGCTCGGAATGACGTCCTGGAAAGCGCCCGTCCATTATACCATTAATCAAAATAATCTCCACATCATATTTGCTCAACAGCTTTGGAACTATATCACACCCGGACCCATTTCCTGGATCTACTATTACTTGTAATGAGCTTCCATCAAACTTTATCCGGTTATTAACATCTTCAATGTGTATATCGTCTATGTCATTAACGTGCGAGACAGTACCAACCTCGTCCCAGCGTATATCTGAAAATTTTTTATCGTTGTAAATCCTTTCAATTTCTTCTTCTTGTTCAGTAATGAATCCCATTCCAGAAGGATTCCAAAATTTTAGACCGATGTATTCAGGGGTGTTATGCGACGCAGTAATCATGACTCCCGCATTAGCATTCAAAAAACGAAGCGACATTGCTAAAGTAGGAGTTGTCACTATTCCTAAGGTTTTCACACTGCATCCAGTACTTACAAGCCCAGAAATGAATGCGTACTCTATAGGTAAGGCAGAAGTGCGAATATCTTTTCCAATGACAATTTTACCTCCATTTAGATAAGTGCCTAAAGCAAGTCCTAGATCCAATGCCATTTGTGGAGTAAACATGATGTCTGTATTGTCATAATTACAAAAAACACGTCTAATACCACTAGTACCGAATATGTTTATTGCCATTAATTAATCCCGTTCATGCTAAATATTTATTTTAAAAACTCAATATAACTTTAACTTATTTTATTAAAGATAATTTTGCTTTTATATTTATCCTCTAAAAAAACTTCATAAAGTAAAAAAAGTAAAAAAATGGGATGCTATTAGATTAAATCTAATTTTTCCATTCTTGTTTGGGCAAGTTCATTCATTTTTTTGGAAGATTCTATATTAACGCTTGATTCGCCAGAGATTCTTAAATACGGGCTTGTTCCTGATCGCCTTATCAAAATCCATCCATCGTCGTAATCAAACCTTACCCCGTCCAACTTGTTGAGATTTTTTAAGGTTTTTCCTTTAGAATCTAAAACTTCTCGCATTTCTTTAATAATTTTTTCATTAATCTCAGGGGTAAAAGGGAAGTCTTCTTTTAACTTGAATTGCTTACGATAATATGGGTATTGAGGGATTTCTTTTAACAGTTCTTTCAAGCTTTTTCCAGTTTTAACAATCATCTGTAAGACTAATGCTGCTGAAACCATTGAATCTGGACCTAAATGAAATCCCGGCCATATATAAGTTCCCGAGGTTTCTCCGCCTAAAAATCCACCAGATTCTTGTAAAGCGATAGCTACTTTAATATCTCCTACTTCAGTTCTTATTACTTCGCACCCAAGAGGTTCTAGTACATCTTCGACAAGACTCGATGAATTTATTGGTGTGGCAACTTTTAAATTCTCTTTAGATAATTTGTCTTTATTTTCTTGGATATAATACTTAGCCAACAGCGCTAATAACCTAACTGAGTCGATAATCTCACCGTCTTCGTCAAGAAAAACTACTCGATCCGCGTCCCCATCAAAGGCAATCCCTATATCTTCTTGAGGGGAAATTTTTAAAAATTTGGAAATCTGAATCAAATTTTCTTCACTAGGTTCTGAATGGCGGCCGGGGAACTTTCCGTCCATTTGGGCGTTTATAGTCATTATGTTCACTTTATAAGTGCTTAATAGTTTAGGAGCAATATCACATCCCGAACCATTACCAGGGTCGACTATTACACTTAATTTACTCCCGTCAAACATTACTCTTTTTGTTATTTCTTGTATGTGAGTGTCGTTTATATCGTTAACTTCTGTTATTTTACCTACTTGATCCCATTCAATGTTAAGAAAATCTTTTTCATCATATATTCGAGAAATCTCTTCTTCTTGTTCAGGAGTGTATCCTATACCCGATAGATTCCAAATTTTCAATCCTATATATTCTGGAGTATTATGCGACGCAGTAATCATGACTCCCGCCTTACCATTCAAAAAACGGAGCGACATCGCTAGAGTTGGAGTCGATACAATGCCAACTGTCTTTACATTACATCCTGAACTTAAAAGACCCGAAATTAACGCATGTTCTATCGGTAGAGCAGAAGTTCTTATATCCCTCCCTATTACTACGACCCCCTTGCCTTCTAAATACGTCCCTAACGCTAAGCCTACGTCTAAGGCCATATGTGGCGTAAACATAACTTCAGACTCGCTATAATTTAGAAAAACCTTTCGAATGCCCGAGGTGCCAAAAATATTTGAAGTCATTGTTGTTTCTTCTTTTATTAAATGTTTTTTTAATTAATTCAAAATGCGTTTTAATATATAATAAAATGAATGTTTAATTTTTATATTTAATCTCTCAATCTTGGATTGTATAACAAATATATTTAATATTAACATATTATATTAATATAACCAAGAATAATTATAAGAAAGAAATCGAGAATATTGCTATTTGATTTTTAATTTTTATCTTAAAAGAATAAATTATTTGAAGTCCTTGGTATTTCTTCTTTATTAAATTAATAAAATATTAATAAATTGCGAGATTATTTTAGATAAGGCATCTGAAATTATTGATTTTTATTCATGATTCTTCAAGGTTTATATAACATCTTGAGTTTATACTTCGAAAACGAGCTGTATAACAGTATTGACAACTATTTTCGAGAAAGAATTAACAGCATTTGTTGGTCAAAAGAAGAAATGGAATGCATTTCCGAAGATTTTCTCACGTTTATATCGCTTAAATTAAGAGAATGGGGCTTTGAGAGAGAGAAGATAGAAAATAAATTCTTGGATCCATACTTGAAAATAAATTCTGCTGAAAAAAAATCAATAAATTCAAGTATAGAGCTCTATGACACAAAAATTGCCCCTTTAATCCACGAACTTTTCTTAGAAAAATTTGTCGACTATCTTGTTGATGAAAATGTTGCTTCTTTGATGGTAAATTTGAAAGCGAACGGATATCTTCCGATTGAGTTCATTGTAGAACTAAAACGCTTAAAAATGCAAATTGACAATTCTGAAAAAATCGAAAATTTAAGAAAATACATTCACATCAGAGATAATATAATCAAAAAATTTTTAAATGAAAATAAAAAGAAAATCGAGGATCTAGAAGACTTAGAGGAACCTCTTGATAAACTTCAATTAATGTATTTAATATTCAGAGTTATTGACTTTTTCCATTTAGAAAAACTATTTGATTTCTCCCATATTATAACTTACCTGAAAAATAACGTTGAAGAATGGTTGGAAAGTCTTCCATTAATTAGTTTAAAGAACCCCGATCTTTATTATTGTGGATTGTATCTAGCTAAACATTTAAATATTGAAATCGACGAAGAAAAAGTTAAAGAGTTTTTGAAGAATTTATACAACGAAAATATTGATGAATTTGAGTCGCCCATTATAGAGGCAACTGATAGAGTTTATTATTATTTTAAATCAACATCAATGATTAAATTTAGATTAAGCGATGAACAAGTTATTGAATTAGTTCATGCTGATGCTAAATTTTTTGAACCATCTTACTTGAAACAATTAGAAACTTCACAATTGGTTGTAATATTAAAGATTTACAATGTGCTTGGTCTTTATAAAAAGGTCAATTCCCATTATATTGATGCTATTATCAACGAGATCGAAAAACGAATAACACCTGAAGGAATAAAGCAAAATCGAGAAGGATTTATCTCATCAGAAGCTTCTTATTACGTGTTATTTTGTAGCTACATGAGGAATGCGCTTGAACGTCTAAAAGATTACGATCTTTTAGGTAGCATAGTAACGCGAATTTATAGAAACTTGGAAATTTTAGATTTTTCAATCGATATGAATCACGATCTAGTCAGTGAACTGTTTTATTCCCTTGAGAGCTTAAAGCTATTGAATTGTATAGAAACTAAAGAGATGATCATTCATTTAGCGAAATTTCTTTTTCCACAAGAAGTTGTTGATAAGATATCAAAAAGCGAAACAATTGCCCAAACTGGGGCAAGGTTCCGACATTTCAAAGTTAATAGGATTACTGGAGAAACAATGTACTAATTTTGTGTAAAAAAAGCAGAATTCTTCCTTTAATTTACATTATCCTTTGATCAAAAGGATAACATTAAAATACTAGATGTATCTGAATTATTAAATAAAACATTATAAATTTGAATATTCAACATAAAAATTTAAAGTGATATCATGAGTTTGATCGTAGTATTTGACTGTGGAACTACAGGAACGAGAACAATTTTATTCGATATTAATGGAAAAGAGATTTCCAGAGCTTACGAGGAATACAAGATTCCAGAGCAACCTGTTGGCATCTCTGAACAAGATCCAGAACTATGGTGGCATGCAATTAAAAATACCTGCAACCAGGCAATGAAAAATATTAATCCTGACGACATAATTGGAATTTCAGCCGCTTTTCATCGGGCAACCACGGGAATCATAGATAAGGATTGGAATGTTTTACATCCCGCATTAACTTGGATGGACGAACGAGAATCCACTGATTTTAAAGGATTTCAAGAGGAGGGTGGATTACGGAGAACAATTCCCAAAATACTGTGGATTAAAAAAAATAAACCAGATTTATTTGATAAGGCATCTAAAATTATTTTCCCCGACACATATACTTATATGAAATTATGCGGGAAGGATTTGTGTGTTACAGATCCAACAAACGGTATTTTTGGGATCATGAGTAAGGAAACATTGAAATGGGACGAAAATCTTGCTGAACAATTTGGACTACCAGTGGATCTATGGCCTGAACTGCATACCCCTGGTGAAATCATTGGTGAACTAACAAGCGAAGCAGCAGGAGAACTTGGTCTAAAACCAAACATTTCAATTATACTAGGAGGTGGAGATCAGCAATGTGCCGCATTAGGCTTGGGGGTTATAGAAAATGGGCAAGCGAAGGTAACTACGGGAACCGGGACGTTCGTTGACATTTGTACGGGTGATGCACCAATCCAACCTGCTGGAGATTTTCCAATTTTTCCCTTACCTCACGTTGTTAAGGGTAATTGGGTTCTTGAAGGTGTGATGCCAGGAACCGGGAATATGCTACAAACCTATGCTAAAAACTTTTCTCAGCTACAAATTAAAGAAAGCGACAATGTATATGATGTTTTAACTAAAGAAGCGGAAAAAGCACCACCTGGAAGCAATGGCTTGCTATTTATTCCACTCTATATTTTCAGAAAGGGGACAATTCATGGTTTGGGATGGCATCATAACAGAGCACATTTTGCACGAGCAATCATGGAAAGTGCTGCTTTAAGTGCGAACATGTATTTAGGTTTATTAGAAGGAATGGTAAGAACTAAAGTAACTGAGTTAAAATCTGATGGAGGCGCAATGAATAGTGACTTTTGGGCTCAAATCTTTGCTGATATAATGAATAAAAAAATATTAGTTCCTGAAAATAAGGATGGTGCTGCATTAGGAGCCGCTATATTAGGACTACAAGGGACTAAAACATATAGTAGCTTGGGTGCCGCAATAGAGAAAATGGTGCGATTTGAAAAAGAATTTACTCCCGAAAAAAAAACTTCAAAAGCGTACAAGAAACTAGTAAGATTATTCATGCCCTTAGTTTTAAAAACAAACGATGAGAAAAGAGTCACCAAGGATCTCTAAAAACCTGTTGATAATCTTTTTAATTATATAAGGCTAAAGAAAAATGAATTTTTTTTACCATATCTTTTTTATAATCCCGTTAAGTTAACTTTAGATTATTAAAAATCAAACAATAATTTTTGATGTAACCAAACATTGCCGCATGCTTGGTGATACATGTCCCTACTACGACGAAAAGAACGGAAAAATGATGAAAATTAAGCGAAAAATTTAAGCATGAGAGCAAAAACATGAGCAAAAATCAACAAAAGAAAGAAATTAGGATTAAGGTGTTAATTCGAGAGTTTTTGCTGGACGGAGGGTTGCTTCGGAAAAACATCAACGACCCGAAATTCGATTTTGGACTTAGTTTCGTCTTTCCTAAAGGGACCACGCCTGACGGCAAGCATATCATGAAAAATTATGAATCTAATTTGAAAACTTTTTTTATTTTTATCTGATTACTCAAGAAATCTCATTTATCTTGTCTGTATTGAAACTAGATAGTTCCTTTTCTCGAGATTTAATAATTTTTCTGTCTTTTAAATTCCTTGAATTTCATACCATTTTGAAATTTGAACTTAAATATTCTTCTTATTAAAACCTGTTTAAAATGTCTTGCTAATTCTATAAAAAATTCTGAAAAATTATCATAGTTAATAAAAAGCCTAACAGACAATTTATAATGTTTATCATTTTTACAAATTAGATAATTATATTTTTTATCTCGTATTTAAAAAATTATTAGTAATAAAATAATGTAAATCAAATGCCCTTTATTAAAAATCGAGAAGATTATTCTCTTTTTTATGAGGATATAAATAAAAATGTAATTGATAGATGTGCAATTGTTTTACTTCACGGTTTCGCGTCTTCAGCTTCATTTTTCAAAGAACAAATTAAAATCTTGAAACAATATTACCGCATCATAGCGTTTGATGCGTTAGGGCATGGAAGAAGCGAACATCCAAAAAAATTGAATTTGTCAAAAAATATCAGGAATGATATTATAAGAGATCTTGAGGATCTATTAACCTATTTAGGTGTAAAAGGAAAGTATGGCATTATCGGACATTCTCTTATTGGAGGGATGATAGCTCAACTCATATGCCAAAAACATCCAGAAGATATAAAATTCCTCATATTATTAAATTCAGGATATATAATGATAGATAATGTAATTCGAAATATCTTCTATAATTTATTGCCATATTTCATAAGAATAAATTTTTTAGATGTCGTAGCGAATTCTGTTGAAAAAATTTTAGATAAAACAATTCCCTTCATAATAACAGCGTTAATGAACTCGCTGTATAATGTGAAATTAACTAAAGACGAATTATACATGCGAATAGAAGACCAGATTTTCGGAATGATAAGAGAAATTAAAGAATATAAACCTCATATTAAATGTCCTACATTAATAATAGGTGGTCGTCTCGATAATTTTGCTCCAGAAGCAATGAGTGAAGAAATGCATAAAATGATACCCAATTCTAAATTAGAGATAATAGAAATGGCCGGTCATTTCGCTCCGGCTCAAAGACCACGCATTGTTAACAAAATTATTTGTGATTTCATAAAAAATTTAAAATAAATTTAAAGCTTCGTGTTTTAAAAATATTATCTTCTTGTATTAAATCTATTTAAATAAAATTGCACGATATCACGGTGCGTCCGTCATTAAAATGTAAAACTTGAAATGGGCTCGTCATTCCAAAAAAAAAGACGCCGGCAAGTTCTTAGCTTATTTGCAAGCTCAATGGTTTTATTCCCAGGTACAAGAGCATGATTCTATCCGCTCGTTTCAACTTGATTCTGCTTTAAACGCCGCCTGAAACATTGCTTTGGCGGAAGCGTAAAAGTGTACTTCGACTGTTCCTACACGGGGCAGTTGCAATCGTCCGTTGCCGACCTACCACGGCGTAGAGAGGATGTCCAGGGGCGTCCAGATTTTTTGCAACGGTTGAAAAGATAGAGATTGTCAATGAGTTAATATGCGACTTTATTAAAGGTCTTAGGTGAATATAATATATATTCTGTTTAATTACACTATTTTTAACCTATCATGAATGATGTTAATAAATTTAGCGATGTGGATACTCCAATCTCATTTTTCAAAAAAGAAGTGCAAGAATTCGTTCAAGATCGAAACTGGTTAAAGTTCCATACACCAAAGAACTTAGTTCAAGCAATAAATTGTGAAGCATCAGAACTTTCTCAACTTTTCTTGTTCAAGGACATTTCAACAAAAAAAATTATGAATGATGAAGAACTATTATCAAAAATATCTAATGAAATTGCTGATGTATTTATTTACTTAACAAGTCTTATAAATGCATTAGATTTAGATTTAACTCAAGCATTTATAAAGAAAATGGAAAAAAATCGGAAAAAATATTCAATAGAAGAATTTAATAGCGGAATCTATTATAAAAAGTAAAATTTTTTACTTTTTCGATTTGCTCAGTTCTTAACCTACAAAAAATAGTATTAACTTATTTTGCTATTAATAAATATACTTTTTATGTTTTTTTTTCTTATTTCGTAATATGGTTGTTAAAAACGTGGAAGATTTAATTAAAAATCAACTCCAAAATACTTTAAAAGAAACAAATTTTCCTTCTTTAGGAACACTATATAGGGGAAAAGTCCGAGATAATTACGTGCGAGAAGATCAAAGGATAATAATCGCATCGGATCGCCTATCTTCGTTTGACAGAGTAATTACTACCATTCCATTCAAGGGACAACTGTTAAATCAACTTTCAGCTTTTTGGTTTGAAAAGACTAAAAATATTGTAAAAAATCACATAATAGACATTCCCGATCCTAATGTTGCCGTTGTATACCAATGTGAAACTATTCCTATTGAAATGGTTGTAAGGGCTTATATTACAGGTTCAGCGTGGCGTGCTTATTTAAAAGGCGAGCACACTTCAGGGATAATTCTTCCGAAAGGATTAAAAAAAAATGAAAAACTTGACGATATCATTCTTACACCATCAACTAAAGCAGAATCAGGGCACGACATATACTTGTCAAAAGAGCAAATCTTAAAAGAAAAAATGGTTGATAAAGATATTTACGAGCAAATGGAAGAAGCGGCAATAAAATTGTTTAGATTTGGTCAGGAGTATTGCAAGAAAAACGGGCTAATTTTAGTCGACACTAAATACGAGATTGGATTAAAAGATGGAGAAATGATGATAATAGACGAGATTCACACTCAAGACTCTTCAAGATTTTGGATGGCAGAAACCTACGATGAACTTTTTAGTAAAGGTGAAGAACCCGTGATATTAGACAAAGAAATTTTCCGTGGCTGGTTAATGAAGACATACCCGGATATTTTTCCAAATATTAAGCCAGATCAAGATATACCACCAATCGCAGAAGAAATAAAAATTGAATTAGCAAAACGATACATGAGGAGCTTTGAAAAAATAATTGGAAAAGAATTCATACCTGAACCTGGAGATGTCCTTAAAAGAATTGAAGGTAATTTAAAAAAATGGAAGTATTTGTAATATCTTGATATTTTTAAAAAAATTTATATATAAAAGAGGAGTTTGTTTTCTTATATGCTAGATATAATTCTATTATTTGTTAATTTTGCATTATTCCTCCTTAGCTTTATTTTTATTGTATTCGACGTTTTATCACCTCAGACACATCAAAATAAAGAGGCTGAAAGAGGTAAATTACCAAAATTCAGCAAATATGGTTTATTTTGCTCGTTATTGACAATGGTTACGCTTATCTTCGTCAGCATTCCTTATTTGTAATGATTTAAAATTCTTTCATTTCAAAAGTTCTAAGATACTTGCGAATTTGCCATCTTTTAATAAGCTTTATTACTAGCATGTTAACGCTTCGACATATTTTGTCGGTTTCATTCAGAGGAATTATTTTTAACTTAATAAGAATTATAAAAAGTATAGAATACTTCTTTTTACATAGATGGAAAGAATAGACGAGGAACATTTATGAATTTGATAGTTCAAGTTGTACTAGAAAATAAAAAAGCTGCTCGTGATCCCGTTGGTCAAACCATTCAAAAAGATTTACTCGCGAAAAAAGGGTATGACATGGTTTTTAATGTTCGAAGCGGTCAATATTTAAGGATCTATATTAAAGCAGAAAGCGAGCAAAAGGCAAAGGAAATAGTAGAAGAAATGTGTAATGAATTACGCATTTTTAATCCAGTTACTCAAACCTTAACTATTTTAAATGTAACTAAACAGATTTAATAAAACATGAGCATAAAAATAGCAGTTATTCAATTTCCTGGCTCAAATTGCGATTTAGACACGATTCACGTTTTAAATAATGTAATTGGTATAGATGCCAATTTAATCTGGCATAATAATTTTAAGGAATCAAAATACGACGGTTGCATTTTACCAGGAGGTTTTTCTTTTGGAGATTATTTAAGAGCGGGAATAATAGCAGCGCATAGTCCAGCTTTGGATGAAGCACGAATCATGTTAAAAGATGGTAGACCAGTCATAGGAATTTGTAATGGATTTCAAATATTAATAGAATCAGAATTTCTTCCGGGAGCATTGTTAAGGAATGGATCTCTTAAATTCGTATGTAAATGGATTAGAATAAAAGTAGAAAATAATAAAACTGCGGGAACAATTAAAATGGGCATGGAAGATGTTCTTGATATTCCTATAGCGCATGCTGAAGGCCGATATTATACGGATAATTTGGAAGAATTGGAGGAGAACGATCAAATAGTATTTAGATATTCAAATGAAAAGGGAGAAATTACAAGCGAATCAAATCCAAATGGCTCCTTAGAAAATGTTGCTGGCATATGTAACTTAGAGCAAAATTGTTTGGGCTTAATGCCTCATCCTGAAAGAGCGTCTGAAGCAATACTAAGTCCAAATGGAACAACTCACGGAAAATTATTTTTTGAATCGCTGGTTGAATTCATAAAAAGGAGAGTTTCCTAATGCCAAGAGTAGGAAAAGATGGAGATGGGTTAAATGTTGATTTAACGGAACATGAGATCGAAGAAATTACAAATTTATTAGAAAGAGAGCCCTCGATAACGGAATGGGGCATGTTTGACGTGATGCATAGCGAACACTGCTCCTACAAATCTTCTCGTCCAAAATTAAAACTTTTTGAAAACGCCGAAGAGAATTACGATTATGTTTTAGCAGGGCCAGGAGAAGATGCTGGAGTAATAGATATAGGTGATGGATACTGCTTGGCGTTCAGAATTGAATCCCATAATCACCCTTCTGCGATTGAACCTTATCACGGTGCTGCTACAGGAATAGGAGGGATCATTCGGGATATCTTATGCATGGGTGTAAGACCAATTGCGTTATTAGATCCTTTAAGATTTGGAACTTTAAAGGGAAATTCTCACTCTCAATGGTTATTTAAATATGTAGTAAAAGGTATTGCTGATTATGGGAATTGCACGGGCATACCTACTATCGGCGGAGAGGTTGAATTTGATAAGAGTTTTGAAAACAATTGTTTGGTGAATGTCGCGTGTATTGGATTAGGAACAATAGAAGACTTCAAGCACGCTCCAAGTAGAGCTTACAACCCAGGAGATTACATAATATTAATGGGAGGGTCAACTGGAAGAGATGGAATTCATGGAGTAACTTTTGCTTCTCGAACGTTAACCGAAATGTCTGAAGCCGATAGGCCTGCGGTTCAAATAGGCGATCCGTTCACTAAAAAAATGATAATTGAATCAACAATAGAAGCCGTAAAAACTGGACAAGTTAGGGGGCTTAAGGATCTTGGAGGAGGGGGTCTATCGTGTGCTTTAAGCGAATTGACTGGAGACGGAGGAACGGGGGCTACAATTGACATGTCAAAAATATTTACAAGAGAACCTGGAATGAACTCCTTTGAAATAATGCTTTCAGAATCCCAAGAACGAATGGCTTTTATTGTAAAACCGGACGGTTTAGAGCAAGTCTTAGAAGTCTTTAGAAAATATGAGATGGCGCACGCAGTAATAGGGAAAACTGATGATTCAAGAATTCTAAAAGTATACGCTGGTAATAACTCGGTAGTTAGTTTACCAGCAATAGCCCTGTCTGACGCACCCACCATACTTAGAGAGGAAAAACGGCCAGAGTATTTAGAAGATTTATTAGCTCAAAAAACTCCAGAACTTAATCTAGGCATTGACGAAATAATATATAAATTAATAGCGTCTGAAAATATTTGCAGTAAAGAATGGATTTATAGGCAATACGACCACGAGGTTGGTGTAAGATCCGTTGTAAAATGTGGAGAAGGAGATTCTGGTGTTTTGAGGATTATTGGAACGAATAAATTTATTGCCGCTAGCGTTGGAGTAAATTCTAAACACTGTTATCTTGATCCTTACGAAGGAGCTAAAGGTGGCTTGGTAGAAGTTTGTAGTAATGTTATTGCAAATGGAGCAAAGCCCAAGGCAATGGTCAATTGCTGTAATTTTGGAAACCCTGAAATTCCTGAATCTTATTGGTATTTTTCCAGAGCTGTAGAAGGGATGGCGGATTTTTGCAAGAGCTTAAGAATTCCCATCGTAGGAGGAAATGTATCGTTCTATAACGAAGATGACGTTAAACACACGGCCATTAAAGCCACTCCAGTTATCATGATCGTTGGTTTAATCGAAGGCCAGGAAAATATTATAACATTACCGTTCAAGAGTGTTGGTAATGATGTCATTATCATTGGAGATACAAAGCCAGAATTAGGAGGGTCAGAATATCACTCTATTATTCACGATCTTGAAGGAGGAAAACCTCCTAAGGTTGATGAAGAAAATATTAAAGCAAATTGGAATTTCATTTTTGATTTATACGAGAAAAAAATTATAAAAGCAAGCCACGACATAAACAAGGGTGGCTTTATTATCTCCATTGCTGAAATGTGTTTTAAAAACAATCTTGGGGCTGAACTTGATCTTTTTCAATATCCCGCGCGCGATTTAAGAGATGACGAGCTTCTATTTAGTGAATCTGTTGGAAGATTCATAATAGAGACAGAATCAAAAGATCACGATACAATCATGGAAATTGCTAAAAAATATAAAGTATTTGCCAAAAAACTAGGAGTTTTAATTTCTAAACCGGAAATTAATGTAAAAGGACTAAAAAATAAAGAAATTAAACTCGATACTATTAAAATGAAAAAATTACATCAATCTACAATTCCAGATCTAATGGAACTTTAAAATTTTAAACAAAAATAATTTCTAAATCTTAAAAATGTCTTTAAAAGAGGATAAATTACGAGAATATTGCGGTATTTTCACAATTTCGTGTTAAGATTTTACTTATTCAGTTCCAGGGTTAATTTATTCAGGACTCATGTCGATACAACATCGAGGACAATTGTTCTCGGGATTGTTATGATTTAATGTGATGGAACAATGGATGTGTATAAAAGGAGAGGACTTGTTTCAAAAGTTCTTAATCCACAAACTTTAAGATCGTTTACCGGGAATGTAGGTATTGGTCATGTGTGTTATGGATCAAAAAAAAGGCTCAATATTAACAACGCTCAGCCCTATCATTTTAAATCTGAAAAATTGCAATTCTCTCTGGCCTTTAATGGTGTTATAACAAACCACAAGGAAATGAACTTAAAATTGGGAAAAATGGGGAGAATTTTTGCAGGAGATTCTGATGTAGAATTAATAGCAACCTTAATTGAAACCTTTTCGAAATATTCAGAAAACATGTTAGACGCATTAAGATTAGTAATGAAGGCTTTAAAGGGGTCTTTTTCTTTAGTTCTATTAGAAAACACTGGAGAAATCTACGCCATGCGAGATCCGATAGAATACAAGCCGTTATGCCTTGGAAAATTAAAAGTGGAAGACAAGAAGTTTTATATCATTTCATCTGAATCGTGTTCCATTGATGTATTAGGAGGATATCTAAAAGATGATATTAAACCTGGAGAAATTATATCCATTAACCCCGTGAGCGGTGTTAAATGATTTCAAATAATACATCGAGAAAGATGTGGAATTTGCCATTTTGAATATGTCTATTTTGCTCGACCAGATTCAATTATCGATGGTATCTCCGTCGCTGATGTGAGATATAAATTAGAAAGAAATTTGGCTCGAAGTGAAATTCACTCTTATAAGGATGCAATAGTAGTACCTATTCCTGATTCTGGAAGATGCGCTGCGATGGGCTATGCGTGGGAGTCAAAAATCCCATACATGGAAGGTTTAATGAAAAATAGATATTTATGGCAACTGAAAAGTGATGTAAACGAAAAGTTAAATCCAGTAAAACCAATTGTTAATGGAAAAGATATCATTTTAATTGATGATTCAATCCTTAGCGGAATTACTATTAAAAAAATAATTACTATCCTGAGAAATACGGGTTCTAAGTCAATACACATGAGAATCAGCTCCCCTCCAATAATAAATAGTTGCGAAATAAATAGTAGTTTTTCAAATCGAGAATTATTAATTGCGTATCAAGAGAAAATCAAAAATAATAAAAATTATGTGAGTGTAATTAAAAATTACATTCAAGCAGATTCTTTGAAATACCAATCCATCGAGGGGTTAATGGATGCAATTGGTTTGGACGAGAATCAATCTTGTTTTGATTGTGTAATGGATGTTATATCGACCAAAAAAGAAAAAATAAGCCAACAGATTGAATTAATTAATTAATTTCTTAGTTATTCTGAAATATTTATGTTATTATACATCGAATATTTCTATGGGCAAGCTCTCATAGACACACATTAAATAACATGCATTTAAAAAATAATAGAAATGTTAAAATAATCTTATAAATTAATAAAACTTAGAGTTAAATTATTAACTTGTAAGGATTTATAAAGGGGATGGTAAAGATGCGTGTAAGAGCTTGTTTTAAGTGTAAAGAATATGTTTTAATCCGACCAAATGACCATAAAAACTTGTTATTAATTAAAGAATTTGAAAAGCATCATTCATACCACGCCGTCATAACAATAACATTAGAAGAAGTGAAAGGTCAGTACAAGAAATTTGGAGAGGATCAAACTCAAGAACCTCCAGAAGCCATTTAGTCTCATTTTTTTATTTCTTTCAAAAACCTCTCAGAACTTATTGGTTGTTGTCTTTAAATTAATTTAGAGAAAGCTAATAACTCGATATGGCATCAATTGCTTAAAACTTAAATTTTACCGTTAATTATATTAATTATAAAGGAATGTATTTAGTTTTGGGTTTTTTAATTAGTGGTTATATATGGTTTATTTTGAAGTTAGTCGATTAGGTTTTAATTGTGGCGTGGATAAGGCTAACTGCGCCAACTATCCAAGTTATTGTGCTGAATGCGTTAAAGAAAAATTGATGGAAATAGGTCTCGAAGTAAACTCTGGAATTAGGATTTACGACATGGATTCGGAAGGAAAACGAGTTGAAATGTTTAGAGATATCATTTGGCAAAAATTTTTAAATGTGTTGAACATCAAGCATATAATTTTAATGGATAAAATCTCGGGTTTAGAAATTATTAATTACCCTGTTTCCGGTACCAAAATGGATCTATCTATCGTGAGTGGATTCATTCAAGCGAATATCAATTTTTCAGAATCAAGAATTCCCGAACAAGGAAAAAACTCTAAAAATATCCTCCAATTTTATGAACTCCAGTATCAAGACTTTAACATGCTAATAAAAGAGGGAAATTTATGCAGGATATGCATGATACTAGATAGTAAGGCAAACAGCGATATCAAGAAGAATGTCTTGGATTTCTTATACAAATTTGAAACAAAATTTCAAAATAACCTTTTAAATCTACAAAAAAAAGGAATGTTTAATTTTTCAGAAGCAATAGAATTCATCGTTGATGTATTTAACATAAATTTAGTGTTCCCAATGACATTGACTCATACGATTGCACCAGACACCATGGAAGAGATTAGCAACAACGATATTAAAAAAGCTGTAATACAAGTTGCGAAAGAACTTCTTACATCAAAACCTTTCTTTTTCATTTATAATTTACTAGATACAGTTCAAAAGCTCGTGAATAAGGAATCCAAAGTTATTCTGTACGAAATATTTTTGCTCCTAGAAGCGGGCGTAATTGTTCCAACAACGCTGGAAACAGCCGTTACTGATTTCAAAGTCCTTCAAGAAACTCGCGCCAAGAAAGTTGAAGACACTAAAGTAATTTCTTCAATTATTATTAACGACGAAGATGCATTAAATGGACTGAAAGAAAAAATTAATGAAATAGATTACGAAACAGCCGAAAATTTGATGAAACAATTCGTTAAAAAGGCGAAAACCGCAGAAAAAGCTTCGATATATCAAGAAGCTAAGAAAGAGTATGAAAAAGCGCTATATTTGGCAGATAAATTGAAGCTTGAAAAAAAGATAAGCTCGATATCTTCCAAGATATCTGATATTAACGAAAAGATCAACCGAATGGAATTTATTTACACAATGAGGGCAGGTGAAAGTGCCGAGAAGAAAAAGGATTATATCAATAGCATTAACCATTTTAAAAAAGCCGTGCAAATTCTCGAACAACGCGTTGTATCTGAGGAGGTTGTAGCAAGAATTAAAAAACTCAATAAAAAAATTGCAAAACTCCAAGCGAGTATTAAATAGTAACAAAATTGATTCGCAATTAAAAAAATTCATCTAAAATATCAGAATAATTCTTCAATTTAACTTCTTTTTTCTCCCCTAATTCGTGCAAGGCTTTAATGATTCCATGCTTGAAGAGTTTGCTTTCAAAATCGTGTTCGAGCTGATCTGTTACTTTTAACTTTTTCTTTAATGATTTAATTAAAGTTTCTATATTTAACATTTTTCTCAACGCTTCAAATGCAAATTTCCATATATCAGAGCTTTCTAGTGAAAGATTATCGATTAATCTTGGAACGGCTTTTTCATTTTTTATGTTTCCCAAGGCTTGTATGGCACGAATGCGAACTAACTTGTTGGAAGAATCTAACATTTCTATTAAGTCGTTAACAGCGGACTGTTCTTTAATAATTCCTAAAGCTTCAATAACATCCATTTTCATTTTATTGTTAGAACTCATTAAAGTTTTTTTTAGACTTTCTACTATAAGGCTCTTGAATTCCTCTCGATAAGCAAAAGCGACTAATAAATTTAGTGCTGAATTTTTTAGTTCTTCTTTTCTATCATTTTCCAATACCCAAATCAGGGGTTTTATGGCTTTTTTTTCGCTATAATTAAAAGCTAATAGTTTCGCAGCTTCGATTCTAACATCTGGATCTACATCTGAGAGAAAATAATTTTCACTTTCTTCATAATGAGTGTTGTCTTTTAGTTGGTTCAATATTTCTAAAATTCTTACCCTCGTGTTTTTGTTATCCGATTCAAGATATAAATTGTGTAAACGCTTGATTACTTCAATTCTTCCCAATTTATCCATATCAGCTAATAACTCATCTAAAATCGAATTTACATTTGTCAAGTGCAATCATTGTTATTAGTACCGACTTCTTAATTAAACTTACTTCTCTCTAAAACTTGTATCAAAAATTCAGTTCAAACAAAAGAATGCGATTCGATGATTCCATTAATTGAAAGGACGGTTAGAAATTTTGCGAAACCTCCTAAGAACGGCTAAAATGAACCTTGATAGAAATATTGATAAAAGCAATAAACATTATGTGACTTAATCGTTAATTTTAAGAAATTTAGAAACAAATACTTATCGTTTTAAAAAAGTGAGGGAAGTGAATCCTCTGCAAAAATTTCGAAAGTTTGAAATTCCCAAGGAAAGATTTCGCTACGATAAATCTACTAAGATTTTATCATTAGATATTTTTGATTTTACTTTTATTGGGTATTATAAAAAATCTACAAGGTTGAACGAAGTGTTGGACGATATTCACGCAACTTTGAGAGATATCCAATTGGATCGAAAAAACCCTTCGAGAAAATCAGGCATTTTAAATCACCAAAAAATTAAAATAAATAAATAACCACTTGAATAACAATTGAATTAAATAAATAAACACTTGAATATAAATGATAACACACCTATTGTTTTTTGATGTCCTAGTTTACAGCTTGCTAATGCCGTATTTTAACTTTGCGTCGTCGTAACTGAGCCCGTCAAATAAATTTTTGATAATTGCGTTTTTGTTCGTGTCGATGTCAGATTCCTTGTAATAGAGCCGAGACAGCAATTCTTTAGCGTTCTTACTCGTTCCAATGAATTCACGTGCGTATTTTCTGGTAAACGAAAGAATTTCTTGTGTAAACCGGACATCATTTAGCAAATTAGTTGTAGAATCAGCGATAGGATTTAATCCTATTCTTAGTAAAAATCGTTGAATTATTGTAGGGGAAGTTTGCAATATTTTCTTCTTCTTCTAAGATGTAATCATACTCCTGTTCTGATACCACGATGGGATAATAATCGTAAAATTCGGGGTAAAGGAACCATGCCTTCGGATTCGGTAAAAAAAATGCCAAAAAAAACCAATCCAGAAATGGAAATCAGCTATAAGAACACTTTTCGTAAAACTCCTTTCATTACGAAAAATCGAACCACAGCAAGATAAAATCTGAAAAATCGCCCAAAATCAAAAAGGCCCAGAAAAAATCATCCAATTTTGATAAATAAATAATTAATTGGCTTTAAATAGATCTGTTTATAATAATTTAAGAAAAAGTTTTTTTGTTTTTATAATTTTTTGCTTCTTTTCCCCAATCGTGTGGTGCTAATGACATATTCGATTTCCGATATATTTAAATACCCATGATTACTTTATTATATTGATTTATGATATTAATGTTCGTTTTAAAAAAATCGAATGAGAATATCGAATAAAAAAAGTGTTTGGTATAAAATGATAGAATTAAAAGAGAAAAGTAACATGACATTTAGCACTGACAAAGAACTTGATTTTTACTTGAAATTAATGGGGCAGGCAAAAAGTAAAGGAATTAGTCAAGAAAACAAAGAAATCTGGAAAAACCGTTTTATAATAAAAATAATGAACGAATTAAATAATAGGGGCAATGATAACAAGGATTTTGTAAAAAATGTCTTGATCATTTCGATAGCGCTATTTGAAAACTTTCCTGGCGATATTTATAGTTCGTTAGGGAGAGATCTTAATCAACTATTTCGCGATGACAGAGAAAAAAGCCTAACAATTATAAAAAGTGAATTTTTACCAAACAATAACTCAATTATTTCAATGATTGCAAGGTGATTTTAAAAAGTGTTTTTTGGGAAGAAGTTTAGCGGATACCATAGTGGGAAACTTTCAGGTCTCGATATATTGGTTCTATCCATTGTAAAAAACAATAATGGGATTTCGGGATATGGAATAAGTCAAGAGATCAATAAGGATTTTAAAGGTTTATGGAAGGCGTCAGCAGGAACTATATATCCATTATTAAGCCGGTTAGCAGATAAGAGCTTTGTCGTAATTGAGGAAATATTGGAAAAGAATCGTCAAAAGAAAATGTATCGAATCACGGATCGAGGAATTGAAGTTTTAAAAAAAGTCACGATAGATAATCTACAACCTAGTATTAGTAGTCTTGGAGATTACATCAGAACAGTGGTAAAGGCGGCAATTCCAAACGAGAAATTTTTTGAAGATATATTATCGTGCTTTCCATTTCGGGAGAATTTCATTGACGAAAAAGTTAACGAGTTGGATTGTTCATTGAGCAATATCTACAAAATTGAAGGGATTATTTCAAACCTCAGAAAAAGAAAAATGGGTTTGAAAAATCAAATAGAAAAAATAGAAAAACGAATCCAAGATCACGAGACAAAGTTAGAAAAAATGAGAGAAAAAAGAAATCAAGACGCTAAACCAATTGAAATTATTGACGACGACGAGGACTATGAAGCTGAGTTATAAAAACTATATTAAATCTATTTAATTTTTAATAAAGAAAGAAAGAAAAAAAGAAAAAAAAAAAAAAAGAGAGGTAGAAAACATGTGTCAAGAAAGAAATTGCTGGCATTTTCCATTTAAAGATATTCCGGCAATATTGCACGCAGTAGGGCATCATTTTAGGAATTCCATGCAAATGTATGGAAATTGGGTTCCCTACAATCTTCAGGATTTTGGAGATTATTATTTAATAGTGGTGCCATTGCCAGGTCGTTCGAAGGAAGATGTTAAGGTCTCCTTAATAGACAACAGCTTAAATATATCTGCAAAAAAGCCAAAAATTGCTGAAACTGAAGATAAACAAGAACCAATTGAAGAAAAACCTGGGAGGGGGGTCAGCCCGTTTTTGAAAAATTTTTTCACTTTTATTGAAGTGAACATGGACATTCCTTTGCGTGCCGATGCAGATCATGAAGATGTTAAACCAAGAATGAGAAATGGGCTGTTAACAATAAGAATTGGGAAGAAACCACCAAGAACCATCAATGTTGATGGTGAAGAAAATAAGTAAAATCAATAAAAAGAATTATATAAAATTTTAAAAAAATTCAATAAAAAATACAAAAAAAAGAGGTAAATAAAAATGTGTCAAGAAAGACCACATGGTCCCGGAATACACGGCCTTAGAATGGCAGCTTTTGGTGTGCCCTGTCATGGAGGCAATGAAATGAGAAATTTTGGACAAATGATGAAAAAACACGGGCATGGATTCATTAGGCATTACGAAGGCTGGGTTCCGTACAATTTAGAGGTTTTAGAAGATTCTTACGAAATAACAGTTCCATTATCAGGGCGTTCAAAGGAAGACGTCGAAGTCTCGTTAATAGGTCGAAGTATAAACATAACAGCAAGGAAACCAAAAACAACTGAAAAAGAAACGAAGAGTACTGAAGATAAATCTAAGTCAGACATGAGATCTATTCCGTTTTTAAGGAATTTATTTACATTTGTCAATGTAAACATGGACATCCCTCTACCAGCAGACGCAGACGAGAATTCTATTAAATCAACAATGCAGAATGGACTTTTAAGAGTAAAAATCTGGAAAAAGACTCCAAAGGACATAAATATCGAAAATACTAACAATTAGAAGGTTAAAAGTGGAGCGCTTTAGAATTAATAGTTAAAACTAGACGAGTATTCAAGACATTTTAAATTCTAAAGCACACCAATAAATTATATATTTTTTTTCTTATAATATTTTTTAAATTATAAAAAAGAGGAGTTAATAACTCAATTTCTTTATTGTCTTTAATACTAGAAGATTCCACTTATATAGTAGAATAGAAATGAATTAAAATAAAATAAAAAATTAGAGTTTAATAAAAAAAAGTTTAATTTAAATTTACGAACTCAATATTCTTTTTCTTCTCTGTATTGAATAATATATTAACCCTGCGCAACCAATCACTAAGCAAATTAGAATTATGTAAACTAAAGTGCTTGAATGCGATGTTGTAATCATATATACGATGTTATTATCAGCATTTTTAATAGTTAACGATGACATTGTTCCGAGCGATGACATTATTCCAAGTTGTCCCATACCGTAAGCAATTTCGACTTCATAATTTTCATTTCCAGATTTTTGAAAAGAAAGAACATTTCCATTTACTTCTACATTCATGCTACAGCCAAGTTCGGTGGTTAATGTTGTTAAGTACTCTTCTGTTGGTGCTCCAACGGCTATCCCTTTCAAGACAAGTTTCCATAAAAATTCGTCTCTGGTGAGTTTTGGAAGGGCCCCAGCAAAAAACTTAATCATGAATTCATTATTAAGTGTATCGGCCAAATCATTGTAGTCACGCCATAAATTAGCATAATCTTTAGGATCTTTAAATAATGTCAGGTAATTTCTTGTTGAATTTGCAGTTTCATTCAATCCGTGAATTGTATAATACCATTCAGCTTGCATGGCACATGATATTTCGTATTTATCGTCGTACGTGCTATTTACATATTCTTGATCGTAGTCTGACCCCGCCATTAGCGCAAAATAAAAGGATGATTTTTCTTGACCAACAATAGCGGGAAAAACAACCCGAGCCATCACAAAGTTCGTGCCCCAAACACCACCATAT
>JAUXAJ010000362.1 GCA_030620005.1 Promethearchaeota archaeon | reverse complement strand
AAACTCTTCTTTATATTGCTTTTCCGTCTTGTACTTGTAAGACTTGAGTGCTTCCTTATCATCTTTTAACTTTTCATGGATTTCTTTTCTTTCCGAGAGCATTTGGTTAAAGATGAAACGACAGCATCCGATTGTCTTGTTAATCTGCATTCGTTGCGTCTTGTTCGGGTATATCCGAACATTAATAGCTTTAATCATTTTATAGGATTATAGAGGTTCCCCTCGTTTAAATGGTTTATAGTGCGATGGTTTAGTGATTTTTCTTGTAAAAAAAAAATAAGACTCAATTCATCTCCACGCTAAAGCTTGGAGTTTTCTTGAGTGATCATGATAAATAATTTTCTTTAAGATAAGTTTTATCTTCGATTCTTTAAAAATTTTTAAAGGATTCTTTTAATTGAAAGATTTTTGTAGCATTTGCATGGAATTGTTTCCTAAAACACAATTCGTGAAACTCTCATTTCGCGATCTTTCATATATCTGGGGATATCATGAAAAATAAAAAAAAAAGTAGAATTATGGAAGTGTGTTTAGCCAAGATATTCAATTTCGGCTTGTAAACGGATATCTCTTGATGAGCTTCCAACAAGAATTTTAAACATTCCTTTTTCTGCTTTCCAACAGTTATCTTTCTCGTCATAGAATGAAAGAGCACTTTTATCTAGCTCAATCTCTACAACTTTTTTTTCGCTTGGTTGCAGATTAACTTTTTTGAAACCTTTCAATTCTTTCAAAGGTCTTTCCACGCTACTTTCAACATCTTGAACGTAGAGCTGAACAACTTCAGCGCCCTCACGCTGACCCGTGTTAGTGATCTCAACTGAAACAGTAAATCCTTCGTCTCCAGCAACCTTATTCTTGCTGATCTTAAGATTTTCATGCTTAAAAGTCGTATAAGATAAACCGAACCCAAAAGGAAATAATGGCTCAATGTTTTTCGTGTCAAAATGTCGATATCCAACAAAAATTCCCTCATCGTAGTAAACCTTTTCGTCTCCAGGAAATGTCCTTGCTGACGCGTGAGCTGACACATCTGAAAGTTTCTTTGGAAAAGTGATTGTAAGTTTACCAGAAGGATTAATATCACCGAAAAGAACGCTTGCAATCGCGCGACCAGCTTCCATTCCTCCATACCATGCTTCTACAACGGCGGGAACTTTATCGATCCATTCTGTCATTGATATAGGACTTCCATTAATTAGAACGACTATTGTGTTAGGATTTTCTTGAACAGTTTTGTTGATCAAATTGATCTTACCTTCAGGAAGTTCAAATGTCTCTCTGTCAACACCTTCACAATCATTCTTAGGTTGGTGATTAAGTCCTGCAAATAGAATGGTTATATCCGCTTCCTGTGGAGATTTTACTATTTCTATTTTGTTTTCACATTTTTCTTTGATTCCTTCAAGTGGAGTTATTTCATGAGGAGGAAAATTTTGAGAACTCCCACCACCTAAAGATGTTTTTAATTTAGCATTTCGACCGATTACGGCAATCTTTTTTATTTCATTAATCTTTAAGGGGAGCAAGTTACTATCATTTTTTAACAATACAATTCCTTCTTCTGCAGTTTTTCGAGCTACTGCTTGGTGTTCGGGTGTATTTCTACTACCGGGTGGTATTTTGCTTTCATCGTCGAAAAGTCCAACAAGAAACATCACTCGTAGCAATCTTCTAACATTATCAGTAATGATTTCTTCAGTGAACAATCCTTTTTCAAAAGCTTTCCTCATCTTAGATGGGCTATATTTTTTAGCTGTTGGCATTTCAAGCGTCAAACCAGCGTTTATACAACCTTCGGTGCTTGTTGAATGTGTAGCGCTCCAATCTGAGACTACAAAACCTCTAAAACCCCATTTTCCCATTAATCTATCCCTAATGAGATTTTCGTGTTCAGAACCATATATACCATTTACCTTATTATAACAACTCATGAAAGACCAAGCGTCAGCTTCGATTATAGTACCTTTGAAAGCAGGTAAATAAATTTCTTGAAGAGTTCTTTCGTCAATTTCAGAACTGACTGTAAATCTTTTTGTTTCCTGATTATTACACGCAAAATGTTTGACGCAGGCTGCAATTCTCTGGCTTTGCATGCCTTTCACAGTAGCAACTGCTAAAATCTTGTTTAAATATGGATCTTCTGTTTGATATTCGAATGTCCTTCCACACATGGGACTTCTATGGATGTTAATCCCCGGTGCAAGAATCATGTGAGCCCCAATATCTCGAACTTCTTGAGCTATCGCTACGCCAAACTCATTTGATAATTCTGGATTCCACGTGGCAGCTCTACAAATAGCAGAAGGAAAGTAAGTGCATTTGGTCACTCCCCTTTCATCATCTCTTAGACCATGAGGTCCATCATGCATTTCAAATGATTTTACACCTAATCTTTTGATTGGTTTTGTATACCACATGCGCCTGCCTGAACTGAGTTTAAATTTTTCCCTGAGAGTTAGCCTTCCAAGAAGATCTTCCACCCTTTTTTCAAGATCAAGACTACTATCCATGAATGGTAATTTAGCTATTTCTTCTTCTGAATACTCTTTTTCCAAGTTAATTACACCTAATTATTTGGTTTTATTCCAATAATTCGTTAAAAGATGAATAATTTAAGAACTTACTATTATAAAAAATTTATTTTATGTAACGCTGATTTAACTATTATCATTGTAAATTAGCTTTTTCGTCAGTACTTTTTTTCATCAACATTAGCTCGTTGATTTCTTTAGCTACGCCCTCATATGGCATTGGAAATTTACCAAACAACTTACTCCTTTTTGACCCTAACTCAGCGAATTTATACCATGGTTTTACCAATCTTCTTGATGGGCCAGAAAGTTCAATTGCCCTTTCAAAATCTTTTAACGTGTTTTTATCAAACCCACCAAAATATCCCCAAAAAAAGTAGAAACACGGACCGGGAAATACGAATATGCCCAAAATGAAGAGTAATAGGTAAACAAGTAAATTGCCTATTAAGGGACCTAAAAACACTTCACACAGGATTGAAATTCCAAATAATATAACCCCATAAACGATTCCTGACATTAAAGTTGAGATCCAAGATTGCCAGATGTTAATCCTTATTTTAAATATTCTAAAATTAATGTAAGTCCATGAAACGATCTCCTTTACAAAGTTGGCGATGAATGTTGGCCAAATTAGAACCCAAATTCCCATATTATTGTATAGACAAATAAATGTGAAAATTAGACTAATGCAACTTTCAAGAACGGTTACAAAAATATTAAACTTATGGTGTCCCGTCCCAATGAGAACATTATTAATGAAATGGGAATATTGAAAATAACTAGTCCCGATTAACATGACGATAAAAACCTCTTCAAATAAGAGATATTGATCACTCCACAAGTTTCTATAAAGACCTGGTAGGATTACAATAACGACAGGAATGAATTGAGCCATGAAATTCCCATAAGTTCTGAACGTATTTGAAACAATCCAGTTGGTATATTTCTCTTTTTTGTTATAATACCCTTCGGAAATGGCGGGACCCGTGTTATTTATGAATAATAATATAAATATTTCGCTAAGGCCAATTAGAACCCTCATGAAAAGTACCAATCCCGTGTATGTTTGGTACCCTGGTAAGAAATTAATTAATAAGATCATTTGAATGCTCCCTATTATTTGCCAGGCGAAGTTAAAAAACATGACACCGGTTCCAAATTTCAGAGATTCTACAATAACTTCTTTGGGAATGTCAAAAACCAATACATCGTGAAAAGTTATTCCTATTTCTTTACCATATTTAGAAAATAACCAAGCACTAACAAGCATGGTTAAAAAATCATCTAAAAACCAACCTATTATTAACCCTATGGCAGATCCCATGAGTGTACCAATTGTTGGATTTAATCCACCGAAATACGAGCCAATCTGCGAACCTATAAGAAGTGTAAAGAGTTGTAACCCTAGAGCAACTGCACTTATCATTGTAACTTTGCTATATTGCTGAAATCCTTTTAATGCTTCGGTGAAGACCGCTAACCAACCTGGATATTGAACAATTGAATAAATAACAATTAGCCAAATCAGATATTCGTAATTTGTTTCACTTAAAAATAATAATGCTACG
>JAUXAJ010000193.1 GCA_030620005.1 Promethearchaeota archaeon | reverse complement strand
CCCTCGGTTCGGTTGTAATTTTTTAGCATTAACCGACCCCTTTTGCCAAAAAAACTAGTCGTCCGGATTTTCTTTAGCATTCACCAATATGTCTTTCAAGTCGTCTTCGAATTGCTTCAAGTAAGCCGTGAGAACGGGATAGTTCTTTTCGTGAGTTTCGTTTCTTTTCTCAACGTGCTGAATTTTGAATTGGTTCTTGTTAAAGAAAATTGCGTATCCGATGTAATCGTCTTGAATGAACCCGTAAGGTTTTATGGATTTGCTTTTATAGATTTTCTTGAGTTTTTTTTTCTCGTCTTCTGAAATTCTCACGAATTGACCGTTAATCTTGACGAAATAAACGTTATCATTGATTTTTAACTCTTTTCCTTCGGTTAAAATGAAATAATCGTCTTTTATGAATATTATACCATTGCGTACTACGAAAAAGTCTTTTAAATAGGAGATTTTGCCATTAATTTTGCAAAAATCTTCGATTTTATCTACTATTGCTTTTACTTCTACAGGATAAAGAAGGTTCCAGCTACCTTCTCGCTTCAAATCGTTGTTCGTTAACGCAGAGGTATATTTTTTGATATGAACCGAATCCTTGTTGTTTACCAAGTAGTTAAATATTTTCTTGTTAAAAAAGCGATCTGATGCATTTGAACCCAAAATCTTCCCTATTTGTATCACACTAATGTTTTTGTTGATTTTTTTGCGCTTTTCTTCTTCTGTTTTTTTTTGTAATACGAAAATGCAATTGTGTTGACCTCGAGCCCCCTTAAAGGGTTTTAGATTAGATAAATCCACGTATTGAAGTAAGTAGCATTCATCCAATACATGCGGCTTCAAGAATTTAATTCCTGTCTTTTTGGATTTAGTAATCCAATAATTTGTCGTAATAAACGAAAGAATGCCCCCTGGTTTTAATTTTAAGATACCCAAATGAATAAAATAATAAAACAAGTTCATGTTACCTACAAAATACTGCTTGCAAATGGGATATTTCTTGACATAATCTTGAAAAATTTCGGCATTATAATTTTGTCCTAAATAAGGGGGGTTACCTATAATTAAATCGAATTTTTCGTTCATGTCAGAACCCAATACATTTTCAAACTTGAAATATACTTCCGAATAGGTTTGTAAAAGCTGATTTTTTAATTTTTCGTCTATTTCATAAGCAACTATGTTATTAAAGTTGTTTTGTATTAAATTATCTAAAAAAACCCCTTTTCCAGCTGATGGTTCCAAAACTTTCATGTTGCTAAGAAATTGCTTTCGCACATTTTCATTCTCAAAAGTCTTAATAAAGTTCATGCAATTTTTTACTATGAATTTCGCAATAAAGCTTGGAGTGAAAACCTGACCAATTGTTTTACTCTTCATACCATCGACTTGTTTAAGACCCATCTAATTATTATTATTATTAGTTGGTTTTTATTATTTTTATTAAAAACATGATAATATTTTGAAAAGCCAAAAAAATATTGTTTAAAACATGTAGGTTAAGAATAAAGCAATATTGCTTCAATCCTAATTCTCTTTTTAAAAGAACTCGTTATCATGATTTTTCTCATACGTTTTAGGAAAAAATCGCGTTTTTTTAATAAAAGAAATTCAAGTTCGAATAAAAGAATTAAGTGCTAAAGTATAAGAACTTCAAAATAAGCTTGTTAACGACGAAATTGATAGAACAGAATTGGAAAGGAAAAAATTCCAAATACAAGAGTTCATTGACGAAGCTCAGGAAGAATTGCTAAAAATCGATGAGGCAATTTCACGAGCTTAATAATTATGACTTACTGATTCAAAATCAAAAATTAGAATAAAATACTAGTATGAAATATATTGTAAAAAGAGCCATGTTTGTTGGTATAAATTTAACCCTGGAGATAGGTTTTTAGTGAAATCTAACTCTGCTGGAGAGCATCAATGGGAGCGATGGTGGAATAATCTCTTTAAAGAAATTAATCAAAAATGTTTTTAGAATAAAAAAAAAGGAAAATCTATTAAATGAACCTTCATTTCGATTTAAGTCTTAATAACATCGACTAATTTTGGGAAAATCCGAGTATAATGAACGGCCATGCAATGTACGCCAGCTAACAACCCTTTAGATTTGAGTTCGGAAATGAACGGCTTAAAAAATTCGTAATTCAACTGGTCGTAAACTTCCTTTTGTTCTTTCTTGTCGGGAACATCCGTTTTTACCTTCTTCCATCTCGTTAATATGTCTTTAGGAACACTTACGCCAGGAACGAATGTATCGAAGCCTTTTGCGATGCCGTAACTCTTCATTGGGAAGATACCGAGAAATACCGGCACTTTATACTTTTTTATGGCTTTTAAAAATTCGATGGTTCGATCAATGTCGTATACTACTTGCGTTTGTATGAATTCGCAACCTGCTTCTGCTTTTCTACCAATTTTCAAGATTTCAGGCTCCATGGGGTCCGAATTTGGATTAGCTGCAGCACCCACGTGTAATGTTGGAGGGCATTCGATTTCTTTGCCGTTAATTGCCTTAGTGTCGACCATCTCACGTACAAGTTGCACTAATGTGGCGGAATCAAGGTCGAATACTGGTTTTGACTCGGGCATATCCCCCATATTGGGATGACCTCCTGTAAGCGAAAGTACGTTTCTAATGCCCAATGCGTGAGCCCCCATGATCATGCCCGCGATTCCAAGCTTGTTTACGTCCCTAACGGTCAGTTGCCAGACGCATTCTAGTCCGGTCTCACGCTGGATGATGTTAGAAGCTGCCAAGGAATTAATCGTTACGATTCCTAATGGACTGTCCGTAACATTCGCTGCAACGACATAAGGCGCCATCTCTCTCGCTTCTTGAATGGTATGTGAGAGGTCGCAAGTTTTCTCGGGTTCAAGTTCCCCCGTTAACACGAACGTTCCTTTTGCAATTTGTTCCCCTAATTTTGAAAAAATTCTATTTTCTACCATCTTTTATAAACCTCCTACCTAAATACTACCTCTCTTTGATGACCAGATGTGCTCCAGTCTCTCGGTGGTCTCAATTTTGTAAATAAATCCAATCTACAAAGCTCTTTTAACCGATTATAAATTAAAACCCAACCACAATCTTTTTCGTAATTACCGATTTCGCATTTTCCATTCACCATTCCTCCGCAAGGTCCGTTCATTAGAGCTTTAGCGCATGTAGTAATGGGACAAATCCCACCAGTTTCGTTCAACAAGCAATCCCCGCAACCTATGCATCGCATGTAGAATCGACCTATTCACTCAAAATAGCTATTTGCTATTTTGATTCGCTCGGTCATCCCCATGAACTGAGTGTCGTTCGCAGTTATGACAGGCTTGTCAGGATATTTTTTAACAAGCATATTCACAATGGATTGAACCCCCAGTCCACAACTTGCCGTGAGAATGGCGTCTGATTCTTTAATGGCGTCGTCCATTTTGCGTAAATCCTTTTTCATGTTTCTATTGTCGCAGACTTCTTCTATTACGGCTCCAGTAGTGATTTCAAAACCTTCTTTTTCGAGAATATCTGTCCATTCTTCCAAGCCTTGTGTACCACCCGTCTGACATAAAGCAGCACAAGTACCACACGTTATTATGGCAACTTTTTGAACGCCTTTCAAGGAATCCAATACATCTATTACATTCTTCTTGGTCGTGATAACTACCATTTACCATACCTGATTATTTTGTTTTTTATTTTTTTTTCATAAATATTTTTTCCTAATTTGATAAAATTAACAAATACATTAAAATTTAATTATTATTTTTAACATAAAATTTTTGATCTCTGCAATTTTTTTGATAATTTCTTTTGTTAAATTGACAAATTTGAGCATATTTTTTATTGACAAGATAAAATGTGATGAAATTGTAAAATACAAATGATCGAGAACATTAAAAGAGATTGTGATTTCTTACACTCAATATAAGAATTTGAAGTATAAAAGAAGCATGAAATCTTGATATAAGGTTTGAAGTGTGAGTAATACAAATTTAAGAACAAAAAAAAAGTATGAAAAAAAAGTAAAATTGAATTTTGAAATTTTTCCGTTTAACTGGATAAAAGCATTCGAGAAAGTGGAGCTGCCAGACCACCAAGTATGGAACCAAGTGAAGTAATTTTTTTAAGCTGAGACTTGAGATTTTTAACGACTTTAACAGTGCGCGTTTTCCCTTCAATGATTACGCCTTCTGATGTCTCTAAAAAGATCTGGATCGTTTGTTCCCCTAAAGATCTTGGCTCTAATGTAACCCAAATGGTATCTCCATTTTCTAACATGGTTGACAATACTCCAGTAATATCATCGCCACTCTTTGATGTTAGAGGTAAAGGTTTATTAGGTATGATAAAAGAACCTCTCCCCTCAACATTTATGTTTAAAACGATATTATCAGGTTCAAATCCAGGAGCTACTATTTTTAATCTGTATCTTTTTGCTTCAGGCGCGTTATTATATAGAAAAGCCATGATATTTAATTCACTGTTTAAGTAAACAACTTCTTGAGAAGAAGAATCCAAGTAAATGGGATCCCTTGAAATTCTTTCAATATTGTCTGCCAATTCTAATTGTAGTCTGTCAATGATAGTGAAAAAGCCAGGATTGTGCTTTTTAATGTAATCGAATAGCTTATAGATATCTTTCTCCGAGAAATACCACGAACCTTCAATTAATATGCCCTTTTCCAGGTCAAACGAGTTGGATTCCACGTTAATTACTTCTTTTAATTCTTGAACAAATAATTCCTCGTTTAAAACGCCTTGGAACTTTAAATAATACAAGAACAGGATTTTTTCAATGGCAAAAGTTCGAGGGTCTTCAGATTCCTCGGATTCTTTTACTCGTTGCACGAAAGAAGATATTAATATCTTGCCCATTATGTTCAAATATTCGTCCCACTTAAGGAAAGTAATCGGATCTAAATGGTTTGAAAAAATATCGCCAAAAAAATTATCTAAGAACATTTGATGAGTAGAAGGGACAAAAAAATCTTGTAAACCATTGACTTGATGAATATCCAGGTTTAAGCTTCGAATTAACAGTGCCAAACCTAAACCAATCAGAGCAAAACCTATTGCGGCGAAACCAAGATTAAGATCACCCATGATTAACATGACAATGAACAATATCATGGCAACGATACAAATTAGGGATATTATTTTAAGAAGAGTTGTAACGCGCTTAACATTTCGAGAGAGCAATTCGAATCCATCCAAACTATCTATAGGTCTTCTTCGTTTTCGTTCAAAATCCAGTCTTGCTTGAAGTGACGATTCAGTTTTACTAGCTCCTAGAAGTAACATGAGAGAGTTAAAAAAGTATATCGCTAATACAAGGTAAAAAGTAATCGTCAAAGAAACATCTAAAGTCGTGAGTATCGAGAGTATGGTGATCCCTACAAGTGCAATTGGTAAGATAAAAAGAAGCCATTTTCCAATACCAGAAATGTATTTTGTCAGTCTTGCTTGTAATTTTTCTTTCTTTATTACTTTTGATAAATCCTTTTGAATTTCATTTATCATTTCATTTTTCATTTTATTTGTCATCTTTTTTTATAAATTTAAGTAGAATTAATGTATGAATAAAAACGCTTAATATATATAATTTTAATGCAAAAATCTTAGAAATGACATTGATAACGTGGGCATTTTTTTTGGAGAAATCTCAATAAAATGCTAAATTTTAACCCGGTATATTAAAAAAAAAGAATTTTATTTTAGAACTTTAAATTCCTAACATGCCGGGAAGAATTTTTGACAGTGGGACGGCAAGACCGCCGAGAAGCGAGCCGAGAGAGGTTAATTTTTTAATATAATCCTTAATGTTCTTAGATACTTTGACGGAACTTGTTTTTCCTTCGATTATTTCACCACCAGATGTACCTAGAAAGATTTGAATCGTTTGCTCTCCTATTATTCTCGGTTCCATTTCAAGTCATATAGTATCTCCATTCTTTATCATATTCGACAAGATTCCCACAATGTCAGCACTTCCGTCGCTCGCAGTTAAGGGATCTTTTTGTTCTGGTATCTAAAAAGACCCCCTACCTTCTACCTTAATATCAAGAACGATTCCTTTCGGATCGAAACCAGGAGCGAGAATTTTAATTTCGTATTCTTTTATTTTTGGCACGTTGTTAAATAGAACTATCACGAAATTTAATTCACAATTTGTGTAAACCATTTCTAGTGAGATTTCCATTGGTTAACCATCCTTCTAATTTAAATTTGAATTCATTGTTGAGTATAGGATTATCAGAACTCAATATCCACTGATAATAAGTTTTAACGTTTAATTCCTAGAAAAAAAATATGAAAAATTTAAATTCTCATAAAAAAAGCCGTAGAAAACAGCAAAAAGAGACTTTTTGATCTTTCTAAGAAATTAATAAAGGAATATTTCGTTATTTAAAAAATAAAAACCAAGAATGTTGTCCTTTTTGATCATTTTTTCGAGACTTTTTTTCTTTCATTCATGACGCATATTCTTCCAAGTCTATTTAAGTTGGTGCGAAAAGAGTCAAAAAGAATCGGAAAAAAATCAGGAAAAATCAAAAAAGATTTTCAAAACTATTGAAGTCGATAAGAAAAACCGTAAAGATTATTGAATTCCGTTTTCCGTCATTATATCGTTGAAAAACATCGACATTTTCAGAATTTAACCGAAACAGCAATAATAGATAATCATTTTATCCCATTACATTTATATATTAAACAATTCTTACTTTTGATAGTAAGAAAAAAATTAAAAGTAAGAAAAAAATAAAAGAAGTGAGAAAAAAAATGGAAATACAAAAAAGTGAACTCAAAACTGAAACTCTTAAGGAAATAAGAAAAATTACGGACGAGCAAAGAGCTCAAATTTATTCGTCAGTTAGCACCATGAGCAAGGATACTGTTGATGAAGTTTGTCCTGCTTTATTGAATGTTTTGCTAAATTCCGAAAAGGGCTTGTTAAAAAACGAGTTGGGTAGGATAATCTTCCACTTACAGAAAAATGACAGGCTAAACACGATAGTTGGTCTTGAAAAGTTAATAGACGGAGCATTAATCGTTGCGCCTGACGAAATGTTTAAAATTCTTGAATCCTCAGAGCTAGATGCTCAGGAATTAGCTAAAAAAATCAAGCAAATTTTATAATACTATTTTTTTTTTTATTAGTTATTTAGAATGCCATGGTCAACAATCTCTTTTTAAATCTTTAAGGAATTCATGCTTGCTCGATTCTCTTGATATTCATTTTATACTTTTTCTTTAAATACTTAGTTTTTAAATCAGTTTCATGACATCGACTGAAAAGATTCTTTGTGAAATCGTCTTTAAAAGCGGGAGCAAAAGCGAAACCGACGTTGTCACGGGAAAAATTGACTTGAATAAACTATTTTCGCCAAGTAGCGGGCGGATTACAGTCGAAAATAAAATATTTAGGCGTGGCGAGTGGAAAAAAATAAGAAGCGTCGTCCATAGATGTGATGTTGTAAGGATCACGGTCTATAAGGCTCACATGTTCTTCACTTTCGACGAAGGCGAACATGGATTAAATAGGTTAATTAATAACGAGGTAAAACTGCAAGTAAATTGATTTATTGTTCATCATTAGGCGCTCGATTACTAATTTTAACACTAATTTATTTATCATCTGTAAAAAAAATGCAAAAAAATCTAAAGTGTAAAAAAATGAGTGACGTCCAAAAAAGAACTGATGATTTAGAATTGATTGTAAGCTTTTTAGAAGAGCATTTAGCGAAATACGCTCATGAGTCTGAGCTTAGAGCAGTGGATCATATTCAAGAAAGAATAAATACGATTAAGCGAGAGCTTCAAATTCGTAGGGATTATTCTACCTAACCTCTATTTGTTCTAAAATGCATGTTTTTTTTGTTCCTTTTCTTCTTTTTTTAGACTCTATTAAAAAAAAGTAGGAATGGTCTTGTACATGTGTCCCGTGTGCGACGCCTTATATTGTTTTAACTGTTCTCAAGCCATTGCTGATTTAGAAAACGCGTGCTGGGCTTGCAACGCCCCAATTGACGAGTCAAAACCGGTTAAGCCCTATATGAGAGAAGAAGATACGGCTATAGATGTTGATATTTTAGAACATTTTTTGTGGGATGTGGTAATCAATATCACGACACGTGACGCGCTAGTTTTTATCAATGAAAGAAAACAATGAGAAGATTTAATTGAAAAGATTTTAACGTTTAGATTTCCCTCTCTTTATCTTAACGTTGTGTTTGATAAGTTCTTTGGATTTTTTAGCGATTTATCCGTTCATGGTAGTTTTAACAATCTCGTATTTTACGGAGATTTTAACGAATTTTTACCATTTTTTTTACACATACATATAAAGTTTTATTAAGTAAAAAGTCTAATAATACTTTATTACTTTATAAAAAAAAATAAAAACAAATCGCATGAGATATGAATAAAAATGTCTGAAAATAACAGAATTTTATCCTACAATGCTTTATTAATCATTGAATTCATCACAGTTGCTATTGCTTTTACATGTTTTGCCCTTGTCTTAAATTACAACGAAGCTTTTTACGTGAGTGATCCACTTATTTATGGTGTTTTTTCAGGAATAACTTATTTAGGTGATACATTAGTTTACATGCTTGTATTACCAATTATCTATTACGCGTATGACAAAAAAATCGGCAAGAGATTGGCTTTTTGCGTTCTGTTGTCAGGATATATCACCGAGTCCTTTAAAGCGTCGTTTAAAGATCCTAGACCACCTACCACCGACGAACCTTCGTACGGATTTCCATCCGGACATTCTTTAAGTGCTGCTGCTTATTGGGGCTACATAGGGTATGGACTTAAAGATGAAGTAAAAAATTACGTCGTTCCAATAATAACATCAATAATAATCTTTTTAGTTGCGCTTTCAAGAGTAATCATAGGCATACACGACCTTCAAGATATTGCGGGAGGCTTGATCATGGGTATTGGTTTTTTACTGGCTTTTATTCACTTAGAACCGACTCTTACTGAAAAATACAACGCGCTAAATTTAACTAAGAGAATGTCCATAGCAATAATCGTTCCACTCTTGTTATTTTTAATCGGAACGATAGTTTTTCTAACTGAAAACTTCGCACTAGTAGGTGGATTCATGTTAGGCGCATCTATAGGATTTGTTCTAGAAGAAGAACGAGTGAAATACGAACCATCAGAAGTAAATAACAAAGCGAAAATTATTAATTTAGTTTTAGGGATTGTTATCCTTTTAGTAGTTTATTTCCTCAACTCGTTTTTGCTAGATATCGTGCCAAACTTTATTGTTGAATTTATCCTGTACGCTGTATTGGGGTTCGTTATATCATTTGTAAGTCCACTTATTTTTACAAAAATAGATAAAATTATTCAGAAGTAAATCCAATTCTAATCCCCTTTTTTTTTTACTTTTTTCATATTTTTCTTTAATAAAACCATTAAAAGAAAAAGTCTAAAAATGAATGAAATCATAATTAACCAATCAATTTCTCTCGAATTTGTTCTCGGAAAATTTGGAACTTCTGGCATTCTAGAATTTTTAAAACTTGAAATGTCAAGGTAAAAATTATATTCATCATTTTATTTAGTTAAGATTTTGAAGAATTTATTAGGGACACGCATTGCAAAAGTTTCAATCTGAAATTAAAGAAATAGAAGGGATTTGTCGAATAAAAATTAGCATTCCATTTCCAACAAAATTCGTCTGCGTGTATTTATTTAAGATCGATGATTCTTACATTCTCTTCGATGCTGGCTTTAGCGGAGGAAATTGGAGCAAGATCTTCTTTTCTGCACTTCAAGATATGAATATCTCAATCAAGGATATTGATTATTGCTTCATTTCTCACGACCACCTCGATCATCACGGCTTGGCTAAAATGTTCAAACGTAGGAATCCTAACATCCAAATAATAATGCACGACATCACTCACGAAACGCTTAAATGGGAATCTAACAAGGTTAATTCTGCTCAAATCGAGGAAGACGCTAAGGAAATGACGAGGTTAATGATAAAATACGGGATAAGCGAAGAACAAGGAAAGATTTTGGTGCAGTGGTTTACAATGTGGCCAAAGTTCAGGAAATATGTTAAGCCCGATCGAATCTTACACGATGGTGACGAAATATCCTTCGAATCGAACAAATTGAAAGTAATTTGGACTCCCGGTCACAGTTTAGGTCATGCTTGTATTTTCGACGTAAAGAGACGATTTCTAT
>JAUXAJ010000314.1 GCA_030620005.1 Promethearchaeota archaeon | reverse complement strand
CGCGTGTGGAATATTTGATGGAATTGATGGAGCTATTGCAAGAATTAATGACAAAGAAACTCAATTAGGTGCTTTTTTAGATTCTACCTTGGATAGAATTTCTGAATTCATTATATATTTTGCCTTATTAATATATTGCTGGAATCAATTACTATGGAATTTTATTGACATGAAATCGATTGTTCTTATATCATTTCTAGCTTCAATCATGATTAGTTATATTAGAGCCCGAGCAGAGAACTTTTTTAAAGGAGATTTCGATATTGGGCTCATGGCAAGATCAGAAAGATTGTTTTACCTGGTTATCACATCAATGATTGCATTTTTTTATAATTTCATGAATGAATTTTTGTTTTTATTCATGTGGCTCGTTATTGCTACGGTAATTTTCAGGTTCATAAAAATAAAAAACCAGATTAGAACGTACGAATCTGAACTAAAAAATTAGAATAATTCACTTGTTTTGGGAAAAATATTTAATGGTAATGTATTATGTTGTATTTTCCAAGAAAATTGCGAACCAAATTTAGATTATTTTAATTAAAAATCCTGGAAATGAAAAAAAAATGACTGAAGAAGGTTTTGTTCACTACAACGGCTCGAAATACTCCGTTCAGAAAGGGCTTTTATACATATTTGATATAGTCAGTGATTTAAAAGAGATAAAGGGCTTGAAAAAGCTAACTGACCTGAAGAAATTGTATGTCATTAAAGGACAAGTAGAAAAAATTGAAGGTTTGGAAACATTAATCAACTTGGAAGAATTAGATTTGAGTTATCATCAAATAACCGAGATAAAAGGACTTGATGCCTTAAAAAAATTAAAAAAATTGGATTTATGCAACAACAAGATTAAAAAAATTGAAAGGCTGGACAATTTGAAAAATCTTGCTGAACTTCGCCTTGGCTCCAACCAAATTGAAAGAATAGAAGGGTTGGATGCTCTAGAAAATTTGACCGAACTCTCACTTTCGTTTAACCAAATATCTCGTTTAGAGAATCTGGAGATACTCAATAAACTTGAACGCTTGTATTTTAGGGATAATCAAATTACTAAAATGGAATGCCTGGAAAATTTAACGTCGTTAAAATCGCTGAGCATGAAGTACAATCTAATAACTAAATTGGAAGGAATCGAGAATTTGACCTCTCTGGAATCAATAAGCCTTGAAAATAACCAAATTCGAAAAATTGAATGCTTGGAAGACCTTAATAGCTTGAGAATTCTTGATTTAAGAGAAAACCAAATCGGTAAGATCGAAGGACTGGACGATTTAGCTAATTTGGGCGAAATTAATCTCAATCACAACCTAATTGATAAAGTTCAAGGCTTGACTTGCCTGAAGAAGAGTTTGCGAATTATTGGTTTAGTAGGAAATCGAATATCGAAAATTGAAGGTTTTGAAAATATGCACGGTCTCGAATTTGTTGACCTTAACAAAAATAAATTGCCACTCGGTTTTAATCGCGCATTCTCAGCATTCTCAAGAGAAACTGATCTATATAAGTTAACTGGCCTAGCATATGATTAAGTTTTTAAGATAAAAAAAATAAAAAAAAATGACAGTCATTTTAACACTTGATGTCATGGGATTCACTCAGAACTTAGCAGAGATCTCAGATTATAGCATGCTACGATGGAAGGCTCAAAACATTAGAAACAAATTACACGATACTCTCGTCCGGTTAAGGAGTGTATTGGGGGAATATGGACCGATTTTAGAACGCTTGGAATTTAAGGAAAACGGAAAAGAATCTTGAACGCTTTCTTTTTCTTTTTTTTGACAATCATTTCAATTCAATTCTTATTTTATCTTCGTTTTTTAAATTGAAATAATCCCTTAAATAAGGTTCTGCCAAGATTTCAACTATGTTTTTTTCGTGATGTGTTCTTTCAATTCTTAATATAGCCGCCTTGATTTTTTTTTGTTGATCGTCCAATCTAAATATATTACAAATAAAACAATGTACAGGACCGTAAGACCTTCCTACGTTTGCATCTTTAAACCCTTCAATTATTACTGGTATTCTGTTTTTTAAATTCAAATTTAAAAGTTCAAAATTTATGTCGTTCATTTTTAAATTCAATGTCCCTAGATAAGGCGTAAAACCTAATTTTTCTTGAAATTGTTCGTAATATCCCTTGATTGCAACATAGTAACCTCCTTCTTTCATCCCTTCTGAAACTTCTCCAACAATTAAGATGTTTTCAAGAATATTTTTTAACCTTTTATACATTGAAAGCATGACATCTGCACCTGCTTTAGTTATCCTAATAGTTTGTGATTTCCCATCAAGTTTCCTTTCAATCCACCCTAACTCTTCTAAACTCTTGATTCTCCTGGACGCAGTTTGTTGTGATAATTTGAGTTTTTCACCAAATTCGACACTGCTCATGTGAATGGCTTTCTGACTCCCAATATTCAAGCACAAATGATATAGTGCAAACCAATTTGCGTAATTATCCGGAATAACATCCATATCTTCAGACATCGTCCCAAAATCTACCTATTTTTTTTTATAAGTTTCAATTATTTTTCTTTTTATTAAACTTGACGAGTGTAGTTCGAATTTATCGTAATACTTTTCTAACCTTCTGACATCGATTTTGTTCATTCCTTTCATATTTAGTGCGTTTTTTAATTTTTCCAAGCTAAGATTTTGATCGGGACCTAATTGATCGGGACCTAAAAGAATTATATCTGGGTTTATTTCTTCTACCGTTTTGAGAGTATCGTTATCAGGCCTACCCAATTTTGCTTCTTTAATGTTTTTTATGCTCTTTATTAATTCTAATCTTTGTTTTTCTGGAACCACTGGAGCTTTTCCGGAATAAAATTCTCTATTCTTATCTGTAGCAACTACGACATAAACGTCGCCTAGTTTAGCTGCTTCGTTTATTAAAAAAACATGACCTGGATGTAATATATCAAATGTCCCAGCGATCAAAACCTTTTTTTTTATTTTTTTCAACTCATTATTAATTTTTTCAATGCACTAATCAATAACTTTAAAAGTTAGACCAAGAAAGACCGGTCCTCTTATATCTATCTTTTTTTGTTTTGAATGAATGAATTCTAAGATGATGTCGTCAACTTCAATATTGACTTCTGACGCCCTATAACACATTTTAACCCTATGTTCGAAAGATTTCTTGTTTTGATCGAGCATGACTTCAATGTGATAAGCCATTTCTTTAGCAATTCCCTCTAAATAATTTTTTCCCGTATAAATTCCATTTTCAGGGTTTTTCTCAAGAGATAACCCTAAAATTGAACCTTCTTTTACCCACACTTTATTTAAAGTGGCTGGGCCTAAAAGTTTAACTCCTTCGTCTCGTTCCCATATATAGACTTCAATTTTTTTTTCTTTAACGACACCTTCCCATACTTTCATTTCAATGGGGGATTTCTCGTCTTTATTTTTAATTGCTTCGTTTATAATAGCATTTTTTATTTCAATCCCTTTTTCTGTAAGTGGAAAGAATTTATACTTTATCCCCTTACTAATTTCTTCGTCTGTGAAAGAAATATCCTCGTAAAAATACGGATAAACGAGTTTTCTAATATCCTCTACTCCCGTCTTTATCATACAAATTCTCTCCACACCAAAACCAATGTTAAAAACAGGATAAATGATTCCGTATTGTGAAAGACTGACAGGACTGTAAAACCCTCCATCTCCAATTTCGATCCATTCTCTTGTTTTGGGATGCTCAACAAATATCTCAAATTCCGTCTGAGGTGCGTAATATTTAGATGTAGCTTTTTTGATTTCGCTCTTGCTATTTTTAAATCCAATTTTTCTACAAATTGTTGTCGCTATATCTTGACAATCGTGTAATGATATTTCCTCAGCCATGATCACTAAAGATAATGTAGTTGAATCGTACAAGTGTGTAGCGTCTATTTTTTGCTCTCTTCTAAATTTGGAGCATATTGTAAAATACTGAAGAGGGAGCTTTTTTTTCTTAGATAATTCCCCAAGAACTCTAAACCATAAAGCAGTTGTATGACTTCTTAACGTAGTCCTAGTAGGTATTGGTCTTAGGTTTCTTAATTCTGGAAAGACTTTATTTATTATTAATGAGGCTTCACTTTCATTAACGTTTAATTCTTCAATAAAAACCTCTATCAAATTATCTGCCTCGATTTCCCCTTTTTTATATCTTCTAAAAATATTTTGTATAACTTCTATTTTATCAAAATTTGGAACAATTCCTTGAATTTGTTCAATTTTTCCTTTAGAAATTCCAATATCAGGTCGGGGGAGTCCTGCTACATAGAACACCCGATCAAGTATCAAGGCAGCTTCAGGACCATATTGTCTGTAAATTTCGTCTTCTTCAACAAACATAGGTAGTACAAGTTCTTCGAAGCCTAAAGAGATCATCATTTCCCTAGCTTGAGTAATAAAATCTTGAACGGGATGAGATTTTCCTTTCTTTTGAAGATTAAAAACATTTCCTTCTAAAGTCAAAAGATTTTTTGTCTCTAACCACGCTTTCTCGTAATTTTCCTTCGCTTCGCTTTTAATTTTTTCAATATCGAATGGCATAATATTATTATGAATTAGTAGTTCTCTAAAATTATGATTCAATTATTAATTATCTGAGGTAGAGATTTTATAAGAATTTTATTATAACTTGCAGAGAAAATTAACATTAGTGTTAGTATACACTACCATGAACTAATCATTTATTAAAATATCATTATAAGAAGGTAAGGAAAAAAAACAATTGTTTTTATCCTGCATTCGATTCGTTCCCAAAAATGTGGGTACAATTTACACGCTATTAAGATTTATGAAATTATACGCGCGATTCATCCCCTAATGAGTGGGCACAATTACTTCGTTGTATATATTATTTTACCATCATTGCGATCTATCCCTAGAATGTGGAGATCGTCTAATTATTTTTTTACGAGTTCTTCACAAAGAAGGTTTTAATACAATGGTGTCTATTTATATTAAATACCCAAATAAGTGTTTAAATCCTGCTTATGAAACCTTTGTAAAAAAGAATGAATTAGGAAGGGCACGTGGTGTGAAGAAAAAAATGAATATTAAGGAAACGACACCAGAAAGGGACAATATAATAAAAAAAATTAAACAAATGGCAGATTTAGCTCTTAAGGAGACTCTCTCGGGGAGAGTAGATAAAGCACTTGATTTAATTAATCAAGCAGAAGATTTGATTGAGAAATTTCAAGGAAACATACCATCGGAGCTGGAAGAATCCCCTTACCTATTATTAAGTATTAAAGCGACTATTCTTACAGACCAAGGATATTTAACGCAGGGGTTCGATGTTGCTAACGAACTCTTAATTATCGCAGGGAAGCATGATAGAAAGTGGGGTCTTTCAGAAGGGCATCGAGTATTAGGAACTTTTTATAGACGTTCTAATGATCTTGAGAAGGCCCTCGAGCATTATGATCGTGCCATCGTCTTAAAAGAGGAGCTTCTAAACGATCTTGGTGAAGTTTTATTTCTTGAATGGACACTTACTCCTGCTATCTAAACTGCTGTTATAAAAAACTATATAGAACGAGCAAGAAAGTATTTCACACACCTAGAAGAACTTCATGAGTTAAATCCAAA
>JAUXAJ010000228.1 GCA_030620005.1 Promethearchaeota archaeon | reverse complement strand
TCATGTAGATAATATTCGTGAATTGAGTATTAAATGAGTGTAATATGTAGGTGATATGAAAAAAATATGGTAAAAACGCAGGAAATCTTAGAATTTAAATTTAAAAAAGACTTTTTAGAAACTATACCTAAACAGCCTTTTAAAATATAAAACACTTTTTTAGAATGTTTGGTGTGAGATCATGTCTGAAGAAAAAAATACCTTGAAGGTCATTGATGAGACCCTAGATACCGTAAAAGATATATTTGATCAATTTAGCGAGGTTTTGGGGAAAGCTAAGTCAGAGTTAATTTTGTTAGAAAAAGATAAAAGCAAGTTGGGTAATGAAGCGCAACTATTAGAAGGTGAAAAAGAACAATTAGAAGGAGAAAAACATAAATTAGAAACTGAAAAAAAACAACTCGAGCAAGAAACGTCTCAACTTGAACAGGAAAAAACTCAACTAGAACAAGAAAAAACGCAACTGGAGCAAGATAAAAAGAAATTAGAAGGTGAGACAAAAAAATTAGAGAAGGACAAGAAAGAGAGAGACAAAAAAATTGGAGCAATGACAGAAGAACAAATGAAATTATTAGACGAATACGAAAAACTCAAAGTAGATTTAAAAAAATTTGCTCAAGCTGCAGCAGATGCTGAGGAAGTTGAGTTTAATTTCGAGAGGATTCAAGCTTTGTTGTCAATCTATTCGGTTTTAATCGAAAAGATATTTCAAGGTCAACCTCATTACAGAATTTTACTTTGCTTGCACGGTGAGAAAGAGGTAATGACACGTGAAGAAATAAAAAAAACCACGGGTATTGGCGGAGCTTTTGTTTTACGATCCATTCAAGAATTGGATAAAGTTGGACTCGTGGAATATGACATGGAAAAAGGAACGACTAAATTGAAAAAAAGGTTATTTGAAAAGAAAGCTTTAGAAGAGAAAAAAGTAATCAAACCTGTATGAGTTATTTTATTAATTTACTATTTACATTTTTTTAACGTGAAATATCTTCAACCTGCTCCAAAATTTCTAAGAGCGTAAATATTTTTAAGATTAATTGATATTGGTTTTCCTAAAGTCATTTTTAAGTTTCTGGTTCCTTCTATCTCCTTTAACTTCAATCTACTAAATAATTGGGGATTTAACTTATTGTGTTTTGGAATTATAATGTTCTTGGCTCCAAGTTCAATGCTCTTTAAAATTATATCAATTGCCATATTAACATTATCTGAAATAACAGGACCAATGATATCTCCACTTAGTAAACCATAACCGTTATTTTTACAACAAATAACTCTTGAAGTATCGTCTAATTGAGATTTTAAATAATTCTTACGATCATATCCCATGGAATTTTTATCATGTTCCCAAATCCAATCTGGAAATGTATTTGAGACGTCAATTTCAGAAATTATTTCTAATTTAGGAGCTTCAGATATTATATATCTCTGTGCAGGATATTCAGCTTGAAATCCAAACTCATGATATAATGATTCACCTTCTTTTGTTGCGTATAAATGGATTGAATCAAAACCTAATGATTTCGCCCTTCCAATAAGTTTTTTTAGGAGTTCTTTACCAATACCCATCCGTTGAAACTCTGGTAATATGCCAAATGACGTAATCCAGGCAGTTGGCTCTTGAAAAATTAATGTCCCATTACCTATTAATTTTTTCTCATGTTCCACCACATAATTTTGAGAAAAATTATATCTAACAAGAGTTAGCGCAAATTTTTTCAATCGTTGTGCTCCTTCTGATTCTTTTTCCCTTCCCATAGCCTGACAAAATATGTCTATACCACTCAAAATCTCGTTTTCTTTTGATTGTCTGACGCTGATATTTTTCATTACAACTTTCAATGGTTTAAAAGTTTATAGTAATTATTCTAAAATATAGAGGTCGAGTTCAAACCAGTTTAGTTTTCATACTTTTTACTTTCGTGGACAATTTAATTCATTCAACGGAAAAAATGATAATTAATGCTTTTAGGAAATTCAGCATGTCAATACCAAATTCCTTATACATCAATTCCATTCATTTTAGCAAACACTTTATAAAGGCCTTGAGTTCCGAGATTCTCAAAATCCATTGCCGTTGCTGAAATATAGAACTGGTAAGCAAGAGCCAAACCTGGTAATGACAATTTCATTTGTTTAGCTTCTTGAAGAGCTATTCCCATATCTTTTACAAAATGCTTGATAAAGAATCCAGGATCAAAATCTCCACCAACTATGCGGGGTCCAAGATTATTTATCGACCAGCATCCCGCAGCGCCTTTTCCAATTACGTTAATTACGTCATTTAAATCATTTCCAGCCCTATAAGCGTAAAGCAATGATTCAACAACACCAATCATGGTTGATGCGATGAGTATTTGATTACTCATTTTAGTATGCTGTCCTGCACCTGCTTTTCCAAGATAAGCGATATTTTTTCCCATTAATTCAAAAAATGGTAAAACTTTATCGTAAATGTCCTTATCTCCACCTGCCATTATTGCTAACGTCGCCTCGCGAGCTCCAACATCACCGCCCGAAACTGGAGCATCAATAGAGAAAACTCCTTTCTTTCTTGCTTCTTTGTGTATTAATTGAGCAAGAGTAGGCTCAGACGTGGTCATATCTATTATTATCGAACCTTCCCTGATTCCACTGAGGATCCCGTTTTCACCAAGATATACTTCTCTCACATCCTTCGGAAAACCTACAATAGTAAACAGCATATCGCTCTTTTCAGCGACTTCTTTTGGATCAGAACACCATTGAGCACCCATTTCAATTAATTCTTTGGCTTTTTGCTTAGTCCTGTTAAATACTGCTACTTCATATCCCGCCTTTATTACGTGAGAACACATGGATCTGCCCATAACGCCTGTACCAATCCATCCTACATGTTTATCCATATTTAATGATCACCAAAATATTTAAGAAACATTTAAAATATCATTGTTCTCTAAGTTTTAAAAATATTTTTGTTTACTAACTTATTTAAATGTAAATATAAAACGCTGCATCTAAATCTTGCGAAAAAGAAAAAGAAGATGTAGTTATTCACGAAAAAAAAAAAACAAAAAACGCAATATACATTTAAATATTTTCAATTAATTTTTATAAGAAAATTACCATATACTAATAGGTGAAGAATAAATGACAACCATACCTGTAAAGAAAGAACTTCTGGAAGAATTGGTTGATTTAAAATTAAATTTTCTTAATGATGAAATGGATAAAATTTTATCCAAATGGAAGTATGAATCGGCATCTAAATTTCTACAAGATGCAAGAAATGGAACGATTGAGGAAGCTAAAGATGATGCAATTACTTTAAAGAATTTACTGGATCAACGAGAGGAAATACATAACTTAGTATCAGGTTTTCAAAATGAAAGATATCAAGCATCTGTAAAGGAAAACAAAATAAAAGAACTTGAAGAAAAATTGAATGAGTATGGTGAAGGTATAGTTGGTTTGCAGGATAACTGGGATAGTCAAGGAAGTAAAGCCATTACGGAGGAGTCATGGCTTCTTACAACTAATCTATTGAAAAAAATTTTATTTAAACTATGGGAAAAAGAATATAATGTTCCAATCCCTTTAGTATTACCTAATACGGATAATAGTTTTGATGTTTATTGGAAAACAGATAAATTCGAATTGCTTTTAAACATACCTCCTCATCTAAAGGAATTAATCCATTTATTTGGTGAAAAAATAGGCTTTCCTGAATATGAGATTGATGTTCGAATCAATCAGGAACTTGTTCAAGGAGTCGTAGTTGAATGGCTAAAAAAAATAATTTAATCTGGGAGGCGGAACCTCCCGAAAATTTTCTAGATGAACATTCTCTTTATCGTGGTGTGCATAAAAATTTATGGATGAGATGGTCAGATCTTAGCGTAATTTATCCTAATTTCTTTCAATTTGATCATACTATAGGAGGGTTATCAGTAGATTGGAGTAAATATGCTACTTCAGAATTTACATTTAATCGCTTAACTCCAGATTTGAAAATTTTTGGAATTGTAGAATTTATAGTTGGCAAATTAAGAGAATGCATTAGACGGAATAATTTTCCCATAACTATACAACACGATCCAAAAACAGATAATCGAGCACACTCGTTATTAAAAAGAATACACGAAGTAAATAAAGCAAAAGTAAAAATAGAACTATCCAGAATTGCTCAATGGGCTCCTAATATGAAACCATTTAAGTATTGATTTTCCAAAATCTATAAAGAAATAAAAATGAATTGTTCTAAAACGATTTAGCATTAAGAAATTTAAATTCATTTAAAGTGAAAAAAAAAATGAAGCATAAAGTAGTAATTAAACTCAGCTACTCTCTTCATTCAATAGGGCTAGGACTTTCATTAGAACAAGCAACTTTCGAATTCCCTTCATTTTTATCTTACCTGTCAACCATTTTTTAGCCATATCTGGTAGAGAAAGTCTTTTCATGGAAAACGCTAAAAAAGTTTGACTGTCCATTTCTAATAAAGCGTCCCATCCAAGTTTACTTTTTGTCAAATTCTCTTTCGGGCGATTTCTGACGCTTTTAACTGATAATGTCCCATTCTCTATAATAATTAAGGCGGCGTAATTTAAATTCACGGCGTTTATTAGAATTTTAACATTTATTTTACCAAATTTTTCTTTAAATTTTTCTTTTTCATTAATTGGCTTGAAAACATTCTCTATAATCCCCGCAAAACCTCTTACTTTTTCACCTTCCAATTTTACTTCGGTCATCGTTCACTTATTAAGTTATTATTGATTAATAATTTTATTTCATTACATTAATGGTTATTAAATTACTTTTTTTACTCTAAGGAGAAATGTAAAAACCAGAATCAGACACATTGTTAGGATCAAAAGCTTTTTTTATCTTTCTTAACCATAAATGATAATTCATCATGTATGGACCGAAAAGTTCATGGTTCTTATCGCCTTCCACGAAAAACGGCGCGCCGAGATGCTTGACAAGATCTAACTTATTGCTTAATTCCATGTATTCCGCCATGCCTTCTACGCTCTGTTCATTGGTCTGATCGAACATTGTCGGAGCTTCAAAATGGTAAAAGTGTCCTCCTTCATAACTCGTCATCCAAGCGCCTTCACCAAAATCGTTCGCAATCGCACCCCTCTCGATGTATTTTTGTTTTATTGGAATGTTTTCCCTTGCGCTTAAAAGACAAACTTTTGCTGAATCACATACTCCTTTAGTACTTTGAAAACCACCCGTGGCTATAAAACCGTGAATTCCGAGATTCGAGCGCAAGGCTTCTGCGTAAAATATTGATTCCGGCGTAAAACTAGTTCCTATAATATCTTTTAATTTTAGTTCTTCCATTAAACTGTCCATTACTTTTTGCTTGTAATTGAATTCTCGCTGTGTTCTTGCTGCTATTATTACGACTAAAGGTGTTCTCATGCTCCCTAATGCCATCTTATCCATTAAACTTTCTATGCTATTAGAAAAAATCGCCATTACAGCAAGACCAGACAAGTAACTGCACATGAAGGTTATTTCTTCTTCTTCAATTCGTAACATCGCTTCTTCTAAGTGTTTAAAATTCCCGCAATCCATTGTATAAACCCTAATGAAGTCTGGAATGTCAAATCCGTAATTCGGAGAGTTACCTTTTACATTAAAATCCGTACTACAAGGATAGGGAAAGAGTTTAACTGCGACTTTAGTAAACACTCCCAGACCAGATTTCGTACCTGCCCAGCCTCGCATGATTCCTCTTAAACTGGGACCTGGCCCATCACCACTGTACCAATCGGGATTATTTTTTAGACCGAGAGATCCTAATTGCATCAATTCGCCAGTTGGTAATACCCACTCAATCCCCAAAACATTTCTAGCGCTGTGCCCCGTATGGGGAGAAGTAAAGCCAGGACCGTTCATTGACGTTGAACTTGCGAGAGGCGAAGCCATTGGACCTGCACCCGGCATGTGACAGTTCAACCCGAATTTCATGGTTTCAACTTGTAATTGCGCTCCGCTCACATATGGTTCTACAACTGCGTACAGATTTTTTTCGTCAATTTTGATTATTTTATTCATGCGGCGCAAATCTAAAATTATGGAATTATCCGTTGAAGGTTGATTCCATGGTCCTAATCCTGTTGATTGGGCTTTAAATTTAATATTGTACTTGTTGCATGACTTAACGATTTTTAGAACCTCTTCTGTAGTTGAAGGTAAAATGACCGCTTTAGGAACGTCAGAAAAAGGGATCGGAGGCTTATCGTTCATGAAATTGAATATCTCTTGGCACCAGTTATACGCGTAACATTCAGTGACCACTGCTCCATCGTTAATATTCTCAGGACCAACGATACTTTCAAATTCTATGTAAATTTCATTTTTTAACATTGTTCAAGCGACCTCCTTTGCTTTACCTTTCACTTTTTTTAAATCCATTCCTAAGGCCATTAATATCAACTCACTTATATCGTAAAATATTAGTCTTGAACCGCTTTCTGCTATAGCATCTTGTAAATTCGTGGAACAAAATGGACAGGCAGAAACTATGACTTCAGCGCCAGTATCTTCGGCTTCTTCCATTCTATTTTTGGCCGTTTGAAGCGCGAAATTTGGAAATGCTGATTTTACACCTGCACCAGCACCACAGCAATATGCATACTCTTTGATTCTTTCCATTTCAACGAGTTTTAAACCGGGAATTTTATTTAAAATGTTTCTTGGAGCGTCGTAAATTCCAAATGTTCCGCACCTCTTAGGTTTTGGTGGAACATTTATTGAGATTAAGGGCATGATAGGTACCTCGTCGCCGTCCCATTCTTCATATCGCTCAGCATTTCTCCCTAAATGACAAGGATCGTGGTATGTAACTGTTAATGGAACTTTATTTGACAGTTGCAATTGTCCACTTTCGATTAATTCTTCAAAAAATTCAACAATGTGAAGCACTTTAAAATTAAATTTCCTATACAATGGATAATCTACTTTGAAAGTATCGTAACAACCCGCGCAACAAAAAACCATCGTCTCAATTCCTTTTGCTTCAACAACATCTATATTTTTATTGAGCAGCTCCGTAAATGTTCCAATATCGCCAGTTCTTAAGATGGGGCTCCCACAACAGTACTCATCGTCCTCCAATATTCTAAAGGGAACTCCAGCGGCATTCATTATCCGAGCCGCAGCAAGAGCCATTTCTTTTCTTCTATAGGACGCGGTACATCCAATATAAAACAGTACTTTAGCGTCGGGATCGACTTGAATATCAGCAGGTAACCAACCAAATCGCTTCTGGTGAGATTCGTTGTAAGGATTGTTGACCTTCTTGACATATTCTATATATTGTTGTTGTTTTGGCATTGGACCCACACCAGCTTCCACTAACCTTTCCCTTAGCCTCATGATAATTTCTAACGGCTCTAGTGTATTCAAATATTTACATGTTACAGCACACCCCCCGCATTCAGTACATTTGTAAACTACATCTCGCAATTCTTCTGAAGGCTTGATCCTGTCCATCTCTAACGCTAAAGCTAGTATTATCTTGCCCCCTCCGCTGTATGTGTGAAAATTATACATATCTATTGAGGGACAAATGGTAGCATACTTTTGGGATTTGATCTGAACCTGCGGAATCCACTTACAATTCTCGGGTAACTAGCTAAAAGAACTAATGACCTATCGAGCATCTTAAACACCGCTTAATCATATTCGAGTAATCTTTATCGTTTAACATAGTAGTAAGGCTATTTAATTAAAAATATTCTTTAAGAAATATTATATTAATATTATCTTTAATCTATAAAAATCTTATTTAAATAAGGTTGAAATAAATATTGAATTATATTGGTAAAATAAATCCTTAAAAAAAGTAATGGATGGAACTTGGAGACTCTTAACAGAATCTTTTTGATATTATATATTTTTAGAGATGAGAGACCTAATAACGGAAAAATGGTAATTAGATAAGACAATTAGAATTTATTTCATATATTGCTTAGTTAAAATATTAGAAAATGTAAAATCTTTTTAAAAATAACTAAGCTTAATTGAGAAATTCTCTTTTTGGGAGATACATTTAATCCAAAATATAATTTGTGCAAAGATTATTCTTTGCAAATCTATGAGAGGACCACATTTCATTATTTTTGCTTTTGCATTTTTTAATATTTATATTTAAATACAATAATTAATAATTAAATTAAATGACAAAAATATTACACATTTGATTCAAAAATGAAACATTTAAAAACATCTTTTCTAATAATTTCTTTTTTTACTTTATGTCTTTGTTTATTATTGCAAGATAGTAAAATTATCGTAAATGCTCAAGAAATAACTAATCAAGATTTATCTAATGAAATAGATGAAAAAAACAATCAAAAAAGTGTTAATGTATTACCTTTTTTGTCTGCTAATGAAGAAGTTATTTATGAGTGGGATCGTACCTGGGGCGGAAGTTCAAGCGATAGTTGCAAAGCAATCGCATTGGATTCGTCTGGCAACATTTATCTTGCAGGTTATACAGAAAGTTTCGGGGCGGGATATGATGATATGTGTTTGGTAAAGTATGATAGCTCTGGTGTACAGCAATGGTATCGTACATGGGGCGGAAGTTCACGCGATTGTTGCAATGCAATCGTATTGGA
>JAUXAJ010000185.1 GCA_030620005.1 Promethearchaeota archaeon | reverse complement strand
ATGATATTGTTGGAAAAGATTTAGGAACTGTTTTGAACCTCGGAAAGACTTTAGGGATAAACATTTCTAACGATCCTGACAAGGTCTTATCAAAAACAAGACCAGATATAGTATTACACGCAACACAATCTTATATACCGCAAGTTTTTGATCAGCTTAGTGGAATCATAAAACATGAGGCAAACATCGTGTCCACATGTGAAGAATTATCTTTTCCTTTTATTTCGTCTCCTGATTTATCTCAGAAGTTAGATAGATTAGCTCAAGAAAACAAAGTAACAGTTCTCGGTACTGGCATTAATCCTGGTTTCTTGATGGATTATCTTCCAATTGTTCTCACAGGACCGTTTAGGAAAGTAGATAGAATTGAAATCATCAGGCAAATGAACGCTTCAACAAGAAGAATACCTTTTCAAAAAAAAATCGGTGCTGGTTTAACGCCAGAAGAATTTAGAAACAAGATGGACGAAAAAATTATAACGGGACATGTTGGACTTGAACAATCGCTGCAAATGATTGCCGCTGCTCTCAAATGGAAGCTTGAAAAAATCATTGTTAACGCCAGTGAGCCTGTAATTTCAAAAGAGGGTGTATCGAGTGATACCATTACAGTCGATCCCGGAAATGTATGTGGATTGACGCAGAACGCAAAAGCCATTAAAGACGGCAAGGAAGTGATAATTTTGGACTTCAGAGCTTATCTAGGGGCGGAAGATGAATATGATTCCATCAAAATTGATGGCGTTCCTAATATGCTTCAAAGAATATCACCTTGCGTGCACGGAGATATTGGAACGGTGTCAATGATAATAAATTCTATTCCAAGGGTAATTGAAGCTCCTCCCGGATTAGTAAGCATGAAAGACTTACCCCCACCAGTTATTACGCCTTAAAAAATGCAAAAGAAAACAAGGAATATTAGTTAAGATCGAGGTGAGTGATTTATTGTTAGGAATATTAGGTGGTATGGGTCCTGCAGCAACTAATTATTTGTATCAATTGATTATTAAACATACATCTGCTTCAAAAGACCAAGATCACATACCAACTCTAATCTATTCGAACACTCTTATTCCTGATCGTACAGAATGTATTTTACAAGGGAAACATGAAGAAATACTTGAAGTTCTCTCTAAATCAGCGAAATTACTCGAAAGAATGGGTGCTAACTTAGTAATAATGCCCTGCAACACGGCACATTATTATATTGAAAAAATTCAAGAAAAAATTAACATTCCAATTTATGATATGATAAAAATATCGGCTCAATACCTTTTAGACAAGATCCTTTCTCAAAAAAACGAAATTGAAAATCATGTAGTAGGCCTTTTGGCGACTTCCGGAACAATTAAAACAGGAATTTATCAAAAACGATTTCAGAATAAGACAATAGATATTATCACACCAGAGGAACGAGATCAAACGGAAGTAATGGAGATCATTTATGGTATTAAAAACGATGGTCCTTCTGATGATTTAAGGAATAGGGTTAATGAAATAATTGTGAATTTAAGGGACAAAGGAGGAATTAAATGGATTATTTTAGGATGTACTGAATTGCCTTTATTATTTCAAGAAGATCCCAATATTGAAAAAGGTTTTTTAATTGATCCAATGGACATTCTAGCAAAGCATGTTGTTAAAGAGATAAAGGGAAAATTTGTTTAATTTAGGTTAATTTATAATTATGATTATTATTTTGTTTTTCATGAACCAAAAATGAATTTGTGAAATTGAAATATGCCTCGTATAGAAATTGACTTGAAAAAAATATTCCATAACGCAAAGAAAATGAAAGAACTTTGCAATTTAAAAAACATTTCTATAATTGCTATAACAAAAGTGACATTAGGGAATCCATCAGTGGCAAAAACTTTAGTTCAAGCGGGTATCTCGTATTTAGGGGATTCCAGAATAGAAAATATCATTCGAATGCGAAAAGCAGGTGTTTCTGCTAAATTTGCCCTAATTAGAAGCCCTGCTTTAAGCGAAATACCATCAGTAGTTAAACATGCAGACATGAGTTTAATTTCTGAATTAGAAGTTATAGAAAAATTATCTGAAGAATCAATTAACCAAGGAAAAAAGCACGAAATAATGATAATGGTTGAAATGGGAGATTTACGCGAGGGTGTCATGCCATCTGACTTAGATAACCTTGTAGAACAAGTTTTAAACCTAAAAGGCATTGAATTGAGTGGCATTGGAACGAATCTCAAATGTTTTTCGGGAGTCGTCCCTGATGATAGGAACATGAAAGAATTCTCGGAAATTGTCGAAAAAATACAAAATAAATTTAATATTAAACTCAAAATCGTTTCAGCGGGAAATTCCGCAAATTACGATTGGCTAATGTCTACTGATGATGTTGGCACGATAAATAATTTGAGGTTTGGAACAGCATTATTATTAGGTCATGGTGGAATTAATGAAGGTCCACTTCCGGGTTTATACTACGATGCTTTTACATTTGTTGCAGAAATTGCAGAATTAAAGAAAAAACCCTCCTTTCCTAGTGGTACTATTACAAAACCCGCTTTTGGGGATTCTATTTTTCTGAAAAGGAACTATCCTAAAGATGGTGAGATGAATCTAGCTCTCTTAAATGCTGGCAGACAAGATGTTCTTGAAACAAAAATAATTGCAGCAGACGATATTGAGATATTAAGTGCAACTAGTGATTATATTATAATTGATGTGAAAGACAACAAATTTAAGATCGGAGACGAGTTGAGGTTTAACTTAGAATATGAAGCACTTCTTAATGCAATGACCAGTCCGTTCGTTTCAAAAGTTATAATTTAATATTGCGCTATAATTGACTTTAAATGAAAGGTTTGAATAATTATTAAAAGGAAAGCTTTTTAGTATCTAATATACTTACAAACAAATGTAGAAAAAAAAGATTTAACATGATAATTGGAATCCCCAGAGAAATCAAGCCTGGTGAAGGAAGAGTAAGCCTTTCACCTTATAATGTTGAAGAATTAGTTCATTCAGGACATGAAGTAATCATAGAGCACGATGCTGGGAAAATTGCTGGTTTTAACGATGAACATTATATTAAAGCTGGAGCTAAAATTGCTGATTCCAAGAAGAAAGTGTATTCAAATTCAAACATTTTAGTAAAAGTGAAAGAGCCTTATTTAGAGGAATTGAATTATTTTAATCCGGGCCCCATATTATTTTCTTTTTTACACTTGTCAGCATTAAAAGAATTAACCGAAGTATTCGTGAAGGGAAAATCTACTGTCTTTGCTTTTGAGTCCGTTGAATTAGTAAATCGTCATTTACCAATTTTAATCCCAATGTCAGAAATCGCAGGAAGGATGGCTACAATAAAAGGAGCAAATTTACTTTCAACGCATGATGAAGGCAGGGGTGTTTTACTTGGAGGTTCTGCCGGTGTATCTAGTGGAAATGTAGTTGTACTAGGCGGAGGTACAGCTGGTTTGAGTGCAGCCCTGGCAGGTAATGGTTTAGGCGCACATGTAACAATTTTAGAGAAAAATAATGCGAGGATTAGATATTTAATTGATATCTTACCCAAAGGGATAAATGTTTTATATTCAAACATGAGAAACATTAGAAAAAGCGTGAAATTGGCTGACTTATTAGTTGGTACGATATTGATTCCTAATGCTAAAGCACCTAGAATTGTCTCTAGAGAAATGGTAAAATCCATGAAAAAAGGCTCTGTAATTGTAGATGTCGCCATAGATCAAGGGGGTTGTATTGAAACAAGTCGACCGACAACGCACGACAATCCAACATATATGGATGAAGATATTGTTCATTATTGCGTGACGAACATGCCTGGAGCGTATCCAAGAACTTCCAGCGAAGCATTATCCGAAAGCATGTTTCCGTTTTTGTTAAATCTAGTTTCTGATGAAAATATAACTAATGTTCTAAGAAATAGCGCTCCATTAAGAAGAGGCGTCAATGTTTTTAAAGGAAATATCTCGATAAAGGCAATAGCAGATGAATTTGGTTATCCTTATAAACCCATTGAAGATTTCTTGTAAGTTGGTTTGCAAAAAAAAAAAGAAGAAATATTATCATGTAATATCCATATTAGGATAATTGGATGCTACACGGAAAAACTGCTGCTTTTGGAGCGTTTCCATGAACTTTAGTTAATTCTTCTATTAATTTATCCCATTCGGCGAACAATTTGACTGATTTTGGGAAGAAATGATATAGGTCGTGCTTGCTAATATTAGGGGATAAGAAATATACTGATCTTTTCTTTACAAAGGCTTTCCAGATAATAGTATCTCCTAAATTAAAATATAACTTTGCTCCAGTTTCAGCATTTAAACTATGATATCCTCTGCCTTCATATGAAGCCGACATTAATACTATTGTTCCTTTTCGTTCAAGTAATGTATTTGGAGCACCAAACAAAAAATTAAAGCCTTTAGTTGTTTGATTCAACTCTGAATCTTCAGGAAACAAATTAAAAAAGCAAATTTGATTATTAACCGTGATCTCAGTCTTGTAATTTTGTTTAGCAATTTCCATGGCCTTTCTGTGAGCGTCCCTAAAATGACCTGCCGTAATAGCTGTTATTCCGCCTTTTTCGTTTAAAATAGCATTGATTGAAAAATCTAATCCCACTATATCCGCGATGTTTTCAATGTCTTGACGAATTGGAGTCATTCTACCGATTCCCGCACCAATTCCTCTCATTCCTGCGGAATGATTTGCTTCAAGAGTGCGAATTCCGCAAACGCCGGGCAATACGATCTTAGCACCTCCACCAAATCCCGCTAAAGGGTGTGGAATCACTCCCCCTACTGAAATCCTTAAATCAGAATTCACATAAGTAGTATTGACATCTATTGGCGTGCCAATATTAGATTGCCCTAAATTAGTTAAATTTTCGTAAGGATGATGATTTTCGATATTAATCGTGTCAACAACTTCTTTTCCTAATTTTAAAATACAATCGTATCTATTCATTGGTCTATGGGCACCAATAGCCAATAGGATTGTAATTTGATCTCTTGAAATATTTACTTCTTCTAACTCTTCTAAAATAAACGGCATGATTTTTGACACGGGAGTGGTTCTTGTCATGTCGTCCACTACTATTACAATCTTTTTCCTGCCTTTAGCTAGTTCATGCAATCTTGGAGTTCCAATTGGATTCATGATACCCTTTTTAATTTCATTTCCCGTGAGTTCTGGAGCATCAGCACCATTCATTCTACATGCCGACACATCCCAAGAATCTGGAAAAGTCAATTCCAAATGCTCTGGCTCTCTCCACGCAGCCCAGGGCACTTTAATAATTTTTGTCATGTTATATAGCTCAATTAATTCTTTAAGTTAATGTATAGATTCTTTTTTACTTTGTTAATTGTAATAATCCAATGGTTTTGGATATTATTTTTCCAAGATTTTTTCGAACATTTTAGTGATTAAATTAACACCCATTCTTAAAAGGTCATCTTTGAAATCAAATCTATTCGTGTGTATGTTTTTCATGCGACCAGAGTTATCATCGGACACCAGACCCATGTACATTGCTTTTCCACCGTTCTTAATCACTTCTTTCATGATGTAAATGACATCGTCGCTTCCAAGTTCTCCAAAAGGATACCTGAGGTAATTATCCCCCATTCCTATTTCTTTCCACGTTTCAATGGCAAGTTTTATTAAATCTTCGTCGTTATCGTTCCAAGCAGGGTAATAAAAAGTATTATCTTTATTTATTTTTACTTTCACATCATGCATTTTAGCTGCTGCGTCAAGCATCAAGGTCGCTTTTTCCACCATGTATTCTCCAATGTCATCAGTAGCACCCCTAATTATAATCTTAAACTTGCAAGGATCGGCTCTTCGATACAGTTCTTTTTCTTTTCCTGATCGGAATTCTGAAACAGTAATCTTTGAAAATCCATCAGGTCTTTTTGGGATGGTTTTTAAATTAATTATGCCCTGGCAAGCTGCCATTAAAGCGTCATTTTCTGTACTTGGAGCAGAACTCATCGCTTTTAAGACATCGTGCAGTATGTCTATCGTTGATTTTTCTTCTTTTCCTAGGATCGTATCAGAATGTTGACTTGGATCTATATAACCGGGAAGCTTTCCTTTAGTAAATTCCACATTATATGTTCCCACAAACCGGAAAAAAATTCTAGGAACAATGAAGTGCTGCCCCCCTAGTGGGAAAGTTGAATCGTGATATGTAATAATATATTGTATTTCATTAACGATAGGTAATTTGCTAATGCTTACACAACCCTTCCCGCCTTCCTCAGCTGGAGAAAAAATCAGGATAAATTTACCGCGCAAGGAATCCTTATTTCTCGCAAGATATTCAGCTATTCCTAATCCAATCGTTAAGTGAATATCGTGCCCACAAGAATGCATTTTTCCTTCATATTTAGAGCTCCATCCCTCCCTTGTTGGACGATGAGCTCTTCGTTTCGATTCCTGTATAGGAAGAGCGTCAATATCCGCCCGAAATGCAAGAGTTGGACCCGGTTTTCCCGTGTCAAGCGTAGCTATAACTCCAGTAAATCCGCCTCTCATTTTTTCGAGATGTTTCATTTCCGCACCGAGACTCTTTGCGTTTTGATACCATTTTTCGAGCGTTTCAGAGTCAGGTACCATTTCTCTCAAGTCTTCTTGGATTATATCCTTCCCTATCATTAGTTCGTAGCCAAATTCTTCTAAATACTTGCAAATCTCGGCAGTAGTCCAGAATTCCGTCCAACAAAGTTCTGGCCTTTGATGGAATTTTTTTCTTATTTCAGCTAAATTTAACATTTTTTAATCACATCTTATTCAATTAAAATTTGTATTGTTCAAACACCATGACGAAGCACCTTTCCAGGGAGTATTCCAGCGTGTTCTCCGCCTTGTACAACAATCTTACCATTCACAATAACATATTCTATTCCTATAGGGTATTGATGCGGATTCGCATAGGTTGCTGTATCAATGATAGTATCTGGATTAAAGATCACGATATCCGCCCAAAAATCAGGATATATCATTCCTCTATCTAAAATACCAGACATTTGAGCTGGAAGCGATGTACTTTTTCTTATTGCTTCTTCAAGGGAGATGACTTTCTTTTCTCTAACAAATTCTCCAAGAAACTTTGGATAGGTCCCATAACCTCTGGGGTGTGTATTTCCTTGAGATAACTCTCCGTAAGGAACCGTTGGAGCGGCATCTGTTTCAAACGCCACCAGGGGGCTCTTTATAAAATTAATGATATCTTCTTCTCCTCTTAAATGGGTTATTATCATTGCGGCATCAACTTTTTCCTCAATTAATAAATCGTATGTAGCATTGTATAAATCTTTCTCGTCTAACTCCGCAATTTCTTTAAGGTTCTTGCCTTCCACTCCCTTATATTTCTCAGATTTTAATATGACTGGTAAAATATTTTCCCATCCTACTACATCGATAGGGAACCATTCATCCCATCCATCATATCCATGAATTTGATCGTGCTTGATTTTCTCGCGGGTTTCTGGATCTTTTAATCTTTCTAAAGTTTTCATTTTTCCTCCCTCAAATACCCATGGAGGGAGCAACATTTGCATGTCCGTCATTACTGAATCATAAGGGTGCATATCTGTGTTTACTTCCAAACCTTCCGTTCTCTTCTTGTCTAAAAATTGTAATAAGTCTTTACTTGATCCCCAAAAAGGTTTTCCAAAAATTGAAATATGGGAAATTTGAATTGGTATATTCGCTTTTTTTCCAATTTTTATCGTTTCTCTAATAGATTTCATTAACTTTGGTCCATAAGATCTTATGTGGGAGAAATAATACCCATTATATTGAGCAACTATTTTACATAGTTCAATTATTTCATCAATTTTTGCGAAAATTCCAGGAGGATAAAATAAACCAGTTGAAAGTCCTATGGCCCCTGATTCCATTGCCTCAATAACATGATTTTTCATTTTCTCAAGTTCCTTTTCATTTGGTGCCCTAACTTCATTCCCCATTACAGTGATTCTTAAAGTTCCGTGGCCTAATAGAAGGGCCATGTTTGATGCGATACCTACTTCTTCAATTTTATTTAGATATTCATTAAATGTAATCCAGTCTATTTTAAATGTGTCACTTGTGGGCACGATATCTCCCAAGTATTTTTCAATTTGAACTTTTCTATCTGGATTAATTGGTGCTAAGCCATATCCGCAGTTACCAGCGATATGAGTTGTAATTCCTTGCCTAATAGTGCTTTCTTGTTTAGGATTAATAAAATTTGTTCCATCTGCATGACTGTGAATGTCAATAAATCCCGGACACACAACTAATCCTTTAGCGTCGATGACTTTTTCTGCATCTTTTACGTTTAACTTGCCAATTTTTGAGATTTTTTCTTTTTCAATACCAATATCTCCCTTAAACCAAGGATTCCCCGTTCCATTCAATATCTTTCCATTTTTAATTATTAAATCCATTCATTTCACTCCTTTATTCAAAAATTTTAATCTTGGTTCATTTAATTTAATGTAATTAATTATTAAAAAACTATTAAAGTATATCATTTTCTAAAGGTTCAAAAGGTTTATTGTTAATTGTATCAACATTGGAGAAAATTATGATGAAAAAATTATTCTAAAGGGAGCATCTTTACTTCAAGAGCGGCTCCTTTATTTATTAAAAAATCTTTTATCTCTTCAAAATCGTGATCTTCACTTTGAACTAATGCAATATAAAAAGCTGCCTTATTTTTTTCAATAATGCCACTTTCGCTATATAATATGTTGCGCATTAACTCTCCTAAGGTTGAAGATATAGACATTATTTTTTTTTAATTATATAATACTTTTTTTATAATATAAATATTAAAAATTATTCCATTGGAAGTAATTCTACATCAAGAGCAGAGCCTTTACTCAATAAAATGTCCTTTATTCCCTTATAATCGTGTTTTGGGCTTTGAACCAACGCTGTATAAAATGCTACTTTGTCTTTTTCAAGAATGCCCCCTTCACTATACAATATCGATATACCTAAATCACCTAAGGTTGAAGCGATTTTTCCCAAAGCTCCTGGAATGTCCTTCATTGAAATCTTTAGATTTAAAAGATTTTGCCCTTCAGCTACCCTTATTGAGGTTATTTTTATTTCTTTTCGTTCTGAATCCGCAACCACCATGAGTTTTGTGTCTGTCGCAAATCCAGCAATTTTTCGAAGAGCTTGTGGGATTAAAATTCGCCCTCGATTATCTATTGATAAAATTTTAACTTCTCTCATGAAATGACCCTTTTAATTCTATTTATTTAAAAATCTATTCAATATACAAGATAAATCTTATCAATACAATAATTTATAATTAACTCTCTACATGAAAACGATTAAATGCGGGAATCTGACGGGAATATAATGCGGGAATCGGGCGGGAATAGGCGAAATCTTTTAAATTCTAAAATAATACTAATTTATAGTAATGAATTTTTTTTAAAAAGGTGATGTCTTATAAAAGCACCAATAGAACCGTTTAAAATTAAAGTTATTGAACCTGTTAATTTCCCAAACGAAAAAAGAAGAAAGGAAGCAATTAGAGAGGCTGGGTTTAACACTTTTTTGCTATTATCTGAAGATGTATACATTGATTTACTTACAGATTCAGGGACGGCAGCAATGAGCGATAATCAATGGGCAGGAATGATGCTTGGAGACGAGGCTTACGCAGGAAGCAAGAATTTCTACAATTTAGAGAAATCCGTGCAAGATGTATTAGGTTACAAGTATCTAGTCCCTACGCATCAAGGTAGGGGCGCTGAACATTTAATGTACAATACTTTAACAAGTGAGGGTCAATATGTTCCTAGAAACATATATTTTACTACCTCAAAAGTGCATGTGGAATTAGCTGGAGGCATAATGACTGACGTAATTATTGATGAAGCCCACGATGTTTATAGCGAACATCCGTTTAAAGGGAATGTGGATTTAGAAAAATTAGAAAATTTAATACAAGAAAAGGGACCCGAGAATGTTGCCTTCGTAAATGTGGAAATGGATGTTAACATGGCAGGAGGACAACCAGTTTCAATGAAGAACTTGAGAGGGATTAAAGAATTATGCAAGGAATATAAATTGAAGGTCATTTATGATGCCACTCGTTCCAGTGAAAACGCTTATTTCATTAGAGAGCGTGAAAAAGGATATGAAAACACTCCCATCGTTGACATTCTTAATGAAATGATGAGTTATTCTGATGGTTGTATATACAGCTCAAAAAAAGACTGCTTGGTAAATATTGGTGGATTTCTTGCCACTAATGATAAGGAAATATTTGAAAAAACTCGTAACATGGTGGTCGTATATGAGGGGTTACACACATATGGAGGGATGGCGGGGCGGGATATGGAAGCTGTTGCGAGAGGTTTGAGAGAAGGAGCTCAATATGAATATCTTAAATATAGAGTTAATCAAGTAAGATATTTGGG
>JAUXAJ010000048.1 GCA_030620005.1 Promethearchaeota archaeon | reverse complement strand
GTGTGAAATACTTTCTTGCTCGTTCTATATCGTTTTTTATAACAGCAGTTTCGATAGCAGGAGTAAGTGTCCATTCAAACAATAAAACTTCACCAAGATCGTTTAGAAGCTCCTCTTTTAAGACGATGGCACGATTATAATGCTCGAGGGCCTTCTCAAGATCATTAGAACGTCTATAAAGAGCTCCTAATACTCGATGCCCTTCTGAAAGACCCCACTTTCTATCATGCTTCCCTGCGATGGTTAAGAGTTTGTTAGCAACATCGAACCCCTGCGTTAAATATCCTTGGTCTGTAAGAATAGTCGCTTTAATACTTAATAATAGGTAAGGGGATTCTTCCAGCTCCGATGGTATGTTTCCTTGAAATTTCTCAATCAAATCTTCTGCTTGTTTAATTAAATCAAGTGCTTTATCTACTCTCCCCGAGAGAGTCTCCTCAACAGCTAAATCTGCCATTTGTTTAATTTTTTTTATTATATTGTCCATTTCTGGTGTCATTTCCTTAATGTTCATTTTTTCTTCACACCATATGCCCTTCCTAATTCATTCTTTTTTACGAAGGTTTCATAAGCAGGATTTAAACACTTATTTGGGTTTTTAATATAAATAGACACCATTGTATTAAAACCTTCTTTGTGAAGAACTCGCGAAAAAATACTTCACTTATAGTTAATTATAGTTTCTCAAAAATTACAATCTTACCCTTGTTATTAAATATTATAATTGAATTATTTATATCGAAGTCTTCTGCTTCTTGAAAATCATTAATAACTGTTTCCCAGTGCAAATCGTTCTATTGTCCGTCCCATTTTTAGTTAATGGAATATTATATTCTCTACATTTCTCATTTCTCAATCGGACTAAATTCCCAGGAAGTAAAATGAAATTATCCTTGGAGTCCTCAGATTTTTTACTATTTTTTATACCTTCGAGTTTTTCCTCCAATAAATTGCAAAAAGGTTTTAAATTATCTGAAAAATCCGAGATTTGTGTTTGTATTTGTTTTATGGGCGCAATATTTTTCTTTAAACCAATACTCATGTATAATATTATGGTTCTTCAAGTATTTAAACCATAGGGAAGAGATTTAATTAATCAAGAAGCAATATAAAGAAATAAATGGAATTGTCTTAAGTAAAGTAATATAACATTGCTTATAAATGTTATAACAGAGCAAATATTATAAAATGGTTTATCTCCTAAAATTTTGAAAATTTAAAAAATCAAAAAACACCAAATTTTGCGGATTCACGTTTTTTTTAAAATGAAAATATGTCTTGATTCTAATCAAAATTTATTAAAACCAAAAATTAAAAATTTGCAATAATTTTTATAGTTTAGAATTAAAATAACATGATTGTAAAATGTTTGATAAAGAATATTTAGAAAAAATTAAAGAAAGAAAGCAAGAATGGGAAGAAAAATATAAAAATGCTAAAGAACGCGACGTGAAATTCATTACGGATTCTGAAATTCCAATAAAGAGTTTATACACTCCTTTAGATGTAAAAGGCGACTATTTAGAGAAAATTAATTTTCCCGGAATACCACCATACACGAGAGGTGTTTATTCTTCGATGTATAGAGGACGTTTATGGACGATGAGATTATTCAGCGGGCATGGAACTCCGGAAGAGACCAATAAGCGCTGGAAATTTCTCTACGAAAATGGCGAAACAGGCTTTAGTGCCGCAGTGGATGCGTTGACATTCAACGGTATTGATCCTACAAATAAGGATGCGGCGCCCGAAGTTGGAACATCCGGCGTGCCATTGTATTGCATCGATAGCTTATTTGCCCTTACAGAAGGTATTCCAATTGATAAAGTAAGCGTGGCTTTAGTTGTAGAACCTTTTACTTCAGCACCCGTTTGTGCGATGTATTTCAACATGGCAAAAATGCGGGGGTATAAAATTAATCAATTAATAGGAACAACCCAAAACGACATCTTAACAATGACAGTTGGTTATATCCCCTACAAGAATTGTCCACCTAATCATTTACTCCGTGTGGCATGTGATTTCATTGAATGGACCGTTCCGATGAAAAACGTTCCAATGTGGCATCCCATCAATTTTACAGGATACAATTACAGGGAAGGGGGAATTAGCGCAATTCAAGAGTTAGGCTTTGTTTTCGCAAGTGCTTGTTCGCATATCGACAACATTATTGAAAGGGGCTGGAAAGTCGATGACTTTGTAAGTAGGCTTGCATTTCATCTTGCAGCACACAAGGATTTTTTCGAAGAAATTGCAAAATTCAGAGCTGCAAGAAGAATATGGGCCAGGCTCATAAAAGACAGGTACAACGCGCAAGACTCAAAATCGATGGTATTTCGGTTTCACGTGCAAACTGCCGGTAGTTCATTAACAGCACAAACTCCAAAGATTAACATAATAAGAACCGCAATTCAAGCGTTAGAAGCAAATATAGGGGGGTGTCAATCCCTTCATACGAATTCGTACGACGAGGCGATATGTTTACCTTCTGAAGAGGCGGCATTAATTGCTTTAAGAACGCAACAAGTTATTGCCGACGAAACAAGAATCACAAACACGATCGATCCATTAGCAGGCTCTTATTACATCGAGTGGCTTACTGACGAGATAGAGGAAAGAGTGTTGAGATACATTGATAAAATTGAGAAAGTGGGATCGATCGATAAAGCATTATCTACGGGCTGGCTTTACAAGGAGATGAGAGACGCTTTTCATAAAAGAAGAATGCGCGTTGAAAAAGGAGAAGAAATAATGATCGGTGTTAATAAATACGGCGTCCCTTACGACGACGTAACAGACGTATTTAGAACCAATAAAGGAGCCATAAAAATTGAAGTTGATAGAATTAACAAATTAAAAGCGCGTAGAGATAACGCTAAACTTGAGGGTCTCATGGATAAACTTCGCAAAGTGTGTGAGAAAGAGGAAAATGTCATGCCCGTCATGATGGAAGTAACTAAAGAAGGCGCTACTGTTGGTGAAATATGCAACATTTATCGAGAAGTATGGGGTATTTGGGAGCCTCCATTAGCAATTTAAATATTGAGATGATAACATGGGAGAAAAAAAAATAAGAGTACTCATGAGCAAGCCGGGCATAGACGGTCACTGGAGGGGTGGAATTGTAGTATCAAGAGCTATAAGAGATGCGGGCATGGAACTAATATTCGGAGGATTTCAAAACGTTGATCAAATCGTTCAATCTGCCATCGATGAAGACGTAGATGTTATTGGCTTGAGCATTCATTCAGGAGCACATTTCGCTTACACGCAGCAAGTTATTGATCTTTTAAAAGAAAAAGGAGTTTTTGAAGATTTTCTAATTCTCCTAGGTGGCGTAATACCCGCAAAAGATTTTCCAAAGCTTAGAGAAATGGGCGTTGCGAACGTATATGGTCCAGGAACGTTAGTCGGTGATATTGTAGATTTCATTAAGAGTAAAGTCGAAAAGTAATTATTTCATGAAAAAATGTGATGGGGATTTGTTTTGAAAAGAAGCTACAACATTAATGAATTGATTCAAAGATTTAAAAAAAAGGACAAGATAGCATTAGCAAGATTAATAACAGTTATAGAAAATGAGCCTGAAAGAGCTCCTGAAATATTTAAGCATTTCGAAGACATTAATCACGAATCACATATCGTTGGAATAACGGGTTCACCTGGAGTTGGGAAATCAACCTTAACTAGTGCCATAGCTAAAAAAATATTGGAAGAAGGTAAATTTATTGGCATAATTTCCGTTGACCCAACGTCACCTTTTAGCGGAGGTGCGTTTTTAGGAGATAGAGTACGCATGACAGACATTTCAATACACCCTAATATATTTATTAGGAGCCTTGCCTCTAGAGGCTATAGAGGTGGGATTTCAAGAGCAGTTCTCGACATAAGTCTTTTATATGAAACATTCGGAATGGATTTAATAATCATTGAGACAGTTGGCGTTGGACAATCTGAATTTGAAATATATAATTTAGTATATACTACTGTGGTTGTAATGACTCCGGGATCGGGTGATATGATACAAGTTCTAAAAGCAGGCATTCTCGAAATTGGAGATTTATATGTTATAAATAAGAAGGATTTGGGAGGTGAAGATGTCGCTGTTAATATAGATTTTATGCTTGATGATTCAACTTTTCAGAGCGGTTGGAGACCCCCGGTGGTGTTAACGAATGCTATATCCGGTGAAGGAGTGGATGAGTTAATAACATGCATCGATGATCATAAAGAACATATCGAGCTTTCAGATTTATTAATAGAGAAAAAAAAAAATCGTTTTGCTTATAAAGTAAGAGAATTGTTTTATTATAAAATTGATAAAGTCTTAGAAAGCCTCATCAATCAAGATGAAATAAATAAAATAACAACAAAAGCATTAGAAAATAAATTCCAGATATACGATTTTGTTCATGAACTATTTAATGATGTGAAATTTGAAAGAAAAAGAAAAGATTAAGGTACTTTATATTTCCTTTAATGGATATAATTAATAAATTCATTTAATTTAATAGTTTATCATAAAGTTTTACTTGTTATTTTTTCTTCCCCACTCGCTCCTAACATTCATGAATAATTTATATCCAAGTTTGGGTATTTTTTCCTTTGTTTCTTCAAAAGAGATATTAGGGTTTGTATCTAATAAATTCATCAATAGCCCTAAAATTTGGCTTTTCTTGGAACGCCGGTCATTTCACATCGCCTCCACCCTTTTTTGGTGCGACCTCTTCCACCGTTACTTCTTCTTCTTCCTCCTTCTCGAACGGTTTGGATGGTTTACTCTCGTCAAATGGCGTATCGCAGACCCAGCACGCGTTTTCCATGCCTGTTAACGTTTCAGAACATTTATTGCAGTAAAATGTGTCGCAATCTGGACAGAGATAAATGTTATTCCGGCCTACTTTTCCCTTGCACACCAAGCAAACCTTCTTTTCCTTGGAAATCGACACTTCTTCTTCGGTAATTTTTTGAGGTTTCGCAAATATTTTGACGAAATTATGTGCTTCTGCCGCTTGTTCCGTGGATTCTGTTAAAGTTGTTTGAGATTTTAGATGTTGGATTATTCGTGTAATTCCAAATATAAATATAATAATAGTAAATATAAATATAATTTATCAATTCATCTTCCATTTCTTTCTCAGTTAAAGCTTAGGCCTGAATTTCTTCACGCTCAATGTAGTCAATCATTGCATGTAATGATACTTTTGCTAATGTGGCTGCTTCTGCCAAGGTTATCAATCCCTTACGGTATATTTAACTTGCATCTTTCAAAGAAATTATTAATTATTAGATTTCTTCGAAATTATTTGATTGAATTCGTCGATATATTCTTCTACTGAAATTTGTTTATCCCGAATTTTTTGAAACAATGTTTTGAATCGTTCCATGTTTTCTTTAATGCTTTCTTTAAATTTTTCAGAATCAATAAAGTTGTTAATCGTGCTTTTTATGCTAAATCTCTGCCTTTCAATTTCAGCTTCCTTTTTTTGAAAAAGATTAATTTCACGCTTGAATTGTTTAATATATTCGTACAATTTTTCGCAAAAAATATTAAACTCATTTTCCTCAAAATCAAATCCGAATTCGCGACTCAAATTAATAGATTCAAGATCTTCCCAACTAACATCATTACCTTTAATTGGAATTAATTGCATGTTATTACTTCCTGCTAACATCAATTCGTGAGAGCAATCTTTTGAATCGAATAAGGATTTTTTTGTAGCAAAGAAAAGCAACAGCTGACACATTGGTATGGTTTCTTCCATGAAATCGTCAATATTTCCCTTTAGATCTTCCTCACAATAAAAAGCTTGGTAAACTTCTTCTTGTAGTTCTAAAAAATCGGATATCTCTTTAATGTGGAAGTATTCAAAATTTTCTACAGTGTGGCTAATAAAGATATTGATCGATGCCCGCTTTCGACAAAAATCCCTTATGGAAGAGATTGAATTCTGCGCCATCAATTTTGATTCATCGGCCCAAGGATTTCCATATAGGTCCAATTGCTTTAGGTCCTCAAGAGTCCATATACTTTCGGGAATATTGCGGAATCTATTATGTCTAATGTCTAATTCTTTAATTGAAGTAAGATTTCTAAAAGATTCAGGAAGATTTTCTAGTTGATTAGTTCTTAGAGACAATTTATTTAGAGATTTCAAATTTCCAAAAGACTCTGGTAGCTTATTTAACCAATTTCGGCTTAAATCTAGTGACTTAAGCGTTTCTAAGTTACCAAAAGATTCAGGAAGGCTAGATATTTTATTTCCCGCTAATTTCAATCTTTCTAGTGATTGAAGGCTACCAAATGAGTTTGGAAGAGAATTTAATAAATTCATGTCTATAGATAATTCATTTATCGATTCGAAATTACCAATCGATTCTGGAAGTTCTATTAATTTATTGTAGTCTAAATCTAATACTTCAAGAGATTCAAAATTACCAATTGATTCTGGAAGTGAATTTAATTGATTATCTTCTAGAGTTAATTGTGTTAACTTTTTCAAGTTTCCGAAGGATTCTGGGAGCTTTAACAGTAGGTTGTGGTTTAAATTTAGTTTTTCAAGCAATTCTAGATTTCCAAACGATTCTGGGAGTTTTTTTAACCCGAGCATCTTTTTCTGATTGCCTTCTAAATCAAGTTCTTTCAACAATTTTAGGTTTCCGAACGACTCTAGCAACGATTTTATACCATTACCGCTTAAGTCTAAATCTGTAAGCAAGGTTAGGTCTCCAAAAGATTCGGGAAGAGCTGATAGCAGGTTACCGCTTAAATCTAGATTTTTAAGTGATTTTATATTTCCAAAAGACTCCGGAAGCGTTTTTATTTGACCATTACATAAATTTAATACTTCTAAGCGCTCTAAGTTTCCAAATTGGTCAGGAAGCCCCGTCAATGCGTTATCACCGATTTTCAATTCTTCTAGTAATTTTAAATCGCAAAAAGAATTGGGAAGAGATGTCAAATTATTTTTATTCAAATCTAATTCTCGCAATGATTTTAATCTACCAAATGATTCTGGTAAACCAGTTAATTTGTTCCAGGCTAAACTAATGACTTCAAGTTTATCAAGATTACCTATTGAGTCGGGGAGCGTTATAAACCCTTTTCGATACAAACCTAATCCTACGATGTCATCGCCTTCAATTTTAACTCCAAAAGTAATATTATAAATCTCTTCCTTGATTGGAATTGCCCTTCCCATCATTTTCTCTAAATCATCTAAGAATTTAGCTTGGTCTGGTTTAACGCCGTAATTTTCGCTCATTTTGCATTATTCTCTTTTATTGTTCTTGAAAATATACAAATTGAATAGGATAAATGGTTCCAAAATTAATTTTTTACATTATAAAATGAATTTGTAATAAGATTTAAGAAGAAATGTTTATTAATAATACTTTTGAAGTCTAAACTCTTAGTTTTGTACTAGTCATTCCTAATACTCCTAATATTAAAGCTCAACCTCAGCCCTTTTATTTAAAATTTTATCTCTTTTTACAAATTTAGTAAATTTCTCGAACTTTAAATAAAAATTTTTAAAAAGTGTAATAATTAATGGTTAAATAAAAGAGGAGTATTAAAAAATTGTTAAACGAGTATTCAAATCTTATCAAAAATATTGAATCGTCGCTTACACATCGATCTGTTAATTTTCAAGACTTTAAAGATTTCTTTATAGGGAATTATTACGCTATTGGGCATCAATACTCGTCGGGAAAGTGGACATCAGGAAAAATCGAAGACGCCACATTTGGAGCATGCAAGAACATTAACGAAGCGATAAAACGGCACTTAAATCGAGAAATCACGATTGGGAGTTATCCAAGCTACAAGTTTAAGGGAAAGTGGTATTGTAAATTTATATGCATGGATTTTGATCTACACGATAAACCTGATCCCTCTCTTACATTCAAAAAGTTGAATCCTCTAACCCTTAACATAATGAATTTTCTCATTCTTCTTTACAAAATCCCTAGAAATTGCATCTTAAGGGATTTTTCAGGAAGAGGAATACATGTATGGATAAAATTAAAGCATTTAACTACTCTAAGGAGAGCTTTTGATTATAAAGTAGAAATTGAAAAAACCATCCAAGAAACGCACGATACGAAAATGGAAGTGTTCCCCCTGCAAAATTGCCACACGATTAAAAATTTTGGAAATTTTGTCAAGCTTCCTTTAAGCGTGAATCGAAACAACGATCAATATTGTCCGATATTGGATGATTTTGATTTATCGCGCCAAGGCGCGGGCTATTCCATTCCAGAATGGATTCCCCGACAGGACATCACGCTTGCTAAAGCAAGAAATAAAAACGAAAAAAGTCACTCGAATCACAAGAGAATTGAGATTGATGGCAAGAGTCAAATGGGCTGGTTTTTCGCAAACCTCAAGCCCTGTTTGATGTCTGTAATGCTAGGAGAAACCATAACTCACCATCATCCTTCCGGTAACGGGCATTGGTTTAACATCGTGCTTTGCAACGCCTTGCACGATTTGGGCGCATCGCAGGAATTAAAAATTCAAGCTTTCCAGAATCAACCTGATTTTAACTTCGAAACTTCTAAGAGTCAGGTCGAATCGCTTGAAAAGGGTTTCAAAAAGCAGTACGCGCGAATAAGTTGTAAGACCATTCAAAAGAAAGGTTTTTGCATGAATGGTTGCAAGTTTAAGCGTGAACGACAGAAAGTTTGACTTCAACAAATTCAGTTTTTCCGATTATAAACGTCAAAAAATATTCTTGGATCTTCTTTTATTGTTTTTCCAACCACTAGTGTTGTAGATCTCTCAATATCGTTTGAATTATATAAAGCTTTCATTTTCTCAAACAATTCTTCGCGATTTTTACTTCTTGCCAGGATAAAAAAATCGCTTTCACCATAAACAAAATACACTGCCCATACGCCAGGAATTTCAGATAAAGCTTTTCCAACTTTATCGTGATAACCAGGTCCGTACTTGGCACGGACATTAACGATCATTTGGATATCTTCTCCTAGCTTGGAAGCGTTAACTTTAGCATGATACCCTTCAATTATTCCCTCTTCTTCTAATCTCTTTATTCTATATGTTATTGTCGATTTAGGTATATCTAATTCTTTAGCTAACTCCAAAACAGGCTTTCTACAATCTTTTTGCATTGAATTAAGAATTTTTTTATCAATTTCATCTAAAAAGCTACGACGCTTTAATTTATTATTTGGTATGCTTTTATCAGACATGTTGCTAATTCATAAAGAACCAATTTTTATTATTAATTAGTGATAAATAATTCATTATTAAATATTTTATTACTAATCAAAACTATTTTATTCGTGAATTTTCCCATTAAATGTTTGAAAGTTTATATATATAATTTTAATTACCTATTATTAATTTAGTGTAATTTGATTAATTACCAAATAAAATAGTTGAATTTTGAAAAGATTTTATATTATTGGTAAAGTTTTTTAACATAAACCAAAAAAATTTAAATAATTTTTACTATTTATTAGTTAAGGAATAAAAGATAACTTTTATATGATTATTGGATTAAATTTTTAAAACACGAAAAGCTTGAACGATAGAAATGAAATATGCTGAAAGAATGAATAGACTTGGAACGGAAACGGCTTTTAAAGTGCTTGAACAAATTTCTGGATTGCCGGCCGAAAGGCGAAAAAAAATAATTTCTTTTGCTATTGGAGAGCCGGATTTTAATACTCCAGAACACATAAAGCAAGCGGGTATTAAGGCTATTAACGAAAATCATACTCATTATACCCCTTCGGCAGGTATCGTAGAGTTAAGGACAGCCATAGCGGATTTTGCTTCAGAAACAAAAGAAATTACTGTTCTTCCTAAAAATGTTCTTATCTTGCCGAGTGCAAAATTCGCCGTAGATTTAGCGATTTTATGCTGTACTAATCCGGGAGATGAGATAATTTATCCCAATCCGGGTTATCCAATTTACGAGAGTTTAATTAATGTTCATGGTTGCAAGGCTAAACAAATTCAATTACAGGAAAGAGAAGAATGGAACTTTAGTATTGAAGATTTGGAAGCTTGTATTACGGAAAGGACAAAAATGATAATTATTAATAGTCCGCAAAATCCTACGGGTTCAATTTTAACTAAAAGAACTTTAGAAGCACTTTCTGAGATATCCTTGGAAAATGATATTTGGATTCTCTCGGATGAGATATATTCTAATATTGTTTATGATAACATTCCATATGTTTCAGTCGCGGCGCATCCAGATATGTTTGAGAGAACGATTATTCTTGATGGGTTCAGTAAATTTTTCGCCATGACCGGGTGGAGGTTGGGATACGCAATTGTAAACGAAAAATTAGCTGAATACATGGCGCGATGGGTGACAAATACTGTATCCTGCACGGCAACATTTACCCAAATTGCGGGAGTTACAGCAATAAAAGAAGATAAAACGCCTTCTCTTGAAATGGTCAAAGAATTCCAAAGAAGAAGGGACTTAATACACGAACGATTGAATAAAATCGATGGAATTTCTGCCGTAAAACCTAAAGGAGCGTTCTACATTTTTGCCAATGTTTCCGGAGCTTGTGAGAAGTTAAATTTAAAAAATTCTTTAGAATTTCAAAATTATTTGTTAGAAAAGGTAAATATTGCTACTTTGTCAAGAATCTTTTTTGGTAAAAAACCTCCTAACGAGCAAGATGACTATATTAGATTCTCATATTGCGTCTCCTACGATAACATTGTTAAGGGAATGGATAGGATTGAAAATTTATTAAAATAGTAAATTTATTTAATTTTATGAGTAAAACCAATTAAAGGTGTTAACATGACTAATAAAGTTAAAGTGTTTCTCACTTCTAACGTTTTTTCTCCAAAAGAAATTGGTTCTAACGAGAAAATTAGCAAAGAAATTCGAGAAAAGATCGAGTCCTTATGGGAAAAATTAAATCAAATATCAACGCTAAAAGTTTATGATGGACGATTTCCAAAAAAAGATGAAATTAAAAAAATTTTGGAAGAATTCAATCCAAATATTTTAGGTTGTCATTTAAGTCACCCTATCTCTTTGGAAATGATTAAAAACTCCGAGGTTTTTGCTATAGCAACTTCTACGGCGGGTTATAATCATATTCAAAGACCTAAAAACGATGATATATTAATTACTCATACACCGGGAGTTTTACACGATACTGTGGCAGATTATACGGTAGCTTTAATATTGTCCAATCTTAGAAATTTAGTTGACCTTCACGATCATGTATGGAATGGAAATTGGACTCCAGACGATAAATGGGATTTAGATCAAAACTTATCCTCAATAGTGAACAATAAAATCTTAGGAATTATTGGTCTAGGTGAAATTGGAAAAGAAATTGTTAAGCGATTGTATCCGTGGGGCGTTAAAATCATTTATTACGATATTAAACAATGGAAAGATTTTGAACAACAATATCCCGAAATTGAGTTTAGAAGTAACATCGAAGAAGTGTTTAAAGAATCTGATGTAGTTAGCCTTCACATTCCATTAAATAAGTACACTCAGAAAATAATTAATCGAGATTTGTTAAAATTAATGAAACAAGATGCCTTATTAGTAAATACAGCTAGAGGGCCTATTATTGATTTTGACGCGCTTCTTGAATTACTAGAAAAAAGCGAAATAACTATTAATTTAGCTTTTGACGTGTTTCCAGTAGAACCTCTCGACTCGGAAACACTAAAGAGATTGAAGAGAATTAAAAGCCAACGCCCAAACATTCGAATGGTTCTTATACCTCATAACGCCTCTGCTGATGCGGACACTCGGGGAAAAATGAACATCTTATTTTTAGAAGATATAATAAGAACTATTGAATCATCAAATCTTGAAGATTTAAATGATTCCCACATGATTCCAGAACAAAGAAAAAAGATTTCTGAAATAAATTGGAGAATTTTTGAATATTGGAAAAACAAAAATAAATGACAAGGTAAATGGAAGAAACTAAAAAATATACTCCTTTATACGAGGTTCACGTAAACCTTGGTGCCCGAATAGTGAATTTTGCTGGTTGGTCAATGCCAGTACAATACGAAAGTATCATAAAAGAACACGAGACTGTTCGTACAAGTGCAGGTTTGTTTGATATTTCTCACATGGGGGAATTTTTGCTAGAAGGATCAGATGTAATTCCCTTCCTTCAAGGAATAATGACAAATGATATAAAATTGTTGGAAAAATCAAAAGCCCAGTATTCTTGCATGTGTCATGAAAATGGGACTGTCGTAGACGATAGTTTTTACTACATGGAGGATTCAGAGCGTTTTAGAATGATCGTTAACGCCGGTAATATCAGAAAGGATTTTAATTGGATTAGCAATCATGTTGGAGAGTATAATGTGAAAATTAAAGATGTTTCTTCTGAACGATGTAGACTAGCCCTTCAAGGACCAAAAACAGATGAATTATTAGCTCCTCTCGTTGATGTTAATTTACTTGAACTGAAGCGATTTTATTTCACTTATTGTAATCTATCTGAAAAGCGCGTATTTTTGGCAAGAACTGGTTATACTGGAGAGAAAGGTTTTGAACTATCGTTCGACCATCGTCACGCTGAATCAATTTGGAATTTGCTTATAAAAGCAGGAGCAAAACCCATTGGTTTAGGGGCTCGCGATTCGTTACGATTAGAAGCTTGTTATTCCTTATATGGACACGAGATCAGTGATTCTATCACCCCAATTGAAGCGGGTATTGGATGGGTTGTAAAACAAAAAGATGGAATAGACTATATCGGAAAAAAAATGCTCATCCGTCAAAAAGCAGAGGGCACTTCTCGCATTCTCGTTGGCCTGAATTTAATAGATCGTGGAATCATCAGAGATAATTACAAGCTATTTTTAAATGAGGAGCAAGTAGGATACGTTACATCGGGGGGTTATTCACCGACTCTCAAGAAAACTATCGGTCTAGCGCTTGTAAAGAGAGAACTTGGCAAGATCGAAACAAAACTTGATATTGAAATTCGTGGTAAACTATTAAAAGCTCTCGTGGTTTCTACGCCATTTTATAGAAATATATAATTAGTTAAATAATGAGTTAATATAAAAAGTGAATAAACATGGATTATAAATTACCGAACGATTTAAAATACACTTCCACTCACGAGTGGCTCAAGATTGAGGATGATGTAGCTGTTATCGGCATTTCAGATCATGCTCAACATCAATTAGGAGACATCGTATTTGTAGAACTTCCTGAGATAGGAGAAAAATATCAAAAAGGGAGCGTTATAGGAGAAATTGAGTCTGTAAAGGCTGTGGGAGAGTTTATCACCCCTTTCTCAGGAGAGATTATTGAGATTAATGCAGAAATTGCTGACAAGCCTGAACTTGTTAATTCATCTCCTTATGAAGAAGGGTGGTTGGTGAAAATTAAGCTTTCTAATAAAGACGAAATTGCTGACCTGCTTTCTGCCGACGAATATAAAGAATTAATCGAAAAAGAGAAAAGTCAATAATTTTTTTGTTTATTTAAAGTAAAATTATAATATCGTAACACGAAAAGGTCTGTGCCATGGATTTCATACCTCACGATAACAAGACAATTGCTCAGATGTTATCAACCATAGGGATAAAATCATTAGAAGAACTATTTCATGATATTCCAGAAGATTTAAGATTAAAAAAATTAAATCTTTCTCCGGGATTGTCTGAACCTGATTTATTAAGACACTTAAAGAAGCTTTCAGAGAAAAACGCTTTATATTCGAGTTCTTTTTTAGGGGCTGGATGTTATTATCATTATATTCCATCATTGGTAGATTTTGTAATCAGTCGTTCTGAATTCTACACATCTTACACTCCGTATCAAGCAGAAGCAAGTCAAGGATACTTACAAGCCATTTATGAATATCAAACAGCCATAACGCGAATAACCCAGATGGATGTTGCCAATGCAAGCATGTATGATGGCTCTACAGCACTGGCTGAAGCAGTATTAATGGCATCAGCAATTACCAGAAAACAAAAAGTGATATTACTCGATGGTATTCATCCAGAATACAAGGATGTTCTCAAAACTTATTGTAGGGGGCAAGATGTTCAAATTGAAATGGTTTCTGAAAAAGAACTGATTTCTAAATTAAACGATGATATTGCCGCTGTAGCAGTTCAAAGTCCAAATTTTTTTGGCGAAATTGAAGATATGCAAAACTTATCTTTAAAAATTAAGAAAGCTACCCCTAATTGTTTATTAATTCATTTAATGATCGATCCAACATGTTTGGGCATTTTAAAACCTCCTGGAGCATCCAATGTAGACATTTTTGTAGCAGAAGGGCAATCATTTGGGATTTCTCCTTCATTTGGCGGTCCTAGTCTTGGAATTTTTACTACAACTCAGAAATTCATGCGTAAGATTCCTGGTCGTTTGGTTGGAAGAACCAAAGAAATAAATGGACAAAAAAAAGGTTTTATTTTAACATTACAAGCTCGTGAACAACACATCCGCAGAGAAAAGGCCATTTCTAACATTTGCACGAATCAAGCACTATGCATGTTAGCAGCCTTAGTGTACTTATTATCCCTAGGTAAGACAGGTTTGCAAGAAATTGCCATTCAAAATCTTCGGAAATCTAATTACTTGAAGAATGAGTTAGCTAAAATTTCTGGTTATCATTTACTTAATAATAAACCGACTTATAATGAATTTTTAGTTAAATGTCCTGATGTCAAAGGTTTAATTAAAGGATGTAAGCAAGAAGATCTTCTCCCACCTCTAGAAATTTCAAAATATTATCCAGAACTAAAAGATGTTGCCCTCGTATGCGTGACTGAAATGAATTCTCGCGAAAGTATAGAAAAATTTATTAAAATATCTCAAATGGCATCAAAAAAAACGATAGGAGGTATCTAAATAATGCCATCAATATTTAATAAAAGTGTAGAAAGCGCACAGCGAAATTTTATCCCTAAAATGGATATAGATGAAGTAAATCTCAATGAAATAATTCCTTCAAATCTTTTACGAGAAGAATTATCGCTCCCAAATATTCCTGAAATTGAAATCGTCCGACACTTCATTGAATTAAGCCATAAAAATTATGGTGTTGATGATGGCATTTACCCCCTTGGTTCTTGTACAATGAAATACAATCCTAAAATAAATGAAGTTGCAACACGATTACCACATTTTTCCATGATTCACCCCTTACAAGAAGAAAATCAAGGTGCGCTTGAATTAATTCATGGGCTCTCGAAAATGTTGTGTGAAATTACTGGTATGGCTGGATGTTCCCTTCAACCCGCTGCTGGAGCACACGGAGAGTTAACGGGAATGTTAATCATGAAAAAATATTTTAAAAAGAAGAATCTTAAAAAAGATAAGATCGTCATACCAGATTCTGCTCACGGTACTAACCCCGCATCGGCTAAAATGGCAGGATTTTCAATCATTGAACTGAAATCAAACGAAGAAGGAGAAATTCGACTAGATCATCTTGAATTTGCCATGGAAGATGGTGATGTAGCAGGGATCATGTTGACTAACCCGAACACATTGGGAATCTTCGATCGGCAAATTAAAGATATTACTCAAATTGTTCATGATAACGAAGGTTTATGTTATTATGACGGAGCAAACTTTAATCCAATGTTAGGAATATGTCGCCCTAAAGAAATGGGTTTTGATATCATACATTTAAATTTGCACAAGACTTTTTCAACTCCACACGGAGGAGGAGGACCTGGAGCAGCAGGAGTTTTAACCGTTGAAAAACTAATTCCATATCTTCCTGAGCCTCTTATTGTCAGGAAAGGTAACAATTTTGAATGTCAAAGTCAGCCAGGAACTTCAATTGGACGGATAAAGTGTTTTTGGGGTAATTTTGGAGTTCTCGTGAAAGCGTATTCATATATTCTTTCTTTAGGTGCTGAAGGCTTACGAAGAGTTGGTCAAATGTCGGTATTAAATGCAAATTATTTGCGAGTTCTCTTACAGAAAAAATATTACCTTCCTTTTAATCGTATTTGTCAACATGAATTCGTTCTTTCGGAAAAAGATATGCCTAATGATTTGACAACTGAAGATATAGCTAAACGCATTCTTGATCATGGGTTTTACGCTCCAACCATCTATTTTCCTTTAATCGTGAAAGGCGCGATGATGATAGAACCTACCGAAACAGAATCGAAAGTATCTCTTGATAAATTTGCCGAAGTAATGATAAAGATTCATGACGAAGCAAAAAATAATCCTGAGCTAGTTAAAAATGCGCCTCATGTCACTCCTGTAAAGCGTCTTGATGCTATTTTAGCTGCTCGAAAACCTGTATTGCACGATTGATTTAATTTGTCTTTATTATGAACAACATTTAGAATTTAAATCATGAATAAATCGTTGAAAAACTATATAATTTGTCTTTAATTTGTCTTTATTAATCTTTGTCATGATTTAATTTGTCCTTATTATAAACAAAATTTAGAATTTAAATCATCAATTATGAATAATCTTAATGAGATTGAAAAGGCAACTATTGAAGAAAAAAAAGTTCTTTCTTCAGAAATTTCAAACCATAAGAAAATTGAAATTCTTTCTTATGGAGGAGGTAATTTTCTTCAAGAATTTCTTGGTACTGTTTTTGGAAGTTGGCTATTCTTTTTCTATGAAGTGGAAGTTGGTTTAAATGTATGGGCTCTTACATTAGGATTTACTATTTATGCTATTTGGAATGCACTCAACTCTCCGCTCATTGGTTATTATACAGGAAAAATTAATAAGCTTACTTCCCGTTTAGGAAGAAGATTTCCATGGCTTTTATTTTTCACTATTCCTTGGATTTTATCATTATATTTTTTATTCGTGCCTCCTAACGTGAATTTTAACCCTCAAACTAATACTACAATATTCTTTTTTTGGCTTATAATGTTTTTATGTTTACTTAGCCTCTTTGGAACTATTTTTGGAATTAATTATAGCGCACTTTATCCCGAAAAGTTTCGCTCAGATTCGGATAGAAGATCTGCTACTTCGATCATAGGATCGATATCCTTTCTTGCTGGAGGCCTCGGAAGTATATTACCCGCTCTTATCATTAGCTATGGTGATAAATCATCATTCGAGAAAATGGTTTCACTAGCAGTTATTATTGGTATTATTGTATTTATTCTTTCAATTCCTGGATTTAGAGAAGGGAAAGAAATGATAAATCGCAACATGTTAAATGATGGACTAAATAGTAAGGATTCTCTCTTAACATCAATGAAAATCGCTTTAAAACAAAAAAACTTCATGATCTATGTCATTCTATTCTTTCTAATCCAATTAGTTTTAATGAGCGTTGGCGCAGCATTTCCTTATGCTGTCAGGTATGTTTTTAAAAAGGAAGCTGTATATACCGCATTCCTCGCCTTTTTATACATTATAGGGGCGTTAGTTTCATTACCTCTTTGGTCGTTTATCAGCAAAAAAATCATGGATAACAAGAAATTCTTAATTATTACGGGTTTCGTGCTGATTGTGGCTCAAATTCTCTTTTTTTTTACTCCAAATATTAATGTTGCTCTGATCTCGGCTTTTTTATATGGGTTCTCTATTGCGGGATTTTGGACTACATTGAAATTACAAATAGTTGGAGACGTTTTTGATGAGATCGTAGCAAATACAGGCAAAAGAAATGAATCAACTTATATGGGAATTAGCCAATTCTTTATTAATTTTACTATAGTCGTCCAATCCTTTATTTTTGCCTTGGTTCATCAAACAACTGGATTTGTAGAAGATGCAGAAGTTCAATCTGAATTAGCTCAACTTGGAATTAGGCTGACATTATCTCTCATTCCAATGATCTTCGCTTTACTGGCAATCCTAGTTTTCTGGAAATGCTATGATTTAACTCCTTCAAGAGTAGAAAAAGTCAGAGCTCAATTGAAAAAACTGGACTTGTAAACTGTTTTTAATTAGATTAAAACAAATTAATTTTATTAAATCCTACTCCTAATTCAATTGTTTAGGAAATCGATTTACCATCGCAATTTCTTTTTCTATGATTTCATTCAGTAGGTCCTCGCGATCTTTGCCAGAAAGTACCTCTAACTTTCTTATTCCTAATGGATCAACTTTTTCTCGTAAAATCTTTATCTCTTTAGTGCTTGGAGGTTTAGTTTCCTTCAACTCTTTCGGAATAATTAATTCAAATCCAGTTGAATTTTTTACAGTCCCAACATCCACTCCATGGTGAATTGAGGCTAACCGCATTCGTTTGCTTTTCTCTTCAAAATCTAAATAGGCTAGATTAGTAATCACGCATTGAGGTCCAGCACCACCACATATACTTTGGTTTCCATCAGGGAACCCAACACCAGAAACGAAAAAAAGTTTTTCATTTGGCACAAACGTTCTTGTATCATGTCTGGGAGTGTATAGAAAAGATCCACGAGAATAAAACATGCTAAAATCGGCGATATTAGCACACCCAGGCAATCTTATTTTTGGTTCATGCCAATCTCCAATGCACACATTATTCGTATTACCATGCTGGTCTATTTGAGCGGGTCTAAAGTATTCTATCGTCGTGAGCTTGTCAGAAGGAAGCGATTCCAAAGTGCATTCTCCCGTGTTTTGAAATCTATACGCTCTCGCCGTATTCATCTCCAAGTAAAGTAAGGACACTTGACGGGGTTCAAAAACAAAAGTATTTCCCATTATATAATGGTAAATAGCATCTGGAGCGTGAGTTAGCTTTGCTAACGTGAATGCTGCCCAAACGCAAGGTGTTGCCACACCAACGATCATTATATCAGTATTTTTTACTTCTCTTGCCATTAATATGGTAAGCATCTCATCTATTGTATAATCTCTTGAACTTTCACTCATGAAATTTTTACACCTCCTAAAGTAATACATTCAAAATAGTTTGTACACCTCCAGATTCTTCAAGATATTGCGTAGGTGTCTTATTTAAGATAAAGTTATTCTTATATTCTTCAAAATCCGTCTTCAGGTAAGTTTGAATGTGGCGAGCGTCAAACGTGTAAAGCGGATAACAGCTAGTAGGATGGGCCCCGAATGGGAGCTTGACAACCGCATCCGTGGTTTGCATTGGTAATTGCGCCTTGCCTGGTAAATATCTAATATCTTCTAGTTCAACTAACTTTTCACAGGTAATAATCGTCTTTTTGGCTGTTTTTGCCATGTCATCGTCTAACCAAACGGCTCCGGCTATGTTGCCATTCCCTAACTCGTCTGCGTAAGGTACGTGTAATATGGCAACATCCAAGTCGATCTTTGGGAACGCCATCAATTGAATTCCAGAACCTAAGGGATCTTCAAATTGCTTAATATCGTTTCTCACCTTGGGGAAATCCGTGCCAATAATGCCTTTAAGGGAGTAGAAGGGTGTCTTTAGATATGAACATTTTAACCCGCCTGCTATTGTTGCTTCGCTTTCCTCACGAATCTTAACTTGACCTGACTCTACCGCCTTTCTATAGTTAGGAGCCATTCCAAAAACTTCCATTCCTACAAATGAAGCTCTAACTTCCGAAATGCAACCTCCCCCAATGAGCATGTCTACATCAAGTCCCCCTACAAAAGTACATATTGTTAGATTCTTCTTTCCTTGCTTAACAATTTCCCTACAAGCGCTCATGGGTTTTCTCCAAAAAGAGAGCCCTCCAATACCAATTAAATCCCCGTCTTGAACACATGTTGATATTGCTTCTTCTAATGACATTAATTTGCTTCTTGCCATGTATTATCTCCTTAACTAAAAATTAAATGAAAATTATGGTAACTAAAATATATTATAAAAAAAAAAGATTTTTAAGTGTAATAAAAAAGGGCTCTGTTAAACCTTCTGTTAAAATTTTCATTCAGGTTCTATATCCAAAAGATTTTAACATTATAAAGCATGAAATTTTATTAAAAGAGATTAAAAGAAAAAAAATAAATAAATAAAATGAATAGAAAAAGACTCAAGCTTGGTTTAGTGCAATGTTACTATGGAAGAGGCAAGGGAAAAACCACGGCTGCGTTAGGACAAGGATTCCGTGCCACGGGACACGGTTTTAAGGTTTATATGATCCAATTCATGAAAGGAAACACTAAATACGGAGAAGTTGAAGCCATAAAAGCTACTCCTAATTTTGAACTCCGTCAATTTGGAACAACAGAATTAATAGAAATACCACACGAAATTGATTTGGACGAAGGCAAAAAAGCGTTGGAATTTGCAGATAAAATTATCACGAGCGACGAATATGACATAGTTATATTGGACGAAGTTGGCGTTGCTATTGAAATGAACGTCGTTGATGTGGAAGACGTGCTAAAATTAATAGAAAAAAAGCCAGAAAAGGTGGAATTAATCCTAACGGGAGGGCGGAAAATGCACCCTAAAATTAAGGCGCGAGCGGATCTTCTAACAGAGATGAAAATGATAAAGCATTATTATAGTTCGAAGGGTATCAATGCTCGTCATGGCATAGAATATTAAGATTTATGTTAAAAACAGTTATTTTAATATTAATTTCTTTCTACTTGGTGAAGAATTTGCTGAAGCAAGAGCAACACGGAATTCCAATATTTATTTTATTATAATAAATCTTATCAAAATTTTTAGATTCTTCCATTAATGACATTAATCTTTTTTTGAGATTTTTCAGGAGGGGGCTTCTGTTAAAATATAAATTTCTTAAATACACTCTGTGATTTTTGCCACCACATACTGGACAATTTTTAAAGAATTTCAAAAATTTTTCGTACATTTTTCTTTCTTCGCTTGTAAGAATATTTTGGAATTCCTTTTTTTTGGGATTTAATATTATATTCTCGTAAATTGCTCTTGCAAATCGCTCAAAAATTAAATTAGTTTGACTCGGCATGAGGAAAAAGCCATCAAGATGATTAGTTTCAACAAAACTATTAATTTCTTCGCAATCCACGTCATCTGTTAAATTAGCAGATGTAGTGCCGACTAAAAAGAGAGGAATGAAACCAACATGATTTCTAATAATGTCAATCCAATGGACTAATTCGCTGGACTGATTGAAATTTAAAACGTCAAAAAATAAAAGGCATCCCGAAGCCCCTCTGAAAAAAGCGTGGTATATAAAATGAAATCTTTCGCTTGTATTAATATCCCAAATAGAAAAATGTAATATTTCGTTATTTTCGTGAAGATATTCCGCGGTTTTAATAGAAACGCCAATAGTTAAATAATACGACTCGGAGAATATGTCCAAAATCTGATCACATTTGTTAAAAAAGTACTCTTTTCCAGACTTAGAAGGTCCAAGAACGATTACCTTTAACTTATATGATGGTGGCATTTTTAAAACTCCTATAATTATTTTAAATTTAACAAGGAACACGTTCCCCAATTAATATATGAGAGGTTTAAGTATAAAAATTTTAGACATTTTTTTAAATCATGCCTGTTTTAAATTTTAATTTTCAAATTGTCAAAAGCGGCTAATGATTTTGAAAAAATCTTTTTTGCAGAAATTGGTCTGATATTTGGATTTATATTCGCTCCACTTCGGGTGGCATTACTTGCATTAATCCCTTTAATTATTGGATTAGTAATACTGATGCTTAGTTCAGTAGTAGAAATGAAAGCTTGGGAGAAATTATCTGAATTCTTTAAGGAGCACCATGAAATGTTCCCCGAATCAATTGCAAGAGATGCGATCGATGGAGCCGAAAAATTAAGAACGGGCAACTTACTATTGGCGTTTTCGTTTCTATTAATAACTGCTATTATTGGATGGATTTTTCAAGTAATAGGATATTTCAAGTTAGCAGAGCTTAAGAATTTGACAATTCAACAATATCAGCAGCCAATGAGTCAACCACACGTTAGCCAACAA
>JAUXAJ010000066.1 GCA_030620005.1 Promethearchaeota archaeon | reverse complement strand
AAAACTTTATTTTCTCTTGCTAGCCATCCAATTGCCATCATCAATATCTTCTCGTCTTGGTCTAATAAAAGCTTAAGCTGGGTTAATGTTTTTTCTTCTTTAAATGCAAGATTGAAGATATTTCCCGCTACGAAACCAATTTCAATCTCTATATCAGATGCTAGAAGTTCATGGAGAAGTTTGTTTAGATTTACTGAAGCTACAGCTATTCTCTTATCAGCAGCACCGTAATACATGTAGAGCCTGTCATTAAAAATCGCAGTACCTGTAGGGAAGACAACATTGCTTACATCGCCAATTTTTTCATAATCTTCGGTCGGCGAAAAAAGCGGTTCCTTAAGGCGTCCAATTACTTTTAACGGATTTTTTTTATCAAGTAGAGCTACACTTGCATGATATATCTTTCCTTTATTGGAATCTTCTACAGAATGGTATATCATGAGCCACCCACTTTTAGTGTCTATTAATGGAGATCCAGCGCCAATATTTCTTGACTCATACCCATATTTTGGCTCAAGAACAACATGATCGCCCAATTTCTTTAAATAATCTTTCCAGTACTCGTTAGTTAATTGACTGAAATCTTCAAAGCAAATAATTTGAATGTCAGGATATATTCTATGAAACAATACAAATTGATTATTAATCTTTTTTGGAAAAATGAACGAATCTTTCTCCCATAATAATACATCTTCTCCCACGACATCCTTATAGTACGATGCAAAGAAAAAATATTTTTCCTTTAGCTTCGATTGACTAAAATAATTCTTTGCTTCTTCGTAGGTTATTTTAGGGCTAATGATTCCATGCTTTTCCCATTTTTCTAGGTCCTTACTAGTTGCATATGCTACTAATGCATTTTTACCATCATAGGCTGTATAAAAAAGGTAATAAGTCCCATCGAGAAAAACGATTCTCGGGTCTTCTATACCGTGTTTTTCATAATCAAATTCTGGGAATAAAATGGGGGTTTTTTTCTTTTCTACGATATTTAGAGGACCTTCTAATCTACAATAACCAATGCTTGAATAATTTCCTTCTTTTACTGCGCGGTAGAATAAATGCAGAGTACGTCCTTGTTGAACCACCGTGGGGTTTAAAACTGCCTGGTTTTCAAATTCAAGCCGTGTTGCTTCAAGAAGAACACCTTCCTTTTTTACTTTTATCATGATATAAAATAACTGTTGTTCTTAGTTATTAAAAATTGGGACAAACTTGGACATTTTATTATAAATAAATAATTTATTTATTTATCCAATTTTATAGATTGTGTAAAAATCTTATAAACCTTGGTAATTGCCTATTGTACAAAATGCAAGAAAATTCCTATTATTAAGATAAGTAGTAATAATATTCATAAATGAGTTCAAACTTTTCATTATAGATGAAATATAGAATTGTAAAAGTAATTTGCCCATATAAATCCAAAAATAATAATTCAATAAGTATTTCCGTGTTAAAAATTCATTTTACAGAAAAAAATGTGACTATCTACGATACCGTTGATCTTTTTGAAAAAAAAAAATAACTGAATATAAAAACAACCATCAAACAAGTTATAGACCTCGTTCAATTAAGGGAAATTATAAACCTCCATAATAATACAGGAATTAAAAATATCTCTCAAATAATATCAATGGTTAAACAAATTAAATCCGGAAAGGACATACTCTCTCCGAATGGGTTACCTAATATAAAATTAGGTAAGACAGAAAAATCCGAATGGGTCTTATTTGATGGCCATCACTCCATGCTTGCTTATTTAATCGGGGGCAAAAAATATTTGAATGAAGTACCGCACTTAATTGTCGAAGACGAGAATGGCTTTGTAACAAATAGGGAAATTCTTGTATTTTTTGGCATGCATTCCAAAAAGTTAAAAGATTCTGATTGGAGAAATCATGTAATAAATTGGCAAGCACCAAAAGAGACTCAGTTATGTAAACGTGTACAAAAAAATATTGGTGAGCTTTTAGATTCAATTATTCTTTTGCAATAAAAAAATTTTTAGCAATACCGATTATTTTTTTTTATTGATCACAAATTTATTAATTTATTAATTATTTAGAAACCGTAATGAAGCCTTTAGTAGCTGTAATTGCCGGAAGTAACTCTGATAAAAGCGTATACGATAAAGCATTGGATGTTCTAAAAGAAAACGGTGTTCCCCACGAATTAAAAATATTATCAGCACATAGAGATCCCGAAAAATTAGACAATTATTTAAAGTCCAGTGAAGCGTTAATATACATTGCAGTGGCCGGTTTATCTGCTGCCTTGCCGGGCGTGATTGCTTCTAAGACAGATAAACCAGTTATTGGAGTTCCCGTAAGTGCGAAATTGGGTGGGTTAGATGCGTTATTATCAATCGTTCAAATGCCTCCACGGGTCCCAGTGGGTTGTGTGGGGATAGATCGAGGCGATAATGCCGCCTATTTAGCGATTAGGATACTTAAATTATTAAAATAAGCAATAAAAAAAGATTGAGAGATCATGAGCGATAATTTAATTGAGATGGGAAAAAAAAATGCGGCAATAAAAGCAGTTGAAGAAAATGTAAAGGAAAACATGATTTTAGGAATTGGTAGCGGTTCGACCGTGGTTTATGCTATCCAAAGAATTGGTGAACTAAATAAGGATAATAATTTGAATTTAAAATGCATTCCCACCTCATTTCAAGCTTATCAATTAATAATAGAAAGCGGACTAACACTAGTGTCCCTAGATCAATACCCTGAAATTGACTTGGATATAGACGGGGCTGACGAAGTAGATAAGGATTTAAATTTGATTAAGGGAGGAGGTGGATGCCTTGTCCAAGAAAAAATTATAGCGTCAGTTTCAAAAAGGGTCGTCATCGTAGCAGATTTCAGAAAAGATTCTCAATATTTGGGAGAAAACTGGAAAAATGGCATTCCCATTGAGGTAATACCTTTAGCACGCATTCCTCTCGTGAAGAAATTTGAAAGTCTAGGAGGAAAACCAATTCTTCGGATGGCTAAAGCAAAATCTGGTCCGTTATTAACGGATAATGGGAATTTTATTATTGATGTTGATTTTGGAATTATTAAAAACCCTGCAGAAATTCACAGTAAAATTATATCTTTACCTGGAGTCGTTGATACGGGATTATTTATAAATAGGGCATCTAGAGCTTATTTCGGACAGAAAGATGGTTCTATTAAAGTAAAAATGAAATAAAAAACTCATTTATTTTTTATAATTATCTTGTCCATGGATATTCGGGAAGCAAGGAAAGGGGAATACCTTTATTATTTGCAAAATTTCTTAATAAAAATTTAATATAGTTTTCGCATTGAATAATATCATGGAAAATGAAATAATTTCAATCTTGAATGAAAATATTGCAATTAAAGAAAAAATTAAAGATCAAGCACTTCTTATCTCTACAATTGCTAGAGAAGTGATTAAGGCGTACAAAAACAATAAAAAAATGGTCCTTTTTGGAAACGGGGGAAGTGCTGCTGATGCGCAACATGTTGCTGCGGAGTTTGTAGGAAAATTTTACAAAGATCGTAAATCTCTACCTGCGCTAGCCCTTCATGCGAACACTTCTGTTATTACAGCAACAGCCAATGATTTTGGTTATGATGTCATCTTTGAAAGACAAGTTTCTTCCCTTGTTAATGAAGGAGATATCGCCATAGGGATAAGCACTTCTGGAAATTCTCCTAACGTGATTAAAGGATTAGAAAAAGCAAGAGAAAAAGGAGCGTTAACAATTGGATTTACCGGTCAAAAGGAAAATAAAATTGAAAAAATCGCAGATTATTGCTTGAAAATTCCCTCTACGGATACACCTCGAATACAAGAGGGGCATATCACAGTTCTGCACGCTATTTGTTACTTAGTTGAAAAAGAACTTTTTAATAATTAGGTCCGTCAAAATGAAAAAAATATCAATTTCAATCCATGCAATAGAGAATTTCACTGCTGATATTATTAAAGGCTTAAAAGATCTTGATTACATCCATGTTGATGTTTTTGACGGAAAATTTGTCAAAAATAGGCACGACAACGTGGATTGTTTTAAGATTTTAAAAGAATGCACCGATATCCCGATAATAGCTCACTTGATGGTTAAAAATCCATTTGATTACATTGAAAAAATAATTCGTGATGTAGATGTTTTTGAGTTCCATTATGAAGCAAAAGGAGCAAAAATGAATGTAATAAATGAAGTAAAACAACATGACAAAAAGGTAGGCATCGTAATAAACCCTGACACTCCAAATGAAGTAATAATTCCATATTTGGATTGTATTGATTTAGTTTTAGTAATGTCTGTTGTTCCTGGGTGGTCTGGTAAGAAATTTATTCCAGAAATCGTTGAAAAAGTAAACAATTTAGCAAAATTCAAGAAACATCATGAATTTGAGATTGAAGTCGATGGCGGAGTCAATTTGGAGTACGCTAGAAAATTAACCGGGGCTGATATCTTATGTAGTTCAAGTTTCATCTTTAAATCAAAGGACCCAAACTTGGCAATTCAATTATTAAAGAAATCTGATAAATATGAATAAATTTGGAGAAAATTATTAAAACTAATATTTATTCAAATAACGATATACCACAACTACTACAATTTTTTTCTGAAGAATCAACGCGTTCACCACAATGTGGACAAAAAGATAACTTACCTTGTTGAATATCAAGTGAATCGTTTAGTCCTTTTTTCTCTTCAGGATGTATTTGAGAAATTTCTGGTGGAGCTTGCAGAGGTTTTTCTGCCAAGTCCTTATGTTTTTTTCTATAGTTGACTGCTATTGCAATCCCAATGATACTTACTACAATAATGATAATTATTATTATAATAATAATTAAAAAACTGGCAAGGTCAATAGGTTCTGGTTCTTCGGTTATGTCAAGAAGGATAAAAAAACCGTCGTATCCTCCTTCGCTATCGTGAACTGTGACGTATAATATGGCTATATAGCCATTAACATAATCGGTTTCTGTAGATATAGATTGCGTGCGATTAAGTGTATTATAATCCATGGTTAGTGGAATTGTAAACGAGCAATTAAATTTATTTGTAGTGGAATTGTAATCAAATTCAGAAACCTCGAAAGTTTTGGGATAGATTTCCATTAAATAACCTTCATCAGTGACAACACAGATAATTAGATTTACAAATACTCTCACCTTTGCGCTAGTATCCTCGTAAGGATTTGAATTGTTTGCTTCGACTATTAATGTAAAGTTAGCACCTCTCGATACAGAATAAATTGCAATGCCATCTTCCTGTATTGTGTCTTCAAACGTTACAATTCCTGAATTATCATGACTAAAAGTGGAATTTGACTCCACTAAAACAGGGTTGTAATTTAATACTGGAAAATAAACTCTAGGTGAAAATGGGTTCGTATAATTTGAAGATGAATTGACTGGTAATATATAAAAAACAGCGATACCAGAAGGACCACGTTTTGAAGGACGGAAACTCGTACTGTAGCTTCCGTCGCTATAGCTTAAAGAAAAAGTCTCATTAACTGTTTTCATCGTGTTATAAAAGGAATAAGAATATATGGCTAAAAAAGCGCTTACATTGTAAGTAGATTTGTCCAAATTGGCAAATAAACGCATGGAACTACCCCTTGTAACATTTTCCTTATTAACTCCTATAGAATTTATTTTAGGTGTTTCAGAAGCATTATAAAAGAGAATTTTAGTAGTTTTAACGTAGGATTTTGTCCCGATTGTTAGATTGGCCTTTATGGTGTAAGGCTTGTAGGTTGTGTTCGGTAAATTATACGTGTTATTTACGGCCGTTCCATTTGTCGATGATGCCATTACAACATTCTTGAAATAAGCCTCATTCTCAACTGTAACTTTTAAACTACTGTTTAAAGTTATAGAGTTAAGTGGCGTGCTTGTTGTTTGGTTTTTCACGTGGACAGAAATATTAATTTGAGAAAGCGATGTTCGTTCTGAATTCAACCCAATATTAATTGAGACACCATTTTCAGGCAAGAGATAATCCATCAAATTTGCCAGTAATTTTTCATGTTCTTGGTGATATTCAGTTGATGTATAGCTTTCAAATAACCAATTTAGATCTCCAAATGCTACAAATTTTCCCCTTGAAATTGATGTTTTATTAGAGATAGCAGCAACAGTTTTTCCATGAAGACTTGCAATGGATTGATTTTCTAATGTAGTAAAAGTATTGCCATAATACCAGATGAAATCGCTGACATTATAAAAAATTGAAGGAGAATTGAAAGTATCCACGCTAAGTGCACTAACACTAGCTCCTATACCTAACCAAGAAACATCCATGATATTTTCTTCGTTTATTTGAATGTCCAAATCTAATTCTGAAAAAAGATAATTGATATTCTCAGTGCATAGATCTTGATAACGAGTGCCTAAAAACAATATATTTCCACCGTTGTTAAAATAGTTCTTTATATTATTTATTTCTTCTGGGTTATAAGGTAGTATTGGATTTTGCAACACGATCAAGTCATATTGAGCCAATCTTTCTTCAGTTAAAAGAGAACTATTTGTATTCACATCATGATCAGGAGTCCAATATTTCATGTCATAATCAATTGAGATACTCATGTCTGAAATGTCATTCATGGCTTCGTAAAATCCAATTTGATAAAAAGAAAACTCCGGAAACCAATCGTTCAAACCGTGATAAGATTCCATCAAAATACGATGTTCAGGCAAACGAATCTCCAAGGAAATATCGACAGAGTCGTATAAAACACCGTATCTCGTTAAATTTAATTGAAATGCCCTTACACCTGGCTCAGACTCTTTTTCAATTTCAATATCTAACGTGAAAAAATCTACTCCAGGACCAGAAAACGAGATATTTGGTTGATCCAACGAGAGAGCAACTCCATTAATATTATTTGGCATGGTAATATTGAATGTGTTACTTTTTCCCGAAATGACTGTTAGACAAAATTCTTGATTATCACCGGGAAAATGTAAAAGATCATGCGGTTTAATTGGTAATGAATCGGGAAAAACTTTCACAACATTGTTGATGTTAGATGTCTCATTAAGTTCCTTTAAAAAGTCAAATGAAGCAGACACATTTATTAATCCTGCTCCAGATTTTATAAAGTCGTCGTCGTCGTCCCTTGACAGTTTAGTGGCACCTTCTAGTAAAGCAATTCTAGCTGTCTCAGGAGTTATTTTTGGAAAAGCTTGTTTTAAAATAGCTAGAGCCCCTGAAACAATTGGACAAGCCATGCTCGTTCCACTCAAGGGAATGTAATCAGCGTCGCCAGGATAATCAAAATAATCTCCCAAAAATCTTTTTTCTTTCGAAATGACAGAGTCTTTAGCTTCAGTTGATATAATGTTAACACCAGGAGCAACAATGTCAGGGTAACCTAAATAAGAATATGTTGGACCCCAGCTACTAAAAGATGCTAAATTATCACTTTTATCGGTAGCTCCTACGGTTATTGCCCTTATTCCTGAAGCTGGAGTACCACCCGTAAAATATCCGGGTCCAGAATTTCCCGCAGCCGTCACGCATATAATCCCAGCATTAACAGCTTTCCTAATTGCCTTAGTAATGGGATCGTAAGGATCTGGATAGCCTCCGCCGAAACTCATCGAGATTATATCTGCTCCTGCGCCTTCTTCGATTTCTGGTTTAACACACCATTCAATAGCACTTATAATATCAAAATCATATAATCCTCCCACAGAGTTTCCCGCTCGAGCATTTATTAAAGACACCCCAGGAGCTACACCACGATAAACCCTTGACGAACTATCACCACTACTTCCAATGATTCCACCTACATGCGTGCCATGTCCGTTTAAATCTGCGTAAGTTTCATCTCCAGACACAAAATTCTGATTATCCACAATATTTAAATCTGAATGATTGTACATGCCAGAATCAATTACAGCAACTCTTACACCTCCACCATCGTAATCAAGCCTATCTGCGTAAATTGTACGCACCCACCAGTTCTTATAATCAGATTCGTTAAAAGAGCTGACTTTTGCTATATTTTCTTCAAAAACAGGAGTATCATAAGTTCTTGATTTGAACAGTTTTTGGATTATAGCTACATTCTCTAACAATTCTATTTTTTCGATTAAATCACAAGAACTACATGTCATGGCAATCCCAGGAATGATGTCGTAGTTTCGTAATAGTTCATATTCACTAAAAATAGAATCAAGAATTTCAACTCTTTTTTCTTTACTCGTGCCTTCTTCGAATAACATTATGACTATTACATCGTTTGAATTGCTATTGCGTGGTAAATAAGGATTGCTTAGATACTCTTCGAGATAAATGCCAAATATAGAATTTTTCTCATTATATCCATGTTCTATATTATAATTTTTTAGATCTTTTTCTGAGTGTTGAATGTAGGGCAATGAATCTAAACCTAAGCCGGATCTTGAAGTTTTATCCTGAAATTGTTCCTTATTTGACTCAGCCCCATAAAAGGGATAAATAAAACTTATTGTAAGTGTAAAAATAAAGAAAAAAATGCAAACATTTATTATTTTTTTTTTCATATGCCTTTCAAATAAAGATAATTATTCATTTGTTATTTGAATTTCTTTAAAATCAAAATTTTTTTTAAAAATGGTTCTTTCAATATAATAGAATAAACCACTACTGAATTATTTGTAGTAATTCTGACTTTTAAAAATTTTTAGGGGTCGTGGATTAGCGGAAGATCGTTGGTTCGTTTGAAACGGTTCAATCTTAAGCTTGCTTGGCATGCAAGAAGGCGGGGCAATTCGCTTCGCTTCGCAAGAGGCCGCGGGTTCGATTCAGCTGGCTTGATCAGCTGCGATAATCCCGCCGACTCCATTTTTTTCTATTAAATGTTTTATTAGAATTTTACTATGACTGCTCAAGAAAGCACCTTCTCTTTAGGGAGGTGATGAATTGAGAATGAAGAGAATTCACTAAATTGTCGCACTCCCTTGTTTTAAAAATGTTCAAAATATATTTTAAATAATTCATTCTCTTTGGTCGGATAACCAACGACTTCAAAAAAAGGGAAATGAATTCTACCGATGGAATATGGGGAAGTTAAGCCTTTGGAGAAAGTGTAAGACTCGGCACGATTCCCGAATCTTGTCGAGCTGTTTTCTGTGAATTAGGAATCCACTTGCTTTATTTAGCTAGTGGTAGTTCAATTAAATGTTTTAGCTTTTTAAAGAGTTATAGAAAAAAATCTTTTAATATATTAAATGAAAGATAGTAAAGAATGGTGAACTACCCTTGCCTGAAGGCACGGGCTTCGTGTGAGCACGGAGTTCCGTAGTTCACCAGACTCAGCGTGAAGAAATTCAAGCTACGATGGATTGGTCACGACACCTTCGGTTGACGCACCAGACCGTTGCTCTGTCGTCGATGGTTAAAAGCTCTGAAGGGTAGGAGCGGTGGCATCGGTGTAAAAAGCCTTTCCATCATTGTCGAGGTGAAGTCGTAAGTCTTGCGTGGTCACAGGGCAAGAACACGCACTACCCACTTCGGTGGAGATTTTGCTCGAAAGAGCATGAAAACGTCTGATTCATCCCACCCATGAATGGGCGGGTATTCTCAGACCATATTGGATAAAATTTATGGATTATTTAGTTTAGGTATATGATAAAGTTAAAATTTCATGAATAATTAATACCAGTATATTTTATTGAAGCATTATTGAGTAATCATGCCAAGAGAAATATTTGATGAGGAAAAATTTCTGGAAATATCCGAATTCTCTATTCACTGTCGCGTGAAACGATTAAAAGAGAGCGTCAAATTAAAATTAAGAACAAAGAAAATTCTCTACACTCTTGTTTGTGACCCTGTTACAGCCGAAAGGCTTTTAAAGAATATTCCTTGCGATATTATTGAATTGTAGAATTAAAGTTATTTTGTTTAAAATTTATACATATCTATTTTTTAAAAAATTTTAAAATACTAAAAAGACTTAAATACAAAACCTTCACAATTTTTAGGCAATTTATCTTAGTCTATAATATTGCGTAAAAATCAAACAGAAGATTAACATGATTAAAAAGCTTCCAGCGTGTAAAACCTGTGTTTCCTCAGGATTTCTATGCACGAATTGTCAAGAGAATCTAGATCAAGGTGTAATTAGCGAATTTGAGCTAGACCTATCCAAGGATTTTTTGGAATTGGAAGAGAATGATAAATATAGTTTTTTAAAAGAAGTATCGTTTAATAAAGCCATAGATTTCGAAGATGTAATAATATTAGTATTAGGAAATAGAGATAAGATTAAAATTTCACCTGACTTAATAGCCTGGATAAAAAAACGTTATAAAGTTGACGAAATAATTTTGGTTGAAAAAACAACAAAACCAAGATCCGTCGTTGATAGCCTGATAGCACCAACTAAGTTAATTTCCTTAAACGAAATTTTTCTTGCCACTGGAGACATGCAATTCAGAGCCGTAATTCCAAAGGAAGATAAGGATAAAATCTTGTTTACTAGGGAAGAACTGGAAGAGCTAATTTTAGAATTGACCGGAAACATTACTCGAATCGAGTTTCAGTGAATTGTAAATGATTTTAAATTTTAAAATTGTTAAAGATGATTTGACTTCCGATAAATACAATTAAAAACTGCGCCCTTTTTATCGTATTACAATTTTTCTTTTTTAGCTTTGAATCTAAACGAAAGTGACACCAAAAACTAAATAATTTAGAACTTTATTTAAAATATAGACCATAATTTGCTAAAGAAAAGTTTGAACAAAGTGGAATATAAACAAGTTATTTTGGTTAGGACAGATTTAAAAATGGGTACTGGAAAAAAATGTGCTCAATCGTGTCACGCAAGTGTTTCTGCTTCGGATGTAGTTCGTGTGAAAAATAAAACCGTTTGGAAGAATTGGAAAAATTCTGGACAAAAAAAAGTAGTTTTAAAAGTAAATAGCATTGAGCAATTAGTTGATATACACAAAAAACTACAGAAACAAAACATTCCTTGCTATATTATCAACGATGCTGGCTTAACTCAATTACCTCCAGACACTACTACTGCATTGGGTATAGGTCCAGCATTATCAACAGAAATTGATAAAATTACAGGAGAGCTAAAGTTATTATAATCAAGACATAAGACAATGATATTAAAACCATGCCGGAAGAAATGAATGTTACTCATAAATTTAAAAATAACGACGAAAAAGAAGTTGAAAAATTTGTAGGAATAAAAATCTATAGCACCCCTGATTCCCCCGGTATTGGTGGGATATACAAAAAAAGCTATAAAGATTTTGTTGTTAAAGAAATTACTAAATCTGGGAAAATTCTCGAGATCAAACGAGGTTCTTCCAGCCAAACTTTTTCCTTGGCGTCAAAAGATAAATTTACAACATTTAATTTAGTAAAAGTTAATAAGGCTACTTTTGACGCTATTAATGAAATTTCAGAAGCTTTAAATACTTCACTGGATCGCTTTAGTTATTCTGGATTAAAGGATAAATGCTCTTTAAGCGTTCAAAGAATTTCCATTAAAGGAAATTGGATAGATAAGCTTAGAAATTTAAAAATGAAGGACATGTATTTCAGGAACATTAGACCCACTAGAAAATCCGTTAAAATAGGAAGCCATTGGGGCAATAATTTTACTATAATAATTCGAAATATAAAACCTGAGAGAATTAATGAAGAGATTTTGAAAAAATATTTTCAAGATTTAAATAATAAGGGTTTTCCAAATTTTTTTGGTCTTCAAAGATTTGGCGTCTATAGACCAAATACTCATAAAGTAGGTCAATGCATTTTAGAAGGAGATTATAAAAGAGCATATTTTGAGTGTGTTCTAGCAACGTATTCAACTGAATCTACTCAAGCATTATTGGCGCGCTCTCTTTTAGAAAAAAATAGCGATCTTGAAAAAGCATATCGAATGCTACCAAAAGGACTGAATTACGAAAGAAAAATGGTTAAATTTTTACTGGATAATCCTGGTGATTATAAAGGGACATTCGACCAAATATCTCCTAATCTACAAAAATTGTTCATTAGTTCTTTTCAATCGTATCTTTTTAATAAGATGGTTTCTTTACGAGTAAAAAGTGGCATCTCTTTATTTGAACCAGTCAAAGGAGATGTTATAAGCATTTTAGACGATGACAACGGAAATATAACTCAAATAAAATATTTATATGGGGGTCATTACGATGAGTATTTAAAGGAAGCAATAAAGCTTAATCGAGCAGTTATAGTGGCTCCCATAATAGGTTTCGATACGCAATTAGATAAATACCCTCTAATGAAGAAACTATGTGAAAAAATAGTGGAACAAGAAGAAATTGATTTAAAGCTTCTTAATAGCGGGCTATTAATTGAATACGCGTTAAAAGGAGCCCATAGAGCTTTAACCGTAAAACCTACAGGATTAAATATTACTGGAGTTGATGAAGACGAACTTTATCCAGGCAAAAAAAAACTGCAAATAAGTCTTTCTCTCCAGAAAGGTTCTTATGCTACAATTCTTTTGCGAGAATTGATGAAACCTTAAGACGGATGAGTGATTCTTGTAAAATCTCACTTTTTAATTATTATTTCGTGTTTTTGGAAAGATTCAATTCCAAAAATATCAATCAATTTAATTTTTACCACGCGTTTTCCAGGATCGTTATATTCGTGAGGACTTGAAGTTAAATTAAGCTTTCTATTTTTTGGAGTCCTGTAAGAAATCCACATATTATTGAATGGAACATCTTTATAATTAAAATCAATCGCCCAAAAATCAATCCAATCTGCCCAATTATGAACATTTCCTTTAATTTTATCGGTAACTAAATCGAGAAATGGTATTTCATAGTCTTTCAATTCAAAGATTACGCTACAATCTTTTATTTGAATATTTACTATAAAAGTAGGTCTTTCTAAGATATTTAAATCAGCTTTTTCTTGAATGCTTTCAGATAGAAACTCGTGAGGTATAAAAGGCTCTTTCTCCTTTCCTTTTAAACTGATGATTTTAAAAGGAAGGACTTTTTTTTCGTATTTTTTTTTCCAATTAAAAAGATCGTTGCCATTATAAATGGAGAGCAAACGCTTCTTGGTCATGTGAATTGCGTGTTTTTCTATATCGCAACCAATCCAACGCCTTCCAAGTTTTTCAGCTACGGCTAGAGTCGTTCCAGATCCGCAAAAAAAATCAGCTATAATGTCATTTTTTTTAGTAGAAGCCAGAATGATGCGCTTTAAAAGATGTTCTGGTTTTTGAGTGGAAAACCCTTGATATTCTAAAGTATTGGCTCTGATATAGGGAATATCATTCCACACATCGCGAGGAAAAATTCCTTGGTTTTTCACGTAAACTTTTCGGGACAATTTTTTCCCATCGTGAGTACCTCCGCGAAAATAAAACAGGCCATTTTCGTCCATTTTTAACGCCTTTTTAACCCGGTCAGAATATTCCATGTAGATTTCGGGGTCGTCGTTGAAAGTATACTTATCTGATTTTGAATAAAACAAGATGGTATCGTAAGAACGAATGAAAAACCTTCTCGTTTGAGCCGACGCAGCTGGATATGCCCAGATAATTTCGTTTCTAAAATTTTCAACGCCAAATATTTCATCCATCATGACTTTAACATAATGTCCCACATGCCAATCAAGGTGCACATAAATGCTTCCATTATCAGCAAGTAATTCCTTCATTAATAGTAGTCTTTCGTATAAGAAATTAAGATAAGAATCGATCCCTTCCTTCCAAGCATCACTATAGGCTAGTTTTCTCACCCATTCTTTTGATCTTTTTGAAGTCTCACTTTCTCCTATTTGAATTTTATAATTAAAATCTCCGCCCGTAGCAAAAGGGGGGTCAATATATATTAAATTTATCTTTCCAGCTTGATTTTTTAATAGGTTAAGCATTACTGAAGTATTGTCTCCCCAAATTAGTAAATTTTCCCAAGCATCATTGAGCTTAGATGAGCTCGCGCTTTTAACAGTGAGAAAATGATCAATTTTAATCTCTTCTTTAAGATTGGCAAGGATGGGTGAATTTATTGATTCTATAACTTGGAAAGGCTTTACTTTTTGATTAATTATATTTTTTAGGTTCTCAACTCTCTTGATTTTGCCTTCCCAAAATAAATTTCCCATGATTAAAATATTAATTAAAAGATTATTAAAAATTTTTAAAATTGTTAATTGTTTGGATTCTGTTTCTTTTTATCCAATAAAAGTCTAATTTCAGGCTTTAATTCTATACCTAAGACGTCTAATTGTTCGTCTAACACCTGACTTGGAGCGTCTCCCAATGGTAATACTGCCATTTTTGTTTTGGGAAAGGCAATGACTTCTCGAATTCCTAGTTCGTCAACCATTAGCATTACTAGTCGATCTAGCCCAATTGCCAATCCACCATGGGGAGGTGCGCCGTATTTTAAAGCTTCTATCAGGAAGGAAAAGTTTTGTTCTGCAATTTCGGGAGGTATGCCCAAAACTTTAAACGCCTTCTCTTGAATTTCAGGATCGTGGATACGAATGCTACCGCCCCCTATTTCGTAGCCGTTTAATACAATGTCGTAAGCGTTTGCCAAAACATCTCCGGGATTATCTTCGAAGGAATCAATAAATTCTTTTTTACACGATGTAAATGGGTGATGCATCGCAGCCCATCTCTTTTCTTCCTCGTTCCATTCAAATAATGGAAAATCAACTATCCATAAGAAGTTAAATTGATCTTCTGGAATCAAGTTCAAGTCTTTACCCAACTTTTTTCTTAGCTCGCCTAATCCTCGATACACACTTGAACTCTTTCCACCTGCTAAAACAATTAGATCTCCTTCTTTCGCCCCAAGCTTCTTGATAATTTTTTTCATTACCTTGTCGTTTAGGTATTTTGTTAAGGGAGTTTTAATAGTATTATCTATCAATTTAATGTTTGCCAGCTCTTTAGTTTTAAATTTTTGAACGTAACTACGCCATTTATTGAAACTCTTGTTAGATATATTTCCATGCCCTTCGATCTTGATGGCACTCATGATTCCATTTTTTTCAAAAACCTCCTTAAAAATAGATACATCTTTAGGGATTAAATCGGTAATTTCAACTAACTCTAATCCAAATCTCGTATCTGGTTTATCCACGCCATATCGAGACATTGCTTCTTTATAGGTCAGTCGAGGGAAAGGCGTCCTTATTTTCTTATTTAAAATTTTGTCAAATAAATGTGCTAGTAAATCTTCAACGATATTAATGATGTCGTCTTGACTGATGAAAGACATTTCCAAATCTATTTGCGTGAATTCTGGTTGACGTTCTGGTCGTAAGTCCTCGTCCCGAAAGCATCTCGCAATTTGGTAATATTTCTCAAACCCAGAAATCATCAACATTTGCTTATATAGCTGTGGGGATTGAGGCAACGCATAAAACTTACCTTTATGGATCCTACTTGGAACTAAATAGTCTCTCGCTCCTTCTGGCGTGCTTTTTGTTAGCATTGGTGTTTCTATTTCGAAAAAACCCTGAGAATCCAAGAATTTTCGAGTTTCTGATGTGATTCTTGCTCTAGTCTTGATATTATATTGAAGCTTTGGGTGTCTTAAGTCTATATATCTATATTTTAATCGCACGGGAATAGACGCCTTTTCATGATCCTTAAAATGATATGGAAGTGGTTGGGATAAATTTAAAATTCTCAACGATTCAATCTCGACTTCAACTTCTCCAGTTGGCAGCTTTTTATTTTCTGTACCTTCTGGACGGTTTCTAACGATCCCTCTAACTTCAATAACGGACTCTCGATTTATTGCTTTAATTCTCTTGTTAAGTTCCTCGTTTATTTCAGCTCTTTTCGTAACGATCTGAATAATTCCTTCCCAATCTCTTAAATCAATGAAATAAGTATTTCCATGATCTCGAATTGCGTGAACCCACCCAGAAACAGTAACCTTTTTACCTACTTCAGAACTCCTTAACGATCCACACGAATATTCCTTCACGATTATCACATGTTTTTAATTGACGAATTTTAGTGATTATTTAACTTTCTTTAAATGTTTAAGTGTTCAGTTCTAAAAATAATTTTCGGTTCGGTAATAATTAAGATTTATATTTCTTTTTTTATTATTTATTTATTATGACTGATGATTTCAAGAATGTACTTGATTCTTATATTAAAGCGGGGAAAGCGGTTGCAGCAGCAAAACGATTAGCAAGAAATCTCGTTAAACCCGGCGTTTTATTCTTAAAAATCGCTAACGAATGTGAGTCTGAAATAATAAAAAATGGATGTGAACTCGCATTTCCAGTTAATTTATGCTTAGATAATATAGCAGCGCATTATTCTCCTCCTATAGATGATGAAACCATGATACCAGAAAGAGGATTGCTAAAAATTGATGTAGGCTCTCATCATAACGGTTATATTGCTGATTCTGCTTTTACAATTAACCTTGACGAGGACCCAAAACTACAAGATTATATCGATGCTGCACAGGATGGGCTTGAAGCGGCAATTGAAATATTTAAACCAGGAACTAAATTATACGAACTGGGAGAAGTTATCTTCAAAAAAATTGAAAGTTATGGTTTAAAACCTATTTATAACCTAGGAGGTCACGAACTAAAGCAAAATAATTTGCATGCCGGACCTTTTATCCCAAATTATAAAGAAAAAAGCCACGATCAAGTATTAAAACCAGGTGATGCTTATGCTTGCGAACCTTTTTCGACTTCTGGGAAGGGAAAAGTTGTTAATGGAAAAAAGGCTTATATTTATAGGTTTGTGAGAAAAGTAAAGAAAAATTTGCCATATGACCAGAAAAATTACATGAATAAAATTGAAAAAAATTTTCACAATCTTCCCTTCTCACCTCGATGGATTGAAAGGGGAAATCTCATACCGAAGGGTAAAATTCAGAGAACAATTAATTCTTTTTTAGGTAAAAAAATACTCGATAAATATCCCATTTTAGTCGAAGAGACTAATCATTTCGTAGCCCAGCAAGAGCATACTATTGTAATAGATAAGAGTGGTAATACAATTGTTACAACGGAAGAATAGTTTTTTAGATAATATTTCAGTAGTGATTTTATGTGCCGGTGAAGGCACTCGACTAAAAGATATAACCAAAGATATACCAAAACCGCTATTAAAAATTAAATCTTTAAATGATTTGTCAATCCTTCATCACGCTATTAATAATTTAGATAAATTAGGAATGAAGCGGATTGCTATAGTAAAAGGGCACTTAGGACATAAAATTGACGAATTTATATCTTCTATTACGGAAAAAAACGCAATTCTAAAAGAAAAAATCCATTTAATCGATTCTGGCAATAAATATAAGCTTGGTCCTCTTTATTCGTTCCTCTCAATAACACGAAGCAAGAGTTTTTTAAAAGAAAATTCGGTTTATATAGTAATTCCTGGAGATACTATTTTTCAACTTAATCTTTTAAGAAGAATTTTAAATATCATTACAAATCAAGTTGATACATTAAAAAAGAATCCAGTTGTATTCTATAGAAAGATAGATGTCATTAAACTTAAGGAATGTCAAAGAGAAATAAATCAAAACGAGTCAAATTGCCTTTCAATTGTAGAAGTTGTAAAAGTAAATAAAAATATCCATCTCAAATTAATTAAAAGGCAAGAATTGAGACTTCTACCTGAATCCGAAAAAATTTACCAGATTATTCCTTTATTCGTATTTCCTCATAATTTCTTTAGTGAAATCGTTGATTTAGAGAAATTGGGTGCGATAAACACTATAACAGGAGCTATTAATCTCGCTATTAAAAATCGAAGGGAAATTTTAGCAATAGAAATTGAAAGTAATTTAAACTTCTACGATTTTGATGATGCAATCGATTATAATAATTTTAAAAAAGAAAAGAAACCCCCTTTTCTTTAGGAAGTGGTTAAGGACGAATTATCGTTCTTAAAGATTTGCATGACAAGATATTGAATCACAGACCAGGTCAGATAAGTTTACTTGTTGTAAATGGTGGAAAAATGCTTCAAATCCCTTCAATGGTTTTAGATCATGAAAGCTTAATGTATTACTAAAAAAGGATATTCACTCGACCAGATCGCAGATATATTAAAGAAAGAATATCCTAACACTATTACTCCTCATATTATTTTAGAAAACATTGAATTCAAAGACCCTTTCAAAGCAATGAGATTATCAAAGAAATCAAAATAATAGAAAAAAGAGGGACAATGTTAACCACGATAATTCTCAGATTTTATTTCACCAAGAACTTAAGCTGTAACACTTGTCTTTACCAATAACCGAATTAACACTCTAATCCACGATTTAATGATTATAAGCGTTTCGTTGTCTAGGGTATCAAAAAAAATTTAAATCAACAAGATGTATTGTACTAAAGCTCCTTAGTATCACTTATTATAAATTACCGTGAACTCTTTGAAGAGAATATTAAATGTAATGTTTAGGAACTGACTAACAGCACTTTTTAGTAACTCAAATTAATTTCTACATTGTCCCTGTAAAATAATATGGTACTTGAAGTATTTAAATGTTTTTATTATAAAATTATTAATTTTTGACAAGTATATTGATAACAAGACTTTTGCATTTCTATAACAGATTGAAAAAAATAGTTCAAAAAAACCATGGAAATAATATTTAAATTTCAAATCGTTTTATAATTAAATCATGTTGGATACTGCAAAAGTGTCAATAAAAATAGAATTGTTTGGAATTGGAGTTTTAAAAGGAATCATTATAAGACACATAGCACCTCGATCTGCAGATGCCATCATTGAAAAACTACCTATTATTCTTAGGGGTAGGTTTAGTTTTGGGTCAAAAAATTATTGGACTCTTCCTGGCGTAAAAATTTATAAAGGGCCTAATCTAACCAAAGCTAAAAGAGAAGTAGAGAAAGGCGATATGATTTACAATCCCAAATCAGACGAGTTAACTATAATTTTAGAAGATAATGAATTGCCAAATAGAGTGAATTTAATAGGAAAAATCACGGCTAATCTTGATTTAGTACTGAAAGCGAGAAACGGATTAAAAACAAAAATTACTCTTGAATGAATTGAATTCAAAAACTTATTATTGTGGACTTTTTCAAGTTTTTACAAAGCAAGAGTAAAAAATGAAATTTAAAACAAATCATAATCTTTTTGTTTTGAAATATTATTTAAAATGTAATTTATTTTATTTACCAACACGCTCTAATAGTGTTTAAACCATGAGTTAATATTTTAATTTCTTTCAAAAATGAAAAAAAGATGCGGTTCAATTAAATAAGGTTGAAAGTTAAGTGGTTGTTCAAAAAAAATTGATAATGGTATTTTTGTTTTTTTATTTAGCGGTAATAGTATATTTAGCTTTATTTTTTTTTGTAGAAGACTTTCAATTAGCAATGATTGAATCAAGAAATAATCTATCACGCATTACAGAAGGGTCTAATTACTTTTGGGCCGTATTAATTTCATTAGGTATTTGTTTTCTCGGTTCTGCATCCATAGGGTTCCCTGTTCCATTTCCATTCGTGTTATTTTCTTTATCCAATTCTATTTACTTGAAATATTTAAATCGAGGTCTTCTCTTACAAAATGTCGTGCAATCAGGTTCTTTTTGGCTCGAAATTTTTGGCCTTGCCATTGCTGGAGGATTAGGGTGTGCTTTAGGAGAATTTTCGGGATATTTTGTGGGTTATGGTGCAAAAAAGCTTGCTAATGGAACGAATTCGGATATAATCAAAAATATTGACGGTTTTGGAAGATTAATATTAGAGAATGAAAAGCGCACGCCACTTTACGTGTTTCTTTTTGCGCTCAC
>JAUXAJ010000008.1 GCA_030620005.1 Promethearchaeota archaeon | reverse complement strand
TTATATTCAAGGCTCTGCGAATAGTATAGATTATCTACCCATTTTTAATAGCCCTGTTCATGGCGGAGAAACAATTCACATTGACGATACCGGCGTTCATGCCCACGATTGGGCTTGGACAGTTCTGATGAAATTATGGTGCTACGGGTTAGGAACTAAAGACGATCCTTATATCATTAAGGATTTAACCATTGATGCCAGTAGTCACCATTTTGGTATCCACGTCAATAATTCAAACGCTTACTTCAAGATAAAAAATTGTACGGTATACGGTGCAGGGACGAGTGAAATTTTTAATAGCGGAATTCAATTGCAAAATACTACTAATGGACAACTAATTAATAACAACTGTTCGCTTAATCAGAATGGCATTATAACGCTTTCAAGTAAATTCAACACTATCTCAGGAAACATTGCAAATAACAACTCACAACACGGAATAGGATTAGCATATAGCAATAAAACCGTTGTATCGAATAATGAAGCAAATAAAAACTCCTATTTCGGGATTATTATTAATACTGGTCGAAATAACACGATTTTGGAAAATGCCGCGGGCAATAATACCTATTTTGGGATATACTTAGAATATAGCGTCAACAACACAATTTTAAGAAATCACATCAACGATAATAAACTTTATGGGATATGCTTAGATCACAGTTCTAATCTTACCACCGTTTCAGAGAATGAAATTTTAAAAAACGACGGTATAGGGTTATTTATTAACGTTAGTTCCAATAATAGCATCATATACAATAATAGATTCAAAGACAATGGTCTGAACGCCATGGATAACGGAACGAATAATCAATGGAACAAAGGAACGCTTGGTAATTATTGGAAAGATTATCCTGGAGAAAATAAAAATGACGATGGAATTGGAGATACACCCTATGATATTCCTGGCACTGCAGGTTCCAAAGATAATTATCCTATTTGGGACGATGGCCCTGAAGTTGTCTTGCTCAGACCTAGAATTGGTGGTTTGAACTTGAATTTGGGCTTTTCTTTTCCTCCTAAACCCCCATCTCCTGCTGGAGGATTCCCAATCGTAGAAACAATAGTTTTTGTTTCCGCTATCGCCATTATAGCATCATTAACGGCATTTTTCGCTAGAAGGTGGAGAAGGAAATCATAAATAAAAATTATTTTTTTTTTTCATTAAGTTCTATTTCGAATTGGATAAATTCGAAATTTTAAAAGTTTTTTAAAATTTTATAATCCATGAAATGGAGGTTGATGACCTTCTGGAAATGGACTCATGTAAGGTTTGTACTCTTTTTTTGATAATTAATTAAACTCAGAAGGTTGAAAAACAAAAGGATAATAAGGTTTAAGACCAAAGACAAGAGTTCAAGCTATAAAAAAAAACCAATTACCATTATATTACACGCTGGTGCGGTTATTTGAAAGAGACAGTTGCACCGAAAAGAAAGAGTACTCGCTTAAATCTTAAGCTAATGACATTTCAAGGTTTCAATGCTAATTTAACATTTTTCTTTTTGTAAAGTTCTTTTAACGCATTGTGAATGAATGTAAAACTTTAGTTGATCAAATCATGCTTTTTTCCTATTTCTCACAAAAAGAAAAGGTTTAAATATTAATGTTAAATAAATTTAACATGGAGTAAAAAATTTATTTTAAATAAAAATTATAAAATTTCAATTATATACTTGATTAGAGTAAAAAATGTCAAATAATAATGTCGTCGTAGTCCGAGAGTTAAAGAAATACTTCGGGGAAGTAAAGGCTGTTAATTCCATATCTTTTGAAGTGCGGGCTGGAGAGATTTTTGGCTTGTTAGGTCCAAACGGAGCGGGAAAAACAACAACAATAAAATTATTGTTGGGGCTTCTCGAACCCGATGGTGGGGAAATGTCCGTGTTCGGGTTAAACCCTGAAAGAGACGATGTTCAGATCAAGGAGCGTATCGGTTATGTGGCCGAAGAACCGCTCATTTTCAAATCTTTAACGCCAAAAGATTTGTTTAGTTTCATTGCTTCAATACGTAAATTGGACGAACGAGAAACTGCTAAACGAGCGAGGGATTATTTAGAAAGTTTAGAAGCGTTGCAATATTACGAGCAACTAGTTGCGACCTTGTCGCATGGAAATAAGCAAAAAATTCAAATAATTGCCGCCATTTTACACGAGCCAGAATTGCTCATTCTGGACGAACCACTTTCAGGTCTTGACGCAAGATCTGTTAAAGTTGTAAAGGAAATCTTAGATCTTCACACTCAAAATGGCGGTTCCGTCCTCTTTTCAACTCACATCATGGAAATTGCTCAGGATTTATGCGACCGAATCGGAATAATCAATAAAGGAAAGATGGTCGGCATGGAAACGATTGAAGAATTGCGACAACAAGCAAATAAATTAGGAGCAAATCTTGAAACTGTCTTTTTGCGACTTACAGAACAAGATACCTCTGTTGATGAGATCATAAAAAAATTACGCCACTCTTTTAAAAAGAAAATTTCGGGGGAGAATTAATAAGCGTGGAAGAGTCAAAAATGAAATTTTACTCGTTAGCCAAATATATTAACCGCGAAGTATTTCTAGATTCCCAGCTTCAGTCTGCGGGAGCGAATCAGAGTCGCCTTTTAGAAAAATACGAGAAAAAACATAAAACGATAAAGCATCAAACCATTGCTATAAAGCTCGTGTATGCGTTCCTTTTTGGTTTTATAACAATAATACCCATTTTTGCGTATCTTGAAATCATTGTAACGCCTGACAATGCTCAAATTTCTACAGAAACACTTATTCTTGGTTCTAGTGTTCTTTTCGGAATTTATTTTGTAATGTTACTGTTATACACGATGCTCTTGGGACTAATTTCAACCAGCTCCTTCATGTCAGGTAAAGTTTTTGAATGGTTAAGAACCTTGCCGTTAAGCAAGAAAGATATAAAAAAATTAGGATTCACAACCATTTTTCGCAGTTTTGACTTGCCCATGATCATGGCTGTTATTACTTTTCCTATTGTAATGTTCATAATAACGCAAAACCCTTTGTTCTTCTTAATTTGCATCGTTTCCTCTTTTCTCAACATGATTTTTAGTTTCAGCGTTCTTATTATTTTGGGAGAACGAGTAAGCCGAGTATTCAATAACATGGATGTAAAATCGAAGAAAGCGAGAATTGCTCAAATAATAACAATGGCAGGATATTTTTTACTGGCATTTGGGACGGGTTTTGTCGTTCAATTTGCACTTAGCACCATCCAAGATTTACTTAACGTGTTCGCTAATTACGAGCATATATTACTGCTAAATCTTATCTTAAGCCTCATTCCTTACCCATTTGGGTCAGGTTATTTACTTTCCGCATCTTTGTTTTTAGGTAAAGTGCATCCAGAATTGATTATTACGAGTTTTATTGGATTTGGATTGTTTATTTTATTAACTTGGGGGGTATACAAAGTTGCTTTACGCAATCTTCGCTCCATGATTGCAGGGGATCTTAATGGACGTAAAGCTCAAACAACAACTGTGATTCCTGTTGAAGAAATTCAAGTTGAAATTAAAACTATTTCACCTATTAAATCGTATATTCGTAAAGATTTGACATTAGCGAGTCGAGATTTTCAAACGCTCATGTTTTTCGTGATGCCTATTATAATGCCCATTGTAATGATTCTTTCAATGAATGTTCCAATTCAACGAGATGTGTCTTCAATAGAGAGCATGATGATAATGTGGTCTATCGTGCTTGTATTTTGCATGTTCATCCCAAGCATGTTAGTTGTAGGGTTTTTAAATTTGGAGGAATCAGGAGCAACCACGATCGCTTCACTACCGATTGTTCCTCGCGATCAAGCGAAAGCTAAATTAATTCTGATGTCTATAATTCAATCTATTTCTTTTATCATAATGGCAATATTACTAACAGTTATTACGGCGAACATGCAAGTTCTGGCGTTATTTTTAGTATCTCTCCCAATTGCTTGGTCATTTTTGTTCCTCATGTTTGAGATGAAAATCAGGTTGTTTGGCAAAATGAAATACAAATACACCATTGACGAGTTATACAAGGGACATAAAATAAAAAAGTGGATTTTAATGTTCGTCGTCGAATTCGGCTTGTATTTTTCTACCATAATTATAAGTTTTGCTTTACTTGGCGTTGTAGGAATTGTAGGCATGATGATTATCTTGTTAGCATTTAGTATTTTAGGATTTTTAAGTTTGATTTTCATATTCACTAAAATGTTTCCTAAGGTTAAAAACATGCATGGATATGAGACTGGCGGAGCCTTAAGAGAAAACCCATTATTAGGAATTCTTGTCCTCACGTTATTTTACATGGGATTCATGTTTCTGCCCGCCTTTTTAGAAATATTTCTTTTCATGACATTTCCTTCGATATTAAATCTCTCTTTTATCGTCTTGTTATTCATCGAATTTTTTTTAATTTTCGGCTTTTTAGGACTATTATGGCTTGTTATAGTTCCTCATGGTTTAAAGCTTCCCAAGAAAACTATTTCTTTCAAGGAATACCTAGAGGTTATTCATTTCAGCACGGTTAAGCCCTTGAAAAGAAATGTCTCTATTGGTATCGGCTCATTTCTTATTTTTGCGATTATAGTCTTTATCGGTGCGAATATTCTTGGGGAGTATATTTTTGAGCCAAACATCTTATTTGGAAGCCCTGATCCAACTGTACCTGGAATTTTCGGTTTGGGATGGTTTCTATTTATATACATGCTAATACCAGGAATCTGGGAGGAGATTGCATTTCGAGGCGTAATGATCCCGATGCTATCAAAAAAATATTCTCAAAAGAAAACAATCATCGTATCAAGCGTAGTTTTTGGCTTGGTACATGGGTTTAATATAATAACTTTATTACTTATTGGCGCTAATCCTATAGGCGTTTTATTTCAAGTAATTTATGCTGCGTTTTTAGGAATCTCATTTGCATACATGTACCTCAAGACCGAGAGTCTACTTCCCGGAATAATCCTGCATTATTTAATAGATTCTGTTGGCCTAATTCTTTTATATGTATATATTGAAGATATCATCCTCGCAGGGATTTTTTTAATTGGATTTATCGGCATTCTTCCCGTGGCTCCGATAATTTTGCTTGTGCGAGCCATAATGCAGAAAGAAAATAGAAAAAAAATAGGGAATTAGGTCAAGAAAACGATTAAATAATTTTTTAGCACGATCAATCAAAAAAGTGAGCAAATTACTTTTTTTAAATTTTCACGTTTTTTTCCCCAATTAAGAATCCAATTAAAATTTTCAGAACTTTTTCCAATACTCCTTTTTCAATCTTATCTGGTGTATCGCTTGGTTGGTGATAAAATTTTGCCATTTTCAATAAATCAATAGCCATTATTGAACTAGCTTTAATTTTAACTTTAGAAAAGGTTGCAGCATCCGTACCACCCGTTATTTGTCCAAAAATCTTTTCTAATTTGCTTGAACCGCCTAATCCGGATGCACTTACTTTAACTTCGACTAATTCAGCTGCTTTTATGAGTTTTTGAACTACTATCTTTGAATGTTTTGTTCGAGTAGTCGGTTCGTTTTCACAAAACGCTATGTTTTTTACACTCTGTATGGCATCCATGTTGACGCACTGAGCATCGTACTTCTTTAACTCGTCAAGATGTGCTTCTACATAACGATACGCCCCTCGTAATCCTGCTTCTTCGCATCCGAAAGATATCAATCTAATTTCCGTGTTGTTTGGGATAATATCCTCGTGTTTCTTTAGATATCTTCCCATTCCTAGAACTATAGCAACTGCACTTAAATTGTCGACAGCACCAGGCACTTTATTTGCCGCTTCACCAGGAGTAACAAAAAAGAACAATGCAACTAAGGGAAAAATTCCAATAATAATTAACCATACAGTCACGTTTCTAAACAATACGAAAATTGGGATGTTAAAAAAAGCTAGTATCAAGAATAATCCGGAAAGTATCAACCAAATCAATAATACGAAAATCCCAACGAATATAATTATTGGATATAGAACTCTTAAATATTTCAAGAGATTGAACTGAAGTGCGCTATCGTGGTGGCCGGAAAAGATTACGATGCGTTTAAGTTCTCCCTTAGGTTTTATTTTTCCTACAACATTTTGGGAGTTGCGCTTTTTGAACAAGGGGTCAATGAACTCTCGATAGTTAAAAAATTCGTTCCAAAGTATCATGAACGCTAATAGCGTTATAATAAAAATTAGAGAAACGATTAAAAGCTGCCAATACAAGAATAAATCAAGTGGGAGTAGGAAAAATAGGAAAAATGATGATAATAATAAAAAAATCATAATTCGAATATATCCAAGAAAAGCCCGAGGATGGCAGGAAAAGGGCTCAATCTCAACCTCGTTGCAAGTTTGCTCAAGCTCTTTTTTTATTATTTCAGCTGATTTAGCTTCTTGCGGGCTACAAGGCATTCTTGGACCGCAATCGTCAATGATTTTTTGAATGATATCGTACATGTATTCAGAATCTTCTTTTGAAATGTCAATTTTCATGATGTTTTAACTTTTTTACGTTTTAATTTTCCTTGAAATGATCTCAATATTAATGCATCTAAATATTTAATTTGAAATAAATAATAACATTTATTACATCAATTGTAAATAGTTATAAAACGAAATTGCCAAAAAAATGCTAAAGTTAGAATATAACGATTACTGGTTTAATTACGTTCTGAACACAGATCCGTTAGAGATTAAAAAACAAATAAAAGAGAAGTACATTACATCTCAAGGGTTGAAAATCCATTTAGATGTGTTCGATAACGACACGTCTTTAGACAAGACAATATTATTCATTCCAGGCACGGCAATGTATAGTAGATTTTACGCTGAATTTTGCTATAACTTGTTTAAAAACGGGTATCGCGTCGTCATCCCCGATATGATTGGCCACGGATTAAGTGAAGGGAAAAGGGGACATTTTACAATGGAAAAATTCACTAAAACCATTCACGACATAACGGATTTCGTCATTGAGTTATATGGAGATAAAATTGTCGTAATGGGGTCCAGTTTAGGAGGAATAACGGCGCTATATTGTGCCGCTTACGACGAACGATTAAAAGGAGCAATATGCCATAACGCTGCGATTTTTAACGAGAAAGCGTATAAAAAAATCATCAAGATTAAGGGCATTCTAAAGGTCTTACAGCCCTTCGTCCCATTGTTTGCGAGATTCATGCCTAAATTTAAAATTAGCGTTTGGTTATATTTAGAAGTCAATGCGTTGGCAAAAACAAAAGAGCTTTTAAGCAAGATAGAATTACTCCTAAACGATAAATTGTTGTCTGATAAATATACAATGACAGCAATTAAAACTCAAATGAAAGCGCCATTAGCAAAGCCGCTAGAATCAATTAAAACCCCCATCATGATAATTAATGGTAGTGAAGACGTCTTATTTTCAGTCGATTATATGACTGAAATTTATAATAGATTAAAGTGCGAACAAAAAAGATTGGAAATATTAGAACACGCCTCTCATTTAATTTTTCAAGAAAATATTGATGAAAGCCTTGATCGAATCGTTCCTTGGTTAAAAAAGGTTTTGTGAATTCCTCGTCAAATTATTTAATTGTTGGTACTTCAATTTCAGGAGCGTGCTTTTTTATATATTCAAGAGATTCAACAGCTTGTTCGTGTGTTAATTCAAAAACAATAGGTCCTTCGAAATTTTGTTCATGAATTATTTTTAAAACCTCTTTGGGAAATTCTCCCCTACCTAATGCGTTATGATCGGCAAATCCTTCCTCGGAGTAATCTTGTAAATGAATCTCACAGGTTATATCCAAATATTTCTCCATTATTTCAACAAGATTTACTTCTCCAGAGTATCCACCTAAAAAATGAGCTGTATCAATGCATAATTTTGGGCCCTTCAATTGTTTAATGATTTCTAATGTTCCTTCAAACGGAAATTCGATGTTTTCTATGGCGATTTTATTTTTATCGATTTTCGTTTCTTTTATTACTTCTTTAACGCTTTGAACGGCATTCCTTACGAATAAGTTGCAAACGAATTTTTTAAGCATTGGATCAACATCAAGCTTCAATAGATTAGCTACAAAACCACCTGTAGGATGTAGGACAAATATTTCGATATCGGACGCTAAAAATTTTAAGGATTTATACGCATGTACCAAGCTTTTAACGCTAGCAGTCCGCACGAATTTGTTAGGACTTGCGAGTTCAATGCTCGATATAGGAAAATGAGCAGAATAAGTAAGGTCATGTTCCATTTTTATTTTCTTAAGTTTTTCTAATTCCTTGATATTTAATGGTATTGGTAAAATCTGGAATAGGTCTAACGTTAGTTCGCAGTGACAATAACCTCTTTCAGCAGCTTCTAAAACCATATCAGAAAAACTAAAATCCAAAGTTTTTCCTACATCGATTTGTTGTTTCAAAACAGCAATTATTTTTTCTACTTTTAAAGGAGTAATCCCAAAACGCAACATATTATTAAATTAAATATTATTATATAAAAGAATTTAATGAATAATTTTTTTAGTAATGATTTTTTTGTTTATGAATAAGTTAAAATTTAATTATTGAATTACTGTATTTATATTATTTATTTATTAATAGGTTTAATTTCAAAATTTGTTTTTCATTTAAAAGGAGATAATTTAGAAAATGTCGAAAGAAGTTGAATTAACCTGTCCGGTTTGTAAAGCTGTTAAAATAATCAATATTCCCGAAGCGATCTTCACTCAAAAGAAATTTGGGACATTAAAACTCCAAGTGCCCGCGGAAGGGGTTTGTTCAGAACATCAATTCATTGCTTTCGTGGATACTAAAGGAATCGTGAGGGGATACGAAAAAATAGATATCCACATGACCGCACCAGCAGGAGAAATAAAAGAACAATATGAAAAAATGGAAGAGTTGTCGCTTAATTTGCTTTTCCAAATGTTCGGTCTACACGGCGTTTTTAGTTTACTTCACGCGAAATTGTTTAATTATCCAAGTTATATAATGAATCCTGAAAACACTGAAGATATTACCGATAAGTTAAATGAATTTTTTGATAAATATATTCCAGAAAAGTATAGAGGTACTAGTTTAATAAAATCTGTTAATGAAGAAGATTACTTTAGTAAATCTCGAACTGTTCAGGCGCCAAGGAACATTGGCACGTTTTCATATGGAGGTTCTCTTATTGACTACGGCAAAATCAAAATAAAAGAGAAGAATGCGCTCTTTATTGACGCTTACAAAACTATTCTACAAACACCTTGGTCAGAAAAGTTAAAATTCGAGGAAGCGATTTTTAAGAAAGCTTTAGAAATCATAGATCCACGAGAACAAGTAATATTGATTTCACAAGATATCAATAAATTTATTAAAGAAACTGAGCAGGTTGTTTCCAATCTTGAAAACGCTAAAGAAATTTACGAAGATGATTTAATAGACATACTCTCGAAATATTTAAACAACCCAAAAATAAATCACTATCGATTGTCAATCATAAAAGACTTCATAAAACAGAGAGTTTCGAGCAAGTTAACGGCCAAAATCAAGAATAAAGTAGAAGATTTCTTGAACCTGCTTTGAGAAATAGTTGAGAGCATTAGTGAAATATTAAGTTTTCTCTAATTTTCTTTTTGTTTGTTTTTTTAATTTCTAAAAGTTATAGTAGGTTTAGATTTTCTAAAGAGGATTTGGAATTTCTACTATCAATTCATTCAAAAACAAATATAACAATGCTACACGGGGAACTTAAGTAACTTTAAATATTATTTTTAACCTAATAAAACAATAAAACAGTAAAAACAAAATAGATATTAATAATCAATTAAAAAAAATGGTGATTTAGAATAACAAACATTCATAGACCTTTACCAGTTGGTGGGTGGGGGATGTTGAACAGATTCTCGAGAATCGTGAAGCCTAAATCCGGTCGATGCGTGATGCTAGCAAACGATTAAGATTTTACTTTTTTGGCTAAATAGATCACGGTTATTTTGGCAATGTCCCCGGACAATTAAAGAGTTTCGATAGTTTACAACCACTGTTCGAATACGCTGACGCTTTAATGTTAACGCGAGGGATGCTAAGGAATAGCGTTCCTGCTTCTCTTGATAAACCAATAGTTTTAAGGGTGTCAGCTGGAGCAAGCATGCTTAAAGAATTATCAAACGAAGAAATTAACGTAACGATTGACGAAGCCATCAGATTAAATGTTGCCGCAATTACTTGTTCAATATTCGTTGGCGGTGAATACGAAAAACAAAGCTTGCTGAATTTGTCCAAGCTTGTAAATTGGGGACAAGAATATGGCATCCCGACTTTAGCTGTTACGGCTGTTGGCAGGGAAATGGTAAGAGACGCCCGATATCTCGGAATGGCCAGCAGAATGGCAGCAGAAATGGGCGCAACCTTTGTAAAGACATATTATTGCGAAAACTTCGAACAGGTTACAGGCATTTGCTCAGCACCGATTGTGATAGCTGGGGGTAATTCTTGTTTAGAGAATAAACTCTTACAAGAGCCTAAAAAAATTCCTGAAAGGGATGCATTGCAAATGTCAAAAGATGCTGTTGATAAAGGGGCTGTTGGCGTTGACTTTACCTATTTGAATTAGTTAAAGGCGCATACATGGGGAGAAATATCTTCCAGTCGGACAGTCCCATCGGAATGATTAAAGCTGTAAGGGCTATCGTTCATGAAAATGCATCAGTAGACGAAGCGTACAAAATTTACGAGTCTGGACCCAAAGGGCTTTAATTTATATTCAATTTTTTTATAAATTAATTTACTTTTTTTTCATTAATGTTTTTTTTGTTTTATAAAGTAACTATTTTATAGTCGCTTTTTGGTTAATCCAACACTACAACTTCTTATTAATGACAATAATTAAATTCTGAAATATAAAATTTGATCTTATCCAACATGTTAAAACCACGAGTTAGAGATAGTGAGAGATTAAAATTTAACTATTAACATTTATCATGGTTTTTCATCGTCTTCCATCATTTTTTATCAGATAAAATTTGAGAATTGTTTTAAGAAATTAAATGTTTAATTAAATGATAAAAAGTATAATAATGGGGGTAACATGATATGAAAAAGGAAATTGTATTTTTAGCGGGAGCTAGCGGAAGCATGGGACATGAGGCTTTTAAAAATTTGTGGACAAGAAGAGATAAATACGATATTGTTCTTTTACAACGCCCTTCAAAGAAGAATAAAAAGCTCTTTAAACCATACGAAAAGAAGTGTGGAATCAAATCTATCCCCGGAAAAGGTATTGTGGAATGTAATGGATTTAAGATCGTGTGGGGAGATGCAACTAGGTATGACGATGTTTTAGAAGCGTGTAAAGGAATTGACTGGTGTCTTTGTCCCATGGCTTTTATATCTCCAGCAGCCGATCGCAATCCCGAAATGGCAAGGGCAGTTAATACTATAGCCATCCAATATATTGTTAGAGCGATTGAAGCTCAACCAAATGGTGCAAAACATATTAAATTCGTTTATACAGGGTCCGTAGCAGAGACCGGTGACCGCCTTCAAAACATTCATGTTGGCAGAGTTGGAGATCCACTTAAACCATCTATTTTTGACTTCTACGCAGTAACTAAGATTGGAGGAGAAAGAGCCGTATTAGAGTCAAATATAAAACATTGGGCTTCGTTACGACAGACATTTATCATGATTCCTGACGTTATGTCGCTCATGGACCCTATCATGTTTCATCAACCTATTGATTCATTCATGGAAAATAATACAAATCGAGATGCTGGACGAGCATTAATAAATTGCTTAGATATACCTGATGATTCAGACTTTTGGAGAAGAGTATATAATATGGCTGGTGGACCTTCTTGCAGAATTAATTTTTATGATTTTATAAACAAATCAATGGATATAAACGGTGTAGGGAATATTGAATCGGTGACAGAACGTAAATGGTTTGCCTTAAGAAATTTTCACATGCAATATTTTGAAGACAGCCTTATCCTCAATGAGTATATCCATAATTGGGGAGATTCCATGGAAGACTTTTTTAAGATCATGGCTAAAAATAGGCCACTGTATTTAAAGATGGTCGCTTGGTCATGTAAAAAGTTACCCGCGATACAAAGAAAAATTCAAAAAATAACGTATAAAAAACTTAAAAAGCTAGCGCTTGACAAGACCGGAACGCTTTACTGGTATGAAAACAAAATGGACATGAGAATTTCTGCTTTTTACAAGGATTACGAAACTTATGAATCAATACCCGATTGGGGTGTAGATATGCCTCAAATGAACTCTGAACTTGAATGGTATCGACTTGATCACGGATATGATGAATCCAAGGAAAAACTCGAGTTCGCGGATCTACAGGGAGGAGCAAAATTTAGAGGAGGAGAGTGTCTTTCGACTGAATGGGATGGTGACATGTATGCAACTCTTAAGTGGAAATGTGCCTTTGATCACGAATTTGATGCGAAACCATATTCTGTACTTAAAGCAGGTCATTGGTGTCCTGAATGCTTAGCTCCACCATGGAATTATGATGAAATTGCTAAAAAAAATCCTTTTTTTGCTCAGGTATGGTATCCAAACCATGATAAAGACGAAAGCAACTACTATCCTGAGGATTGCTATAAAGATATCGTGGACTAATTTTATATTATTTTAACAAAAACTAATGAATAATAAAAGGTGAAAATTATTAGAGTTTTTATTGTAGGAGGTACTGGCTTTTTAGGTTATTATGCAACCTTAGAATTTCTTAGACGAGGTCACGAGGTAGATACTATATCTCTTCCGGATATTCCACTTGGAGAATGGTTTCCGAAGGATCAAGTTGGTGTAAGCTATGGAAATGTATTTGAAAAGAGCCACGATGAACTTGTCGACATGTTTAAAGGTTACGACGCCATGGTATATGCTGTAGGTCCTGATGATAGAATCATTCCCGATGCACCTGCATATGATTTTTTCCATGAAAGACTTGTTGAAGCTTGTGGTAGAGTTGTTAAAGGAGCGAGAGATGCTGGTGTGAAAAGAGCCGTAATATGCAATTCTTATTTTGCTTATTTTGATAGGAAAATGCCTGAATTAAATCTTGCCGAAAACCATCCATATATTAAATGCCGTGTTGAACAAGCAGAACAATGCATTAAAATAGGCGGTGATAAAATGGATGTAATGATTTTAGAATTACCTTATATTTTCGGGACAATGCCAGAAAGAGAGCCGCTTTGGAAAGATATTTTTGTAAAAAGGATCGAAAAAATGAAGTATTTTATCTTCTTTTTTAAGGGTGGAACTGTCATGATGTCTATAGAAAGAGCGGCAGAATCAATTGTGGGTGCTATTGAAAAAGGAAAAGGAGGCAAAAGATATCCATGTGGCGATGAATGTGTGTCTTGGAAAGAATGGCTTAGTTGGATTACAGAAGCAATGGGTGTTAAAAGAAGAGTTATCACAATACCAACTTTCTTTGGTACTTTATTTGGCATGTATCTAAAACGAAAAGAAAAGAAAAAAGGTAAAGAAGGGGGATTAAACCACAAGAAACTTTTTAAGGATATCCAAGCCAGAGAACTGTGTTATGATCCAACACCCACTTGTGTAGAATTAGGTGTTTCTAGAGGAGGTCTTAAAAATTCGGTCATTGAAACTATAAAAAGATGCCTGGCATAGATTTTACTACAATTATATCATTCCATCTCTATAAGAACTTTCATGGATTCATCTGCTTCGCAGACCACCTCAAATGCTTCCCTAACTTTACTGAGCGGGAATCTATGAGAGATTATATCTGTAATTCTGATTTTTTTAGATTTTATCCAATTATAAGACTCATCTAAATCCTCTGGAGCTGCGCCGTATGAGGTCATTATCTTAATTTCATTTCTCCAATAATCATTTATAGGAATTTCAAGGTTTATGCCCGGTTTAGGCACGGCAAAAAAAATTATCTTGCACCCGGGACCAGCACATTCTATAGCTTGTCTTGCGGCAGATAAGGCACCAGTACATACAATGATGCAATCAGGTGTTCTTTCATCGTTAACTTTTCTAACTTCAGCAAGAACGTCGTTATTAGCGGTAATAATACCGTGTGCCCCGAATTCTTTGGCCTTTTTTAATCGGTATTCTCTAATGTCTGTCATTATTACCCTTTCTATTCCCTTCGCTTTAGCTAATTTAAGATGTAACAAGCCAGATACACCGCTACCTAATATCAAAAGCGTTTGTCCTTTTCGAATATCAGCTAACCTTTGAGCCCTGCAAACGCATCCTAAAGGCTCAATTAACACGCCTTCGTCGTAGGAAATATCGTCGTCCAAAACATATACTCCTTTTTTTTCTATATTGATTTGTGGAACCCTGAGATATTCAGCAAAACCTCCAGGATCATAGTTAGTATTGTGAAGGAGATGACAAGCGGTATGATGTCCTAATAAGCAATGGTGGCATTCAAAGCAAGGAACGTGATGGGATACAAATACTCGATCGCCAATTTTGAGGTCTTTTACATCTTTACCAACTTCAACAATGTCGCCAACAATTTCATGACCCAAAACCAAAGAATCTACGCCTAACTTTTTCATTTTCGCAAGTCTATAATATTCAAGTATATCAGAGCCACATATTCCGGATAACTTCACTTTTACTAAGAATTCGCCGGGGCCAATTTCAGGTTTTGGCAACTCATCAAGCCTAACATCATTGTTATTATAATATCGTGCAATTTTCATGATTTACTATAGAAAGAATCAGTTATTATTTTATTCAATTATGATTAATATTAGACTTTAATTTTTAAATAGTTAATAGTGTTTTGAAAAGACCTATTGAAAAAAAAAAATAATGATTAAAGGTTTAACTTTGGAAATAATTTCTTTACCCATTTTGGTAGGAAAAATCCATGATAATAAGTAATAGCGCTAATTATTAGAAACAGCTTAGAGATTATAGCAAAAATAGGATTGAAGACTTCTAGCATAGCATCTGAAATTCCACCAATAAATAACAATATAAATGCCAAAAACAAAAATTTTCCCTTTAATTTTACTTCGTATTTAGAACTCCTTATTCCAGTTATAGATAAATCTATACCTGTAATCAAAGTTATTAAAAAAAGAACTGAAATAAAAATCATTATTGGTAAACCATATTGAAATTCAAATTGAGATTGCATTGCTCCAATGAGATCTGGAAGAAAAAAAGTAACGATTAAAGCAAATGTTTCAAAAAAAATGCACACAAATATACTTATCCATTTTATTTTATTCTTATATTTTTTATATTTAATACACGCTACTGCATAGAACCAACACAACGCTACAAAAGGGGCAAAATATACATTGCATATCAAGAACAAAAACAATAGATCAACAGGATTACTAAATAGTATTAAAGAAAGAAAAACAATAACCCCTGGAATGTACCCTGTCGTAAAAAATAACCAAGAAAGACCTACCCATATGAGCTCTCTTGTTATCTTTTGATTTTCTTTTTTAATCGAAAAATATTTCAAAAAGAATTTTATGCTCAAAATATACCCTGTTATTACCAAACCTAGTCGAAACAATTCAGTAAGTAAAACAATAGTATCTAATTCATCCATTAATTTTTACACCATTTAACAAATTTCTTTTATTTTTTTTGTTTAAAAAACTTTATTATTTCTCCAAGGTGTTCATTGGCTATTTTCATTTTTTTTAAGTCACAAAATGGGGTAAGATTGAGCAAAACTATATGTTTTAAACCAACTTTAGCATATTGTTCTATTTTTAGAATGATATCGTCAGGAGTTCCGTGTATGATAGTATCTTCACACATTTTTGGTGTAATTTTATCTAGAGCCTTCATTATTTCTTCTTTAGAATATTTTGTAGGAATGAAATCTACAAGTCCATTGAAATTTTCCCCGAAAGGGTGAGTAAGACCATATTTTTTAAAAGTTTCATTAGGTTGAAGTAAGACATTAATTTTTATAAAAAGATTGTTCATCATCTCATGACATTCTTCATGTTCTTCATCAACTATTAATGTAGCATATAATGAAGGAGTGAATTTTTCGAGTTCTCGACTTGCTTTTTTTGCTGAATTTATAATAATTTTTAGTCTTTCTTTGTATAACTCAGTACCAGAACAAGAAGGAAGGAAGGGAAGCCAACCATCACCTAATTCTCCAGTTAATTTCAACATTTTTGGTCCGTGAGATGCTATCCAAATAGGGGGACATTCTTTTTTAGGTTTTAAACCAATGATAGCATCTTTTAAATTCCAAATCTCCCCTTTATAGTTTACTTTTTTATTTTTATCCCAGAATAATCTGATAATTTCAATGGATTCTTTTAATCGAGTAATTGCCCTTTCCCATTTAATACCATAAGGTATAATATTTTCCTTCTCACCTGCTCCTAATCCAAGAATAGTTCTACCTTTAGATATATGATCTAAAGTAATAAAAGACCTAGCAAGAGTTGCAGGATGATTTCGAAAAGTATCTGTAACACATACGCCTAATCGTGTCTTTTTAGTAATATTCGCAACAGCGCCCATTACTACTAGGGGATCATAATAAAGATTAGGATTATCGTATAAAGAGGCTACATTTATAATATCTTTTTTCCAAATTGTTTCAGGAATCAAACCCATCCAATGATCTTCAAACCATAAAGATTCATAACCCATTTGTTCATATTGTTTAACAAAATTAAAACCCATTGTAATTGGCGGATAAATTGTTGCATCTATACCAATTTTTATATTGTCTATATCCATTTTACTTCATAAATTTTTTTTCAATTTTTAAGTAAAAATAAATGTTCATTTGATATATAAATTTATTTTAAAAAAACTTAAAAAGACTGTTGATATAATAATTTAAATTTTACTAATTTTAAAATCTCGCTTTTTTGCATTGCTCAATAAAAAATTAAGAGTTTTTCTGAACTAACTCACGAAGCTTGCTGATAGTTTTGCCAATTGTTATGCTGCTTTTAGCATTGTAATTTTTCCTTCTCTAATCCAATATTATTAATTGAGGAAAAATTTGGCCATTTTTTAAACGGATGTCTTACAGATAAATTCGTTGGCTAAATCTTGAATTTTCTTTTGCGAATTTTCGTCTTGATGGTAATAACATATAAGCACTCGATGATGTCTGGCGAGATTTTGAATAAACGAATTTGGTCTATCTTGTAAAAGAATTAATTCCTGGCTAGAATCAGATTTAGTGATTAAAATTCTGATTTGACTAGAATCCTGTTGATCTCTAACATCTCTTTTAATTGGACTTGCGATTTGTAATGGATTACTAGGATCATGTCGTAAAAAAGACCAGTGTTCAATAATCTCTGGAATTTCTTCAAATCGTTGGAATAATGCAGATTCCTTATCACAATATTCTCTTTCAGAAATTTCTGATAAATCATCCTTACGATAACAATTTTTTATAGGAATTCTTTTTGTGAATGTTGTATAGAGATTATTTAATTTTTTTTTATCTTGTATTTCTATTTCGCTAGAATTAAGAATTTTATATATGCTCTTAAAAAAGCTAGATTCATTTAAATTATATAAGAATTCATTAAACCACTTCTCAGAAGCATTTTCAAATTCTATAAGTTTTGGCAGTAAAAAGAGATTTTTTATTTTCTCGGAATACATTGTTATATATTTATACATTTTATGCAACAAAAGATCATAACATACTACTGTTTTATGTACATACACAACCTTATACATTTGATATCTAGAAATTAAAAAATCTTCTAAAGCATCCTGAGCTTTTTCAAGAAAACAAATTTGACCATCTTTAAGGGAAATAAAATTACATATTCGATTTAAATCAAATTTTCCATATGTAACACCTGTGAAATAAGCATCTCTTAATAAATAATCCATTCTATCTGCATCTGCATCTGAACCCAATAATGGTAATAATTCAATAAGTTCATTAAAATTTGGATCTTCAATTAGAGCATTTCCTGTAATTAACGCTCCGATGCTCTTAGAATCGATCTTTTTTTTTTCCAAAATTGTTCCAATTTCACTTTTTTCAACAATAAATTTCCCGAAGAATTCATGGGCATGGTGTTTTTCATATAAATTTTCAAATGTATGGGAAAAAGGCAAATGACCACAATCATGTAATAATGCTGCCAGCCTCATTAATTGAATAATTCTAAAGCATTGACTTTCTTCTAATGGTAATTTACCATCTAACTTCAATGTATAGAGTAATTTGTCCATGATATGTAGAGTGCCTATTGAATGTTGAAAGCGATTATGGGTTGCTCCATGGTATACCAAAGATGCTAAACTTAATTGAGTTATGGACCGTAATCGTTGGAAAATTGGGGTTGAAATAACTTCAAGCTCAACTGGAGTTATTGGAATAGGCCCGTGTATTGGGTCCAAAAAATATTTCTCTGCTATAAGTCCTGTTAAAGTCTTCATATTTCAAATTTTATCCATTCTATTTATAAATATAATTTAATCATTAAATATAGTAATAAATATTGGAAAAAAGATAAGTAAATATTTAAATATAGGAAAAATTGACAAGAAGAGTATATATAGTGTTTAATACAGATTCAGAAATCCTTTTTCTCAAGTCTGGTTTAAATTTTGTAAACATATTGATTAATTCTTTTTTGTTATTACCAATTTGTCCTGCTGCATATGTTAATGTTGTCAAGATTTCATAAAGTTCTTCTTCAGTTAATTTTTGAAAATCCCGATTTTCGGTTTTTTTTTCGTCTAATTCTTGTTTAAACTTAAGAAAATGTTCAATCCTTAGTTTATCATTTTCTTCTAATTTAATAGGTTGATTATTTAATTCACTCTGAAATTGGTTAATATGATATAGCATATGTGCAATTTCAGAAGAATAAGGTCCATGCAAATAAAATGTCCATCGATATGGAAGAGAAATTTTTGGATTTGAAGTTCCATGAGTTAATAAATATAGTATTTTTTGTACAATTATTCGAGTAGAGAATTTATTAGAATATTCATTTGCATATGTTTCACCTAATGCATATTCAATAATTTTATATAAACGCCGATCTAACATATATGATCATTTCTCCTTAATGTATTTAAATATTTTGACTGAACCGATTCAGTTGATTTCAAAACGTGATATCCTCCGACTAAAACTGCATTACAAGTTTTCCATATATTTTGTTTTGAAGAATTCTGAATTATGGAATCTTTCTTTGATTATATCTTATATTAATATAATAATATATAAATTAAATTTATCTAGAGTCCACCATAATAGTAATTTTTTATTTATTGTCCTTAAATTTTATTTTTTCATTCGATTTTGGAAATTTTGTTTTAAGCCATCAATTAAATTATAAAAGTTGTTAAAAAAGAGGATTGATAAAGAGGGATTAAATCAAAAAAAAATATAGAAAACTTAAGTTTTATTTAAATTAACTCCCTGAGTATGGAAATAACTCTTGTAGGATTAACTATTCCGCAAATGCAAGGCTTAGCCAACTTTTCTGCTGCTTTTTCCGTTGTGATTTTTCCATCTTTAACCATTTTAACGTAATATTCTACAGATTGTGGAGAAATGCAATGATGTCCGCACATTGTCGTGATTTCTAAAATGTCATCAGGGGGTAATTTCTCTTTTTTTCCAAAAACTCCCAGAGATAAGTGAACGGTATGTGGATATAGATTTATTTCCTTAACAATGGTTTCAATTTCTGAAATTAAACCGCTAATTACGATCGAAACGCCCAAATCTTCTCCTTTTATTGTCTTTATCACTTCTTTTACGGCTTCAATAGTATCAAAAGATGCTGTAATGACTGACGATACTTTCCAAGCAAATTCCGGCATGATATTCGTGGGTTTATTTTGCTGAAATATCGCTCCGATTCTTATTAAATTTTTCCTCGAACTTGGATAATGATCGTTAATACCCGCAGCTAACATTGCCAAAATCACGTAATCTTTTTTTAACTCTCCAATTTTTCCAATCCGATGTAAAGAATGTGTCACGACTAATTATCCTCCTAAATTTTAGTTTTACCTAATCCAATATTGACCTTAGCATTTGGCCTTACAGGAAAATCTTTTTCTTTCAACAATGCGAGGATAGGAATAGAACCGTCTTCCATCACTCGAGAAACGACACCGACAGTAAAGACCGTATCGACTTTATTTTCAACTTCTCTGATTGCCTGCAATACTTGAGCCGCTTTACTTTCTGGAACTTTAAATTCGATGATAGCTGATAGAACTTTTTCGTTTTTTACATCTTCCTTTACATGTACTTGATCATCTTCTAGAAGAGCAGTCACGGGACTTAGTTCTTCGTAAATAACACCTATTTTTGATAACTCTGATGTGAATATTTCGATGTTTCTGAGGCGAGTTCCTATTCCAGGACGCCCGAGTTCAATAGAAAAACCAATTTCACCCATTAAAAAACGGTTAGAAACATCGTTAGTTTTCATTTCTTCCGTGCCCCTTCCAGGAATTCCAGTTAATTTATGAGTTGCTATAACGTTGCTAAAAGGACTCCGGATGATTCGAGGCCATTTCAATCGCGACATCTTAATTGCTTTGGTAGGGCAATTTGCATCTCGATAACATACTGAACATTCTACGCATTGATCGTCGTCGATAACTGCTTTATTATCAACTAATTCAATTGCCTGGACGGGACATAATACGACACAGTTGCCGCATCCATTGCAAAGTTCTTTCTTTATTCGCATGGTTCAATTTTTTTTATTTTTTTGGTGGACTTTCTCGGATATTTTCAATATCTCGTGGGAGGTATTTCAAAATAGGAATTACTATTAGCGTGCAACATAATGCCATGACGGATAATATTAAATACCCCGGACTATATTGATTATTGAACGCAATAAAGAATTGTCCTAAAAGTAATAAGCTAATGCTTCTTCCAAGAGTATAAGTTAGATAATTTATTGAATAAATTGTTGAGCGTATTTGGGGAGGATTAATTTCTCCCAGGATAGATTGAGTTAAAGGGTCAATTCCGCCGAAAAGGAACGCTCCAATGAATGCTAATGTTAAAAAGATGATTGCTGTTATTATATCCTTAGAAATGAATGCTAACGAATACCCTATGATGTAAAATATTGAACCGCTTAAAAGACAAAGTAAAACTACTTTAATTCTTCCATTTTTATCAGTTTCATACTTTCGATCTCCCATTTTTCCGAAATAAGGGCCACTTGGAACTTGCCCACCAAAGACTACGATCAAGAAAATAGTCGCAATTGCAGAAGGAAGCTGATAATCATTTTTTAGCATGGAGATAAAAAATGAACTAATAGCCCCAATCGAAATAAACATTGCAAAATTCAGAAATAATATTAAAACAGTTGATTTTACTTTCCAAATTTCTTTAAAATCTTTTAATCTTATTTTGTAACTAAATTCTATTGCATTACCATCTTTAGCTTCACGCAAACCATCCATTGCCCCCCTCATTGGTTCCTTAAGCCTGAATAATAATCCCGTGCAAACAAATCCAAATATTGAAACTATTAAAATGGGTACGTGCCAAGTGTAAAAATCAATGAGAAACCCCGAAAGCATCTGGCCAAGTCCATTCCCCAAGACATATACAGCACTCAACTCCCCAAATTTTTTTCCCCTGATTTTTGGCTCGACCATATCAACTAATAATGAGAAGGTGAGAGGTAATGCCGCGGCAAAGCCAATTGCGGTAAATATTTGGAAAAATAACAACGAATAAAAATCCGTTGCGAATATCGTAAGGAAGGTTAAGATAGACCATTCTAAAGTTGCTATCACTAAAAGTTTTTTCCTTGAAAACCTATCCCCTAAAATAGCCCAAATTAAGGAACATATTGCGCTCACCGTTAAGAATATCGAACTTATAAGAGCCACCTGCGCTTCAGCTTCAAAGTTCAAAGCCATGGTAAGTTCTTTAGCCATTGGGGTTATAATGCTAAAAAGTGTAGATGAGAATAAAGTTAGTACTACTAATATCGAAGTAGAAGTCTGTTTTGCCATTTTTTGTCGTGTGATTTTTTAATTATAATTTAATTTAGACTAGAATCATGATAATTAATTTGATTTAATTTAGATTAATTGATTATTTAAATATATAACTTTTTATTATTTTGTTATAATTTTGTTGATGTGGAATTTCCCATATTTGTTTCATTCTTTAAAACTAAGAATTAGTTTGTTTAATAACTGATAACCAAAATCAAGAAAGAAAAATATAAAAAAATTAAAAAAAAAAAAATTGTTCAATTTCGGGTTTTAGGTGTGTCTCTTACAAGCATTTTAAAGTTTTCATGGCCGAGTTCCTCATAAAATTTCAACTCGTTTGCTAAAAAATCTAGCAATGCTTTTCTTATAGCTTCACTTCTCGATGCATAGACCCCTAAATCGTTTAAAGTTTTAATTCCATCCAAATATAATTCTGGAAGATTTATCGTAATGATTTTCATTCTTAACCGCTTAATAATGTCGATTTACAAATTTCTTAATAATATTAAATTTGTCGGATGCTTTTTAAATTGAAGATATTAAGGGTTTAATGATATTAAGGGTTTAATCATTGATGAATAAATAATATCAAGGCAATAATATAGATAATAGTAATTGACAAAAAAGAAAAAACGAAAAAAATAACTAATAAGGCTTATTAAAAGATTTAACGTGAACAATCAACGAGAATGAAGATTTATACAATTCGCCATGGCTTATTTCCTTAATTTCTTTCAGAAATTTAATCACGTAATCTTCTTCCCTTTTTAAGTAAGCCATATCTTTAGCGTTGTGGTCCTTGTCCAAATAAGCGTCGATTTTCAATACTTTCTTATTACGTTTGCCTGGCATTTCCGGTATCATGTTAAAAGCAAATAATATGTCCGGCTCAGAATCGTTATCAGCATCTATAACGAACAAGACATTAGGTTCTGTGGTAGCAATAAAACTCTCTAATGAGTAGAAAACATCGTCAAGTTTCACGGTTAATTTAGGATCGTCTTCTTTGTTTTCAAGGGCGCTACAGTCCGAGACCAACGGAAACAAAAATTTTTCTTTACCTCGGAAAGCAAGGCTTTTTTCTTCTTGACTTAAATATCTATCAAAGAATTCATCATCTTTCTTTAATAAAAACTCGTTTGTAATAGGATCGCTTTTAATGTAAATGATTATTGCTCCCGAGATTAAATTTATTTTTTGATAATACATTTTGAATGCAGGATTATAGGGCAAATTGAAAGTATCTTTCGTTCCACCTAAACCTAACTGGGCTAAAACTGAGCTAGATACTTGACTTGTAAGGGTAAATAAAAGATATGTTCTAAAATCTTCCAGTTCTAAAAAATTTGTAAACTCTTTAAAGGAGGCGTTGATTTTATTTATCTTTTCATTAAGTTCAGCAGACATTTTTTTTCCTTTTATAAAATTATTATTTGGATATATAAATGATTAAAATATTAAAATAATTATGATAGCTAATTGCTTTTATCGGCAAGATATTTTGATAAAAAATTTTGAAATTTGAATTTAACTGCCAAATCAATATGGTGCTCAATTTGACAACAAAGATCTTCTACTATCTCTTTATCATCAATCTTTAAAACTTTCTCAAAAAAATCGCATAATAACGAATGAATTTCATTTAATTGCTTGGCAATTTCTTTACCCTTGTCGGTTAACCTTATTGCTTTTCTTGGTTCCCATTTTATTAATTTTTTCTCTTTTAATTTTTCTAACATTCCACTTACGCTTGCTGGTTTCACATTTAAACTTTCTGCGAGTTCTTTATTTGAAACCCAACCTCCCTTCTTTTTACGCGAAATTATAAATATTTGGTCTAAATACCTTTGATAGCTTTCGGGTATATCTGAAATTAAACCTTCATTGTCTGTATTTTTAATCATGGACTTATTCAAAAAAAATTATTGAATATTGTGAATAAATATTACCATTTATTCTATTTAATTCTATCTCATGAAGTATTGAAAATAGAATGAGAAAATCGAAATAGTAATTGTTCTTAGAGAAAAATGACAAACATTTTAAATATTAGTTCAAATCATATATTTTTATATTAAATAAATATTAAAACAAAATAAATTAGTGATTTTATGGGAATTGCAGAATTAACGCAACTAGAAATACTTCAAGGAAGTTTAACATTAACGTTTGTATTAATTTCTATTATCTTAGGATTAATTATTTTATTGAAATTCTTTTCATTAAGAAGAAAAGAACTAATTTTTGTTGGACTTGCGTGGATTTTTCTTTCTTCGGCGTGGTGGGGGAGTTCATTCTCGTTTTTATCCATAATTCTATTCGATTATAGGTTCGAACCTTTTCTATATCTTTCAATTAGTAATTTGTTCATTCCGTTGGCGATTTTGAGTTGGTTACATGCAATTGGCAAGTTTCTTTATCCAAAATCCAGAAAAAAAATTGTCTCAATATTTGCAGCTATATGTATTCCATATGAGATAATTCTTATTGCTTTTTTAATTGTTGACCCTGCTTTAGTAGGTAACATTAGAGAAAAATTCTATTATCAACCTGAACTCTTTCCAATGGTCTTTCAAATTTTTGCTCTAATGGTTACTATCATAACAGGAATTCTCTTTTCAAGTAAATCTCTGAAGTCTGACGAGCCTGAAGTAAAATGGAAAGCAAGATTCTTGTTAATGGGGTTTATATTGTTCACGATCGGCGCTTTTATGGATGCTGTTATTACTTTAGACCCGATAACATTAGTAATAGTAAGACTCATACTAATAACTAGTTCAATACTATACTTCTTAGGATTTTTATTACCGGAGAGAATAGCAAGATTATTAATTTCGGAAAAATAACAGCTTTTTTTTTCTATTCTTATTTTCTTCCAACATGAGAAGACATTGATTGCTATACATAGTTTTAACCATACATCTTCACAAAATTTTAAAAAACTTAATTTTATAGTTTAAAAAAATTATTTCTTTTTTGATTGTTCGTTTTATGCTCAAGAAATTCAGAAAAAAAATCAAATGCTAAACTCAATGATAAATGTCTGAGATGAACTCTTCTGACCCTTTTTTCCTACACTAAATCTATCTTATTGAAGTATTCCAAGTGAGCGGTCACCGTAGAATGGTTTTTATTTTTTAAGATGGCTCATGATCTTAAATTTAAATTCTCACAGATTTACCCTATAAATTACTGGTAATCCCGTTCTATCAGATGTGAATATTATAAAAGAACCATCCGAAGAAAATATAGGATGGGGGTGAGAATCTTGAGTATGTCCATATGTGCTCCACGATGTCTTATGGGAGCATAATATCTCCTCAGTTTTCTTTTTGACATCAACAAGGTAAATATGTGAATTCTTTCTACCACGTGCATCTCCTACGATTTTTGAATTGTTAAAATTTGACATGCAATGAGAATATCCCGAGCAATTCATTAAGATTTCTTCGTCTAAAGTTATTGGATCAATGAACCTAATCGAGGCATCTTTTCCATAAAATTTTGGAAAATGCATGAAGCCGATTTTTGACCCATCTTTTAACCAGTACTCGTGACCGAATTGTTCTTTTCCTTCTCTCTGTTTAACACACCTCATATTTGATGCATTTCGATTCATTAACCATATCCTCGCATCAATTTTATGCCATGGTCCCTCGTGACAAAATGAGAGGGTATCGTTATCGTGAGGTCGAAATTGAACTTCTCCTATCCAATAATTTTCTTCAAAAACTATTTCAGACTTCTTTTTTTCGATATCTATAATTACTATTCGACATTTCGGCATTTTTCTCCATTGTTTTATAAACATTGTCCAATCGCCTTCAAGTTGAATGATATCTTCACTCTTAATTTCTGGAAGTACAATGTATTTATCGTCAGAACTTAAAGAAGGAGTGCTCTCTGCATTTGTTGACCACCCTTCTGGAATGGAATAAATTACATCTTCTTCGAGATTGTTTAAATCAAGCTTAATTAATTGGTTCCCTTTTGTAAAAATAATGTATTTATCGCTACTGTTGAGGATTGTGTTAAATTCATTGATTCCTTCGGCATCAGTTAGTTGCATGGAGAGACCATTAGTTAAATCCATTTTAAAAATATTTCGAGTTCCGTTTGATTTCTTGCCATGTATAAGATATTTGTTGTCGTTTGTAATGGATTTATTGTAAAAATAGGGATGGTGGCAAAATTGCTCGCTTGAAGTTAACTGAATAACTTTCCTGCCAGTAAAAGGATCGTTGAATGCTGTAAAATCATTACCTTCTATATCGCCTTTTGCCACGTTAATTTAACCAGAATTATTAGTCTTCAAATGAATAAACTTTTTTTAAGACCTAAATAAATTAATGTGAAATTCATTTATTTATCTATCAATATTAATATTAAAGATATTTAACTCCTATATAAATACACGCATGAAATGCTTAGAAGCACTATCTTTAGTAAACAATTCATTATTGTTGTCTAAAAATGATTGAATTCAAATATGAATTTGTAAAAAAGTGAAAAGATGAAGGAATTTCCTGGTATTTTAATTCTGGTTTGCGGAAACTCAGGATCAGGTAAGGATTCAATTATTTCGGGAACTGTAAGTAAATATCCACCAAGTTTCAAGCAAGTTTTTTTAACCACGAGATACATTACGAGACCCGCTTCGGAATTTGAAGATAATTATTCCATATCTACAGAAAAATTTAACGAAATGAAGAATTCTGGACAATTTGCTTTACATTGGCATATTTATGGATTAGATTACGGTGTTCCTATAGAAATAGACGAGTGGCTCAAAGGAGGACATCCAGTTATAGTTAACGTGAGTAGAATGATTATTGACGAGGCTAGGTCTTTATATGAAAACCTAAAAGTCGTATTTATTGAAGTCCCTTTTGAAATAACAATGCAGAGAATAAAAGATAGGGGAAGAGAAGCAGAAAATCTATTAAAGGAGAGAATTGAAAGGGCACGATCTCATCAAAAACTTCCAGGTGCGGATTTTGTAGTTGATAATTCGGGAAAATTAGAAGACGCAATAAATCAATTTTTAAATTACTTAATTAAAGTAGTAGAAAACAAATTAAATTAAAATTCTATTGAATAGGAAAAAATACGAAGAAATATTGTCAAACAAGAAGTAATTGCGAAGATGTAATCTACACGATTTTTCCGGGATTAAGATGTATTTTTCTAAAAGAAAAAGGTGTTATAATCTAAGTTTTAAATAATATAACCATTATATTAAAGTTGTTAAATTATACTCAAAAAGTACTTGATTCTTCATATTAGACAAATCTGTAACAAACTTATTGGCAAAACTTTATAAAAATTTTATCTTATATTCATTTAAAAATCTAAGTTAAAAAAAAAAATACGAGGCAATAAATAATGAAAAAAAAAAGCATGACGCTTATCCTATTAATGTTATTCTCAATTACAATAATCTCGTTAATGTCAATGAATGTTATAAATGTTGTCGCAGACGAAGGAGGTGGACCACCCTTCATGGATTGGGAAAGACCACCACCAAGTGATAAGTCGGGGAATTATTGGGATTTTGATAATGGTACGATTGTTGGCTGGATCGAAAAAGAATATGAAGAAAATAAAATAGGAGAACGACTTAAAATATTTAACATTTCAAGCATGAAATATTTAATAAATGCCTCTGGAGACGAAGAACATGGTTATCAAGATTATTATGGAGTAATGTTAAAACAAATGTATTGGAATACAACCGATGATGAATTAAAAGAACATGATAATTTGAACGATTTTCCAATAATTAACGCCTCCTTAATAAATTATACTACCTCTAACCCTAGTGAGAAGATGTTGCCATATGATATTAATGATGATTCCATCGGTGGCCAAGGTATCTTTTTACTTCCTTTTATTCCTAAAAATAGCTCCGATGTCTTGGATATTCACTGGTGTGCTGATGCCTCTCGCTGGTTTTACGGTTATTTTCTTACTAATGGGACTTGTTCCTCTCAAATTGGGTCGTGGGGCGCGAAAATGGCGGTTACTTCCAATTCGATTTATTATTGGAACAATACTTGGGGGACATATGCTCGCATGGTCTATGATGAGCACGGAATCTTGACAAATGGAGAGATGCGTGCGTATTTTGGTCCTCCAGACGATTTAAAAACCCCTAAGAATATAGATTACACACGGATTTACGATTACAACCCACTTAATGAGTTAGAGTGGCCAGTTGTGGCAGTAGGAGATGAAATATTTCTTAAAAATTATACAGAAGACAAAAAGCTTACTATAACAAAATTTGAATACAAGAATATTGATAGCATGGATGGAATGCTCGCAGTACAGGTCGTGAAAGCAAATTATTCAAGATGGACAGGAACAGAATGGGAAGTTGAGCAACCAGATATGTATATTGGTGCCGCTAACGAGCAAAATCCTTTTGTATTAGGTGATGGTATACAAACATACGCTCCCTTCATTATTCCTAAAAGTTTTGACGGTGGACCTTCGGGATATTATATGGCAAGATTGTATGATAATGTGAAAGATTATTTTCAATATGATAATGTTACCAATGGCGTGAACTGGGTGAAATTATATAATAGCACGACTGAACACTATTCCTTGTTAAAATACTATGAAAACGGACTAGTTCAATTATATTACACGACAGATAGATCCATGTGGCAACATGATGAATCGGGGGTTACTAATTTTTGGTTTTTAAAAGATTCTCCTATTCAGATGGTGACTTTACTTAGCGGAGTTAGTCATGAATTGAGTTTAACACCTGTAGGAATGAGCGGTTTTGAAATTACGGTAAATATCACGGTTTCTTCAGATACAACATTCATTTTTTCGGCCTTTATTCAACAAGCTTTTCAAAGCGCAATGCCTTTTACCATATTCTATCTAGATCTATGGCTCAATATCAGTAGCATCTCGGGTTTTGTAAACATTACAATCACTTACGATAGTGTTGTATTTGGAAACATTGAATTATGGTGGTTCAACGAATCAGCTAACGAGGGACAAGGGGAATGGCAACAAGTACCAATTGGAATTAACGGAGATACAATTACTATTACTTTAGATCACCTGTCGCTTTATTCACTTACCGGAGAGAGAATATGGAACTGGAACTGGAACTGGAACTGGAATTTTGATTTAGACCTGTCACAACCACCGCCACCACAGCCGCCTTCTGAGATTCCATTTGGGTATTTCTTCCTGATATTCATGGCTATTGGCATTATAGGATTGGTCATTTATAAGAAACGCAAAATTTAAACTTAATAATTTTTAAATTATTTTTTTTTTAATATTATTATTGTTTTTTTCTCAAATAGTATCCTTTATCGATTAAATCACTTTTTTAGGCTTAAGATCTTGATAAGTTAGATAATTAATAGAGATAAAAAAAAAAACCAGAGAGCAACATGATTGAACAACGGATTTTATTTAAAAATTCAAGTGTAAACATGCAATTTGATTCTATAGCAGGAATTACTCCTTCTTTAACCATAAATGAATTCGGAGAAAATGTTAAGCATTTTATATTTACTTACGAATTAAAGCATCCCATGAACCACGATAATTGGCGAATAGTGTTAAAACCAGATTTTAAACCGAACTTTCATTGGTTACCTCATTTGACACCTACTGATAGACATGTAGTAGACCAACACGTGTTTCGTTCACCCGCACTAATAGCATCAAAAAATGACAAAGTTTTGATCGTTATTCCCGATTTAGATCTTCTAACAATGTCTTATAGTAATCCAGAATCACACTATAACAAAAAAAAGCCGCGATGGTATCTTGATTTAGACGCACCAAATAACCGTTTAATAGTTGGCATGTGTTGCACGCGCGTAAAAGAACACGTGTTACATTCCCAACGGAAAGGGGCAGTACATCCCGCTGGAAAGAACCAATTCGGATTTTATATCATTTATCATGAAGATACGGAAATTGCTAACAATCCATGGCGTAGAATATTAGAGTTCTTATGGTCTAAATGGGGTCAAAAAGAATATGAAAATGGCAATCCACTCTCACCAGATTTATCAAAACATGTTGAAATGGCCTATAATTGGGCGTTTAATCTATGGAAAGACCACGTGTGGCAAGAATTTGTTATTAATGGAAAAAAAGTTGGAGCTCCTGTATTTATCGTTAACGCGAGTCAAAGTCCAAATTATCCTAAACCTTATTGGGAAAGAGAGTTTCGTTCTATTTGGAATCAAGCTTGGTTTTGTTCGCTTAGGTCCGCATCTGGATTGTATAGACTTGCTAAACGCACGAATAATAATGACTTACTTGAAAAAGCAAAGCTCACGAAAGAATTAGCTCTTAGTTTCCCTCAAAAGAATGGATTTTTTCCATCAGTAATAGGAACAGAATTAGGACTGACGAATGTAAACGGAAAAAAAGTATACAGGTCAAAAAGTTGGAACAATTATTTTTGGGGAAATTCGAATAGGAATCCATTTACTCGAGACGCTCGAGCTTCACCATACCATGTTTTAGACATGAGTTGGACGGCATTAAACATGCTACGATGGCACGAAGAACTCGAAAGGGACGAGCGATTACTTGAATACGCACGACAATATGCGGAATCGCTATTACAATTGCAGGACACGGATGGATTCTTCCCCGCGTGGCTAGATCTTGAGACTTTTAAACCGATGGGTGTTTTAGACCAATCACCAGAAACATCCTTGTCAATAACGTTCCTTTTGAAATTATTCGAATTAACTAAAGAAGTAAATTTTAAAAAAACGGCCCTGAAAGCCATGGATTCAATAATTACAAAGATCATTCCGAAAGGACGATGGGAAGATTTCGAAACATACTGGTCTTGTTGCCGGTTTGGCTTGGATCACGTGGGAAAAAAGTTTAAACGGAATAATATCTTTAAACAATGCAACTTTTCAATGTTTTGGACTGCTGAAGCGCTCTTAGAATGCTATCATCTTACCAAAAAAAAAGAATACTTAATACTCGGTCAACGAGTCTTGGACGAGCTACTCATGACCCAAGCGTCGTGGCAACCTCCTTATATATATGTTAAGTGTCTCGGAGGCTTTGGCGTGATGAACGCTGATGGTGAATGGAACGACGCGCGTCAAAGCTTATTTGCCGAATTGATCGTTCAATATGGTGAAGAATTAAATTGTAAGGAGTACATTCAACGAGGATTGGCTGCCTTACGAGCTTCATTTGTCATGATGTATTGTCCACAAAATCCTAAAACAAAAGTACTATGGGAAAATGCATGGGATTTCTTCAACGAAAGTGATTTTGGCTTCATGACGGAAAACTACGGTCATCTTGGAAGAACTCAACCTAGTGGCAAGGAAATTGGAAGTTTTACAATCTACGACTGGGGAAATGGTTCCGCGTCAGAGGCTTTCAATAGAATGATTGATCATTTCGGAAAAGATTTTCTCCTTCAAAACTAATTGATGTGTCTAAAAAATATGAATAAAACTTTTTTAGAAACAAAAATTATGATTATTAGCCCTGATTTTAATATTTTTTATCATATGGCTCGGGTAGTTTAATGGTAGAATTGGGGACTGTGATTGCTTGAATAGCTTCGTATTTTAAGCAGTAGAAATCCCTAGACTGAGGATCAATAGAAGTGTCCATCATAGAAGGGGGATCAATACCCCCTCCGAGCCCTCATTATAATGATCTATAGAAGAATTCAGGTATTTTCTTATAATTTAATATTTTACGATGAGATACCACGTTCTTAAAGTGGTAACTTAATATCAGACGTATCATTTTTATTAACAATAAAAAATTGCATGACAAAAAGACATTGTTATACCTTTAACATGGTTGATATAGACCCAAAGAAACTGCGAGACATACCCGGCTGGGAAAAAGATGCTCCCATTCCAATATGCATGAGAGGAGATTACCGAGCCTTAACTTTTTGTTGCAAGCCCGGATATTCGTTAACTTTCATGTATAAATGCAGACGAGATGAAATTTTAAAAGAATTGAAAATTAGTCCCGAGGAATTTGTTAAAATTAAGGAACAATTCTCAAAAGAAAATGGATGGGATTCTGATATAGTATGTTTTGGCTCAATTTCTTACTATTGCATGAGAACAGGCGGGTGTCCTCATAGAGACCTTGCTTTAGAAATACGATATCCTAACATGACGAAAAAAGAGTTCATGAAATTCTACTTTCAAAAGAAAAAGGAATTATCCAAAATCATTTTAGAGAGCATTAAGGATCCTGAAGCGAAAGAGAAAATTGCTCCCTATTTGGAGTTATTTTAATAATTTTGAAAATTTTAGTCATGTCTCGCTTATTTTTTTAAATTAATACCAGATTTTTAATTATCATGGGGACTAAATCTGAATCTAAAACTATTGGCAATCGTTTTAGATAATAACTCATTTTTGAGTAGACATTAAATAAAGAATTTATATTCACGCAATCATATTAGTTGAAAGTTTTTCTTCTGACCTTAAAATTGAATAATATTTTCCTTTAATTCGATATTTTAGTTAAAAAAATTAGATAATATTGGTTGTTTTAGTTGGAAATTATATTTTCATTTTTGTCGTTTGAAAAAATTGATAAATATTAAATAACAAGAATGTAATAATAATATTAATAATGTTATTAGAAATGGTTACATCGGATTTATATCGACCAGAAGTTTATTCTGACATCATTGAGGGAGTTCGTATAAAAGATAGCTCAAGGATAAAAATAAAACGGATTTTAATTCAAGAGTTCTCCATAAACTGGAATGAGTAATATACATCTTAGTTTGAGATTAAAATTTTTTAAAATATACAAGTATAACTTTTTTTAATTATCTCTCAATAAATTGGTCAAATTAATTCATATAGAAAAGTCAAAATAAAATCCTTTAAATGAAGGATTCTGTTTAATTATTAAACTTGAGACCAAAAAATTACTAATTTAGCAAGATATTTCGTTTTGTTTTTTTTCCTACCAATTTAAAGAAAACTCTTGTATTAGAATCCGCTTAATCCTTGTTCTCGTGCTTTTTTTTATTTGATAAGATGGCATGTTGATATCATTGATATAAACACCTTCGTTATGACCGCTTTCAACCATCTCTAGTATCATTTCTTAAATATCTTCCTTAATCATATAATTCTATTTTATTTTATTCTAAAGTATAATTGCATTACCATCTATTTATATGTTTTGAAAAGCATTCAATAAGAGAAGATATTTATATAGATGAATTATTACTCCTCATGAAAAGGTCAAAAGAGCCGACAAAATTCTAGTTAAATATATTGCATTTCATTTAAAGGAATCTTACACGGAATAGAAATAATAAAAACTTCTGAATGAGTTGTTAAGAATATAATTCATGTGGTTAAAATTCAAATAAACTAATAATAAGAAAAAAAAAGAGATTTGATTTTTTATTATTTATTAATTTTCGTAAATAATAGTGGTAATAAGTAAGCCAAGATAAATGATATTAGAGCATACCTTATATACCTATATATAACTGAATTAAACACTGGTTTCAATGCTTCAAGACCGAAATACGCGATAAAAATGATGAGCATTCCTATTACTATATTGATGAGCTTTTGCTTGGTGTCCAATCTGGAAGGTTCATAATTCACTTTTTCATTTTCTAATATGTATCCAACACCAAATCCTAAAACCACACCTCCTCCCTGGGCAAAACCACCACCATCGGTGTATAAAGGAGGATTGGAAACTAAACCAAACCCTGTAGCTGGGAACAATAAGGTGCCCATGGTAAATAAAACGAGAGAAACGAGAATTGCAAATATTATTTTTACGTTCAAACTAAGAGCGCTGAATTTTTCGGAGAAAACTGGTTCTAAGTAGATGAAGACGAGTAGATATCCAATTCCAATTAAGAGCCCCCCCCAAATATCCTGCAGGTCATGAACTCCGATGATTATTCTCGAAATTGCGACTAAGAAAATTAGCACTGAAAGAATAACTGGAATGACGTATTTTTTCCCTTTATCCTTAAGTCCATAAGCTAAATATCCCCAATAGGAGACAGCAGTTTGAGAATGTCCCGATGGAAATCCGTAGGATGTTTCAACAAAACCATGCATTTCGCTTGCGTCTATATTGGCAGGTGGCCTTGGATCTTGAAATATATTTTTCAAAACTTCATTAATGTAGGACGAAGTAATCAAGCTAAAAACCAAATTTTTAGCTAGCCGTTTATCGTACGCAATATATATCAGTGCGGAAATTATTATGAACACCAATGGTTCTCCAAGATTCGTTATCACTGTAAAAAACGCTCGAACTCCTGAAGATGTGCTATAGAACGCTTCATTGAGACCTAAACCAAGCAAGATCATGCTGATGACAAAAATCAATAGAAATGTTATACCTATTACGATTAAAGCTTTTTTAGATAGAATTTCTTCTTTTTCAGACATGTTTTTTTACCTAAATTAAGTTAATTATAAAAGTATTCGATAAACAAATTAATAAAGGTTTTCGTTTAAATTAGATAAAAAATTAAAAATTAAGATTTTAATCTATCTTAATATTTTTGCGTTCTTCTTCAAGTTTTTTCAACTCTACTTCAAGGATACCGTTAATATATCTTGCCTTGGCGTAATCTGAGTTAATCGCAGCGGGAAGATCAATTTCTTTATAGTATTTTCTTCCATAAGTACTGGATTTGGTGGAAATCGTTATGCTATTACTTGTAGCCTTTAATTCAATATCTTCCTTGGTTACACCGGGCATTTCTGCTATGATTATTATTTTATCATCTAGTTCGTTTACTTCTATCAAAGGATCTCGGGCTCCATCGACAACAGGTTCACCCGAATCTAGTGTTGGTTTAATGTTTCCAAACGAGTCGATAATTGGTTTTCCGTCTGGACCAAAATTAATGTTAAATCCCGCCATGAATGGTGCTTGAAACCCAAATTTAGACTGATTCTTCATGAATTCTTTCATGATATCTTCTGGAGAGAGGGACCTAAATTCGGGCGGTAAATTCTTGGCTATTTGGTCAAAAATTTGGTTGAATAGATGTTTGAACTTTTTTGACTTAAACCATTGATTTGGATCCGAGAATATTTTAAAAAAATCAAAGGGATTTTTAGGGTCGTCGTCCTCATCGTCCTCATCCTTATCAAGTCTTTTTTTCGGCAATTTACAATCATCCTCACGGTTTTATCATGATAATTATCACTTTTAATTTGTTTAAACGATCATGACAAAGATTTATTAGTAGGAATTAATATCATAGTAGCTCCTATTCTATAAAAGACTGTTCATATTAATAAATTTATGTCGAAAAAATAAATTGTCAAAACATTAATTAAATTTAATAGCTTGTATTTAAATTAAATTCATAATTAAATTTAATAAGCTAGATTATTTTAAATAGATTCTATTTCTTATAAAAAAAAAAGGTAATGAATTCATGCAATTTGACAACCTTTCTCCAGAAGACAAGGAGATGTACTTAGATGTGCTTCGAGAAGCACCAATGCCCCCTTTCAGCAATTTTGTATCTCGAGGGGATATTCGAGACAAAGTTGATGTTTCAAGACCTAGAAATTATATAGATAGAGAAGTTTTCCGGCTTGTTCGTCAAACATATAGGGATCGGTCTTCAAGATTGCTTCCTATCCTCGGATCTGCCGGAACGGGCAAGACGCATGCTTATCATTCTTTTAAAGATAAAGAACTTGAAAATAGAAAAAAGTTAGAAACATCAGAAGATATTCAAGAACTTGAAGTTAATCAATTAGAACCAATAGATTGGAGCATTGTTTATGTTTCAAGCCCGCCAGCAAGTATTAGAGTGTTACTTCATATATATACTTGCCTTATAGAAGATTGTGGCCCAGAAATTCTTGATACCGTTTCAAAAAGACTCATAAAGAAATGGGGGGGGGAAAAAGAAGGATTATTCCAGAGACCAAAAAAAATAGAAGAGGTTATTCTAATGGGAATTCGCGAATTCCCTGGAGTTTTCGCAGATTGCGTAAAAGCACTAGTTACATATCAATTAGATAAAAATAAAAAAGCCTTAGCGGAAAGATGGCTTCTCGGAGAAGATTTAGAACCAGAAGAGTTAAGCGCGTTAGGAATTAATTCAGTAGTAGAAGACGATGATGTGTGTTTAGCATTAATTAAAATAATCACGGAGAATTTAGACAGAGTGATCATACTCTATTTCGACGAATTAGAATCTCCTTATCGCATGCACGGTGAAGTAGCTGAGCGCAAGCTTCTTGAAATATTAAAACGCCAATATAACGAAGTAAAGGGCTTAGTCATTATAATTGCCGTGTTAAAGGAGATTTGGCCCAGAATTTTAGAAATTGCCGATCAACCATTGCGTTCAAGAATGGAACCTGAACAAGAATTAAAACCATTTAGCTTAAACGATTTAAAAATATTTTTCAGCCGTTCAATGGAAGTATTTTGGGACGAAAACAACTTGAACCCGCCATTATACCCTTTATTTCCTTTAAATGAAAAATTAATCGAATTAATTTTCGAAAAGACTAAAGGGAATCCTCGCAACAGTATAAAGTTATGTCGTCGATTCATTGATAAAGTAATCATGGAAGAAATGACCGTTGAACAACTTTTAGAAGCAGGTGCAGATTTCGTAGCAACAGTAAGACCTCCATCTGAACTTGAAGAACAAATCGTTGATTTCTCAAAACCAAGAGAAGTGATTACAAAGACAATTGAAGATATTTTAGCTGAAGAAGAATACACCATTAATGTTAATCCACAGTCAGTGGCGGGTGCCGCTTTAAAATGCATTAAAAACGTTGGCGAACAAAAGGGAAAGGAGTTCAAGACTCAAATGGAGTTTAAATTCATGCTTGGGAAAAGGCTACAAACTTTAGCAGCTCTCATCGAAACTGGAGGGAAGAAATGGGGCTTTGAAATACCTTCAATTAAAACTTTTGAAAGAAAAGCGGGGGTTGCGGGATATTATGCCGCTAAACGATTAAAGGACGCAATAAGCGAAAAAGCTCTGGAGGCGGGTATATTAATTGTTCCAAGAGGGAGTGGGGGGGCAAAAGACGATATGATCCTGCATAATAACACAGAAATCCATGAAGTTGAAATTGATAGCGAAATTGGAGAACGACTCATAGCAAACGCGTTAAAATATCCTACTAAGGAAGGCTGGGAAATTGCTAAAATTATTTTTTCAGACATTGGCGAGTATATACCTCCAGCGCCTGTAGAAGAAGATATTCGGTCTGAACAAATCTAAATTTACCCTGACCACTATTCGGACCCATATTTATTCAATTTATTTCAAATCAATTTAAAATTTATCACTCTATTGTTTTTACACTAAAGTCTAAAGTGAAAAATCTTTTTACATTGAAGAATAACTCCGACGAACTTGATTAATTTGAGCGTGAACCAAGTTGCTTTCGTTTATAAAGCTTTTTTAACAAATTAACGACCTGATCATCCAAATTTTTTAATTCTTTCGCCTTTTTTGAGGCTTGAATGGCAAACTTTTTTAAATATTCTAAGATTTCAATCTGAACGTTATCTTCGAGAGAGTTAGAAAGTTGAATGTTTTTTTCAATTAGAGGGATGAGGTTTTCATATATATCAATTTCAACTTGAAAATCATCCAAATTTTCCAAAGATTTTTTCATGCCTTTATTTATCGCGTCTCGGGTTTTCAGGAGATCTGGTAAATTTCCCACGTGTTCAGCCTTTTTCTTTAAAAAATCAACAATTTCAGGTTCTTTAATTAAGTTTGCTAAGTCGGCTGCTTTAAGATAAGACTTCTTAGCTTTCCTATACAATTTATCGTGAAAACATTGTTCAGCAAGTTTCACTTCAGCGGCTAATTTATTAGGAATCTTTTCTCCTAAATCAATTAAGACTCTAGCTTCTTGAAGTTTACCTTCGTCAAGCATCTTTTTAGTCTTTTCATTTATGATTTCAGAAATTATTTTAGGTTCTTTTAACTTTTCGAATAAACTTATCATTGAATTTAATATGTCTTTTAAAAGTAACTTCATTTTCTTTTTATCTTTGGTAAAATTCTGAATTACTTTATCTTCAATACTTTCAAATAGACTTTTTAAAGAAATAATATCTTCAGCTTCTTTAAGTATGAATCCAAGATAGAGCTTTTTCTCTCCCGTGTTTGCTTCTATAACGCTAGAATAATACAAAGACTCGCCTTTTTGATGAGTCGCATCAGTTAAAGCCTTCTTGACGTGTTTTTCGTTGAATTTTTTTAAAATTTCTGGAGTTGCTTTTTCTTGAGTTATATAATAATCTGCAATAATTTGAGGGCCAAACGATTTTTCTATTTCGTATAGAAAGATTCCTACAGGCATCTTTTTGATTCTCTTTCAAATTTTTTTAATATTATGATTTAATAGTTTTTTATGAACTATAAATATTATATTTCATGGTTCAAATACACTCCACGAAATACTTTTAAAAAATGCAAGTATTTTAAAATCTTACAAAATAAATTAAGTTGTAGAACTTTAGTAACCTAATTTCTTTATAAAAATTAAATTTTTAATAGAACAATGAATAGTAAAAGATCCACTAGTAATTCAATTCTTACTGCTTATGAGTCTGCAACACAACAATATTCCGAATTTGGAATTGATACTGATAAAGTTATTGAACAATTAAAAGAGATTTCAATTTCAATTCATTATTGGCAAGGGGACGATGTAGGTGGATTTGAAAGGCCCGATACCAAATTAAGTGGAGGGGGTATACAGGCAACTGGAAATTATCTTGGAAAAGCGCGCACCATTAAAGAGCTCCAAATGGATTTCGAAAAAGCAATCTCACTAATACCTGGTAATCATCGCATGAATTTACAATCGAGTTATGGAGATTTTGGAGGAAAAATCGTAGAAAGAAACGAATTTACTCCGGAACACTTTCAAGGGTGGATTGAATGGGCAAGAGATAAGAATTTAAAGTTAGACTTTAACTGTACTCTTTTTTCACACCCAAAAGCTGACGATGGTTTTACCCTCAGTTGTAAATCAAAAGAAACGCGGGAATTCTGGATAGAACACGTGAAGAAATGTCGAGAGATTAGCGCTGAAATAGGAAAGCAACTAAACGATAGATGCATTCACAATATTTGGATACCGGATGGTATGAAAGATATCCCAGTTGATCGAATAGGCCATAGAAAACTCTTAAGAGAATCATTAGACGATATTCTTAATAAAAAATATCCACAATCACAAGTGGAAGATTCCCTTGAAGGCAAGCTCTTTGGTATCGGAAGCGAATCGTTTGTAGTGGGAAGCCACGAGTTTTATTTGAGTTATGCAATCGCTAATAATACATTACTTACAATTGACACCGGACATTATCATCCTACTGAATCTGCAGCGGATAAAATTTCGGCAGTACTGCCTTTTTTAAAAGGGCTCATGCTCCACGTAAGTCGAGGTCTTAGGTGGGATAGCGATCATGTAGTCATTTTAAACGACGATTTAATTCAATTAGCAGAAGAAGTGGTAAGATGTCGGAACATGGATAAAATTAACATTGGTTTGGATTTTTTTGACGCTTCCATTAATCGTATAGCCGCTTGGGTAATCGGAACAAGGGCAATGCAGAAAAGCTTATTATATGCTTTGCTTCAACCAATAGACAGATTGATGGAATATGAAAACAATGGAGAATATTTTAAACGACTTGGTCTTTTGGAAGATTTAAAATCGTATCCTCATGGTGCAATTTGGGATTATTTCTGTTTACAAAACGATGTTCCGGTTCGAAATGAATGGATGGAAGAGATCGAGCAATACGAACAAAATGTCTTGAAAGAAAGAATTTAATCAACGCTTAATGGATTTTTTAAAGTTTATCATGTTTTTATTGGACATATTAATTGCTCATTAAAAACTTTTAAAAACATTAATGTAATTCTTAGATTTTAAAGTAAAAAAAATAAATTTTATTGATTATTAATGGCATGCAAAATTGATGATACTTATTGTGAAGCCTTCGAGGGCCTCTGTGTCCAATTAATGGTCACAGCCCAAGATGCAGAGTTTCTAAACAGGGCTGCAAACGCTTTTACAGCGCTTCCATCAACCGTGTTTGGAGACGCTGAAGGTGGTATTGTAAGATGGTTATCTGAAAAAGAGACGATAGATGGGAGAATTGGAGCAATAGTTCAATTATGGGTGACTGGGAGCGGTAAAAAAGCTACAGCTAAGTTCTACGAACAATTGGGTAGAAGAATGCGTCAGGGTATTCTTGTAGTTCCAACAACCGCAGTTTTTGATCATTATCCAAAGGAAACGGATTTGAAATTCAACATGATGGATAATGTAGGTCATTGTGGAGATGGTTACGAAGAAATCGTTAAAAAATACAATAGAGAAATGATTTCAGTTCCAATAATGATGGGACATGATTTCTTGATTGACGAACAGTTATCACATGCAAAAGGAGTCATGGGCGGTAATTTGTGGTTGTTCTGCGATTCTGTAGAATCAGGGATAAAAGTGGGAAGAGAAGGCGTAAAGATTATTGCCGAATTAGATAATATTTGCACGACGTTTGACGTGTGTTCTGCGGGATCAAAACTGGTACCTCCTGACGCAAAATATCCCGAAATCGGCCCTCCAACAAATCATCCATTTTGTCCAACCTTAAAAAATAAATTATCGGCAGAGGAATTTGAAGTTCCAGAAGGCGTTAAATCGATACCCGAACTCGTGTTTAACGGAATTGATATTGATACGGTAAAAAATGCAATGCTCAAAGTCATACAAGGCATTGTAGACATGGATGGTCTAGTTAAAATTTCATCTGGAAACTATGGAGGCAAATTAGGAAAATTTAAAATATATTTAAAAGAATTGGGATTAAAAGAGAGTTATTTTACCTAGAAAAGTCTTGTTTTTTTCTTTAATTGTCTACTATTTTATTGCATAAAATAATCAGGAAGAAGTTAATTTTTTCGCGATTAAGTTAAACTACTCATTTAAATTAAATCTCGAGAATTTTCAACTTTTACAGTACCGTTTGTATATCTTCTATATATATTATATTTTTCATCAAATAATTTATCAATCTCTTCTAGCGGTAAATCTGCATGAACTCCATGATCTCCAACATATTCTCCAAATAAATTACCTTCGTTATCATATTTTGGAAAAACCGCGTCGTGTTCACCGTCGAATTCACACATTGGTATAAAACCCCCTCTAATTGCAGTTTCTTTGTCAAATGAGGGTGTTAATTTTATCCATTTGTCGTTCAAGTAAAATTCGCTGAATCCGTGATAATACATTATATTAGTACCCATTAAATCTACTACTTTTTGTGAGACTTTATGGTTGATTAAATCTACTAAATGGATTCTTGCGGGTATTCCCACCGCTCTAGCTAAGGAAGATAATAAAATTGATTTTGACACGCAAAAACCCTCGCGCTTACGCAAAATCTTACTAGCGATAAAGTTTTGTTTAACTTTAGGAATAAACAAACGCATGTTATACTTTAATCCATCTCTAACAAAATAAAACAGAGCTATTGCCTTTTCTTCATCCGTTTTTAAACCTTCGGTAATTTCTAAAGCTTTATTTTTTACTTTTTTCTTATCAAAATCATAAAAAACTGAAGGTTGAAGATATTGATCTAATTCCATATTTTTAAAAATATTATGTCTTTTTAGAACTTTTTCATGTTTTTATTAAGGAATTCTGTTTTATAGATTAAATGAAGTACTCGATCCTTAATACTTATTCAAATAAATTGATAAAGTGAAATCTAAATCAAAAAATGATTGTTAAAATAATGAAGGGTAATAAAAGTTAATGTAAATAAATTAAATTATAATTGAGGCCAAAATTAATGTAAAATACCTCTCTCTCTTAATATAAGAAATAATTATTTAATTTAAAAAATAAATTATATGAAATTAAAACACAAAATTGATACACATGACTGAATCAAATGAAGACAAGAATATAAGATCAAAAAAGTATTTCAAATATTTATTAATTGTCTTAACGGGAGTAATTATCTTTTCATTATCATGACGGATTAAGTACAATTCATGAAATCGAATTAATTTAAACAAGCGGCATTTCTCACTCAACAGCTTCTGGTAATACTAGTACCCATTAAATCTACTACTTTTTGTGAGACTTTATGGTTGATTAAATCTACTAAATGAATTCTTGCGGGTATTCCTACCGCTCTAGCTAAGGAAGATAATAAAATTGATTTTGACACGCAAAAACCCTCGCGCTTACGCAAAATTTTACTAGCGATAAAGTTTTGTTTAACTTTAGGAATAAACAAACGCATGTTATACTTTAATCCATCTTTAACAAAATAAAATAGAGCTATTGCCTTTTCTTTCTCCGTTTTTAAACCTTTGGTAATTTCTAAAGCTTTATTTTTTAATTTTTTATATTATCAAAATCAAAGAATTCTGTTGATTTTGAACTACTCCTTCCTAAAGGAAGGAGATTCCTTCCCTGAGAAAGATGTTTCCTTGTTCATCGACAACTGCCGAAAGATCTTCCGAAGAAGGTCTTTTGGTCTTACATTATCTCCAAAGGCGTGACTTCCCGTCGCCCCGACGGTAGTGTTACCATTATTTCTAATGAT